>NZ_CP106793.1:2595000-2928333 GCF_025642135.1 Streptomyces cynarae | reverse complement strand
CAGGACCTCTCCTACTTCGACCAGGAGGCCGGCGAGCGCTGGACGCCGTTCGTCATCGAGCCCGCGGCGGGTGTCGGGCGCACCATGCTGGCGTTCCTGCTCGACGCGTACGTCGAGGACGAGGCGCCCAACGCCAAGGGCAAGATGGAGAAGCGCACGGTGCTGCGCCTCGACCACCGCCTGGCTCCCGTGAAGGTCGCGGTGCTGCCGCTGTCCCGGAACCCGGAGCTGTCGCCGAAGGCCAAGGGCCTCGCGCAGGCGCTGCGGAAGCACTGGAACATCGAGTTCGACGACGCGGGCGCGATCGGCCGCCGCTACCGCCGCCAGGACGAGATCGGTACGCCGTACTGCGTGACGGTGGACTTCGACACGCTGGAGGACAACGCGGTGACGGTGCGTGAGCGCGACTCCATGAAGCAGGAGCGCGTGTCTCTCGACCAGATCGAGGGGTACCTGGCCGGTCGCCTCCTGGGCTGCTAGGCGCCGGGCGCTCGACGCGGGACGAGGACGCCGGGCGGACTGGAGGGTCTCCAGTCCGCCCGGCGTCCTTTGTTCGGATTCTCGCCAGGTGCCGCCCGGGTGAATGTGCGGTCGGCAGGTGCTGCCGGAGCCACTGGGAAGCAAAAAGGATCTTCATACTGCGTGCATGCGGACACAGGAGAAGATTCCCGCCCTGATCCATCAGACCTGGAAAGACACCGACGTACCTGAGAAGTGGCGCAAGTGGGTCGATTCCTGGCGTCTGCATCACCCCGGCTGGGGATACCGGCTGTGGACCGACGCGGACAACCGCGCCTTCCTCCAGGAGCACTATCCCTGGTTCCTGCCGGTGTACGACGGCTACCCGGAAGCGATCATGCGGGCCGACGCGATCCGCTACTTCCTGCTCGATCATTTCGGCGGGCTCTACGTGGACATGGACTTCGAGTGCCTGAAGCCGGTCGACGCACTCCTCGACGGACGCGAACTCGTCCTCGGCTGCGAACCCGAGGCTCACACGCGTCTGCTGCAGGCCCGCCGGAGCGGATTCGGCCGCATCGTCGGCAACGCGTTCATCGCGTCACGGCCGGGCCACCCCTTCTGGGCCCATGTGCACCGGCAGCTGGTCGGCGCTCACAGGGCGCCCGGTGCTCTGGAGGCCACAGGCCCCTTCTTCCTCACCAGGGCCGTCGACAGCGCCCCGGAGCCCGCCTCGGTCACGGTCCTCGGGTCGGAAGTCCTCTATCCCGAGGTGAGCCCGTATGCGGCAGAGCTGTTCGGCCCTCAGGAAGCCGACTACGAGCGTGCGTACGCCGTGCACCACTGGTCCGGCAGCTGGGTGCGGGACGACTCCGGTGCAGTGCGGAT
Source organism: Streptomyces cynarae (assembly GCF_025642135.1). Classification (NCBI taxonomy): domain Bacteria; kingdom Bacillati; phylum Actinomycetota; class Actinomycetes; order Kitasatosporales; family Streptomycetaceae; genus Streptomyces; species Streptomyces cynarae. The sequence continues at coordinate 2,926,986 of NZ_CP106793.1, read as the reverse complement.
CTCGACCGGCAGGCGGTTCCGCTTCTGGGCGAGCCAGGGGCTGCAACCGCTCGCCGACGGTCAGCTCGGTCCTGACGCCCAGCGGCGCCGCTGGGCCTCGGGCGCGCCCGCGCCCACGGTGTCCTGCCTGATGGTGACCAAGGGCCGCCTGGCGATGGCGAGCCGCGCGATCGCCTGCTTCCGTGCGCAGACGTACCGCGCACTGGAGCTGGTCGTCGTGGACGACGGCACCGACGACGCCCTCGAGCGGTACATCCGGGAGATGGGCGACCCGCGGATCCGCCATCACCGGCTCCCTCCGGAGGGGCGGACGCTCGGCGAACTGCGCAACGAGGCGGTGGACCGGGCCACCGGGCCCTACGTATGCCAGTGGGACGACGACGACCTGTACGACCCGGAGCGGGTCGAGTCGCAGATGGCGGCGATCCTCGCCCTCGGCGCAGAGGCATGTTTCCTCGCCCGTGAACGTCTGTGGTGGCCCGCTCGCCACAAGCTCGCGATCTCCTGCGCGCGGGTCTGGGAAGGATCGATGATCTGCGCCAAGGACCGGATGCCGCGCTATCCGGCGCAACGCCGGGGCGAGGACACGCCGGTGGCGGAAGAGGTGGTCCGCACCTGCCGGGTCGTCTCCATCGACGCGCCGGAGCTGTACACCTACATCTGCCACGGCGGCAACACGTTCAACGAGTCGCATTTCGCCGAGCACTTCGAGGTGGCGACCCAGGTCTGGGCCGAACCCGGCGCGTACGCCGAGCGGTTGCTGGCCATGGCGACCCGGCTGCCGATCGAGCCGCGGGACATCGCACACGCCGAGACCGGCGCCGCCGCCGCGCGAGCGGCCGACGAACGACCGCGTACGGCTGCCGAGTCGGCTCCGGGCCCGGCGAGCGAGCGGCCCCTCGTGCTGGTGCTCACGCCCCTGAAGGACGCGGCCGCGCACCTGCCCGGCTATCTGGAGAAACTGCGCTCCCTGGACTATCCGCGCGAGGCGATCTCCCTGGGCCTGCTGGAGGGCGACAGCGAGGACTCGACGCCGGAACTGCTGCGGCAGGTCCTGCCCGGCCTCGAGGCGGAGTACCGGCGGGTCACCCTCGTCCACCGCGACTTCGGCCTCCACGCTGCCGGGCCGCGCTGGGAGCCGGGCCTCCAGCGCCGGCGCCGGTCGGTGCTGGCCAAGGTGCGCAACCATCTGCTCACCCGGGCCCTGGCCGACGAGGAGTGGGTGCTGTGGCTCGATGTGGATGTCACCGACTACCCGGCCGACCTGATCCAGCGGCTGCTCGGAGCGCGCAAGGACATCGTCGTCCCGCACTGTGCCACCACGGCCGGGGGACCCACGTACGACCTCAACACCTTCGTCCTCCACCCCGGCGCCGGCACGCTCAACTGGTCCCAGTGGCTTCGCGACGGCATTCTGCAGCCGCCCAGGGGGTTCGGCCGGATCTACCTCGACGAGCTGCGCGGCAGAGGGCTTCTCCGGGTGGACTCGGTCGGTGGCACCGTGCTGCTGGTCCGCGCCGACCTGCACCGTGACGGCCTGATCTTTCCGCCCTTCCCGTACCAGTACCTCATCGAGACCGAGGGCCTGGCCGCGATGGCCCGGGACATGGGCACCGCCTGCTGGGCGCTGCCGGACCTGGAAGTGCTGCATCCGCTCCCCGTCCCGGATCAGGCCGACACCGCGGTGCTGTCCCCGTCCTGAACGAAGCGGTGCCGGGCCTGCCGGACGGGGACACCTTGCCTGGGGCCCCGCCACTCGCGTTGGTGCCTCGGTGGCCCCCGCCACTCGCACGGTGTAATCGTTTTGCCACGGACAGTATGCAAATCCTACGGTGGCGCTGCTGTCCCTGGCGTGAAGGTCGCCGGTTGTCGGGGCGGCTCCCTCCCTCGAAAGGAAGGCACCACCGTGAAAGCTCGTGTCATGTCCTCCCTGGCTCTGCCGGCCGCACTGGCGACCGCCGGACTGCTCAACACCGCGGAGGCCGCCTACGCCGCCGCCCTCGGCCAGGAAACGCTCGCGGCGTCGGCCCCGTACGCGTACCAAGGGCAGCCGATGAGCGGCGACGTCACCCTCATACCGGGGGACGATCACCCCTGCCAGAACTTGGCGAACGTCACGATCGGCAACTACGGCCGCTGCTGCCCACCGATCGGCAACGTCACCATCAGCAACTACGGCCACTGCTGCCCCCCCATCGCCAACGTCACCATCAGCGACTACGGCCACTGCTGCGCGCCCGTGGCCAACATGACCATTTGTGACTACGGTCACCACCAAGATCATCACAGCTCCGGCCGCTACTCCGACTACGCCGACCGCGACTACGCGGGCACCCTCGGCATCGGCTAGCACCTGATCGGCGGGTCCGCTGCGACGTGGCCCTGGCACAGGGCGGGGGGGGGGCCGCCCGCGCCCGACATAGCGCAGGCCTGCCGCCCGTGGTCCGGGCTCCTCGTCCCTCCCCTTCCGTTCCGAGCGAAAGACGGCACATGCCCCACGGTTTCGACCCTGTGGTCTCGGTGGTCATCCCCTGCCACGACTACGCCCGCTACCTGCCCGACGCGGTGTCCAGCGTCGTCGCCCAGACGTTCCGTGACTGGGAACTCGTCATCGTCGACGACGGCAGCACCGACGACACCGCCGAGGTGGCGAAGGGCCTGATCGCCCGCCACCCCGACCGGTGCATCCGACTGCTCCAGCAGGCCAACGCCGGAGTCTCCGCCGCCCGCAACACCGGGATCGAGGCGGCCGCCGGCCGCTACATCCTTCCGCTCGACGCCGACGACGTGATCGCGCCCACGATGCTGGAGAAGACAGTCGCGGTCCTGGACGGCGACCCCGGCATCGCCATCGCGTCGACGGACGTCTTCACCTTCACCGACGACGACCTGCCCCCGCAGGCGATGCCCCTCCCCGCCTACAGCCGGGAACTGATGCTCCAGCGGCTGATCATGTTCTACTGCTCGCTGTACCGCCGTGAGGCGTGGCAGGCCGTGGGCGGGTACGACGAGAGCATGAGAGCGGGGGAGGACTGGGACTTCTGGATCGGCTGCGTCGAGCACGGTTTCGACGCCCACCACATCCATGAGCCGCTGTTCGGGGCGCGCAACAAGGACACGGGACTGCATCTGGAAGCCGCCGAGAACGACCTCGCCATCCGGGCGCGGATCGTGGTCAAACACCCGGGTCTGTACAAGCCGATCACCCGTGGCTGGGCGCACGCCGTACTCGGTCAGGACGCGGAAGCCTGTCTTCGGGACGAGAACGTGCCCGACGACATCCTCACCCGGGCCGCCGAGATGGATCAGTTCCTCGGTGCGGTCATGGCCCTGCAGCGCACCACGCGCGTGCAGTACTACCACATCCGTCGCCTGGAGAAGGCGCTGGCCGCGCACACCGGCACCACCGCCCCGCCCACGCTGGAGAGCGCCCCCGCCGCCGCGACGGCTGCCGCCGTGCACTAGGTCGCTACTGGGCCCCTACGAGGCCCCTACGAGGCTCCTACGAGGCCGCTACTGGGCCATTACTAGGCCACGCAGAACTCGTTGCCCTCCGGGTCGCGCATGACCCACCAGTGCCCGGCCGGGCCCTTGTTCACCTCCTCGACGCGCGTCGCGCCCAGGGACTCCAGGCGGGCGACGGTCGCCTCGCGGGCGTCCGGGCCGGCGTGCACGTCGAGGTGGAGGCGGTTCTTGGCGGTCTTCGGCTCGGGGACGTCCTGGAAGAGGATGCGGCGGCCCCGGCCGATGCCCGTCTCCTCGTCGTACGGGTCGTCCGGGTGCCGGACGGCGGCGAAACCCCGGAAGATCCGCGTGCCGTTGTGCTCGGCGACCGCCGCCTCCGGGAGCTGACCCGCCGTCATGAGCCGGTCGATCAGCGCGCTGTTGTCCTCCACCTCGTACCCCAGCGCCGCCGCCCAGAAGTCCGCGAGAGCGGGAGCGTCGTGCGTGTCGACGACCAGTTTCCAGTCCAGTGTGGCTGCCATGCAGCCACTATCCCGGCCGGCACCTGGGCCCGTCCTGGAGATCACGGAGGAGGAGGTGGCCGCGGCGCGGGAGCACACGGCGGCCCCGCACCCGTCTCACCGGCGTGCGGGGCCGCGTCCGGCCGTCGACTTCGGCGGACTAGCTGATCGTGCGCGGCAGGCGCAGGCTCAGGGCGGCCGTCAGGGCGATGCCGGCCAGCTGCACCAGCAGCGTCGTCACCAGGGCGTCGCGCATGCCCATGCCCGGCACCAGCGTCAGGAACAGCGTGCCGAGCGTCGCCACGCCCAGCGCCAGCGCCGACTGCTGCGTCGTCACCATGACACCGCCGCCGACGCCCGCCCGCGCCGTCGGCACCTCGGACAGGACGATCCGCATGATGATCGGGAGCTGGAGCGCCTGGCCCGCGCCCGCCACCGCCGCGCCCGGCAGCAGCTCCCACACGCCCAGGTGCGGCCAGGAGCGCCAGGCGGTCAGGACCAGCAACCCGATGCCGACCGCCTGGATCAGCCCCCCGGCGGTCACCACCCGGGTGCCGAAGCGGGAGACCAGCCGCGGCCCGTACAGCGAGACCACGAAGAACGCCAGCGCCATCGGCGTCAGCGCCAGACCCGCGGAGACCGGACCGAGCCCCGCGCCCTGCTGCAGCGACACCGCGATCACGAACATGAATCCGCTGAACCCGATCGAGAACGGCACCATCATCACCAGTCCACGCCGCAGCGAGGTGAGCGCGAACAGGCTCGGCGGCACCAGCGGCGTACGGCCCTGCCGGTCCGCGCGGCGCTCCACCGCGTAGAACGCCCACGCCGCGAACGGGAACGCGGCCAGTGCCAGCCAGGTCCACAGCGGCCAGCCCGCGGCCCGGCCCTCGGTCAGCGGCGCCAGCAGGGTCAGCAGCGAGACGGCGAGCAGGACCGTGCCGGGCCCGTCCACCGGCTCCGGGTGCTGCGAGCGGGTCTCCGGGACCGCCCGCGCGCCCAGGAACAGGCCGACCGCCACGACCGGCACGTTGACGAGGAACACCGAACGCCAGCCGGTGCCCCAGATGTCGGCCGCCACCAATACACCGCCGAGGATCTGCCCGGCCACCATGGACAGACCGGCCGTCGCACCGTACAGGCCCATCGCTTTGGCGCGGCGCTGCCCGCTGGTCGCCGCCTGGATCGTGGCGAGCACCTGCGGCAGCATCGCCGCGGCCGCCGCGCCCTGCGCGACCCGCGCCGCCACCAGCGTCCAGGCCGTCGGGGCGAGCCCGCACGCCAGCGAGGTCACACCGAAGGCGGCCATCCCGTAGAGGAAGAACTCACGCCGGCCGAACAGGTCGCCCAGCCGACCGCCGAGCACCAGCAGCACGGCGTACGACACCCCGTACCCGGCGACGACCAGTTCGAGGACGGACTCGCCCGCGTGCAGATCCCTGCCGATCGTCGGGAGGGCGACGTTGACGATGAAGAAGTCGATGAGGGGAAGTGCCGCGCCCAGCAGCACCGTGAACAGTCCGAGCCCGCCCAGCCGTGGGGTCGCCACCGGTGAGCGGACAGTAGGGGAAGTGAGAGTCTCGGTCACACCAGCAAGGCTCCGCCGACCCTCAGCCTGGTACCAGAGTGTCTTTATCCTGGTACCAGGACTACCTGGAAACAGGCTCCGCGGAGCGGCAGGCTGGGGGCATGGCGACGATGGCGCAGGAGACGGTGGCGGTCCGCGAGACACGGACGGACCGGGAGGCGGAGGCGCCCGACCGGCGCGCATCCGAGATCCGGCGGTATGAACTGGCCGCGTTCCTGCGGCACCGCCGCGAGCACATCACCCCCGAGCAGGTCGGGCTGCCCCGCGGTCGGCGCCGCCGCACCCCCGGGCTGCGCCGTGAGGAGATCGCGCACCTCGCCGCGGTCGGTGTCACCTGGTACACCTGGCTCGAGCAGGCCCGGGACATCCAGGTGTCCGTCCAGGTCCTCGACGCCCTCGCCCGCACGCTGCTGCTCGACGCCAGCGAGCGGGCCCATCTGTTCAACCTGGCCGGTGCCGTCGACCCGGCACCCGGCGCGCACTGCCCGTCTGTCACCGAGGCCCAGCGCATCCTGCTGGAACAGCTCGAACCGCTCCCGGCCTGCATCTCCAACAGCCGGTACGACATCCTCGCCTACAACCGCACCTACGGGCTGTTGATGTGCGACCTCGACGCCGTCCCGCCGGCGGACCGCAACTGCATGGTGCTGTGCTACACGCACCCGGACTGGCGGGCGGCGATCGTCGAGCACGAGGCGACGATGCGGCTGATGGCCGCCAAGTTCCGCGCCAACATGGCCGACCACCTCGGTGAGCCCGCCTGGAAGATGCTGCTCAACCGGCTGATGACGGAGTCCGCCGAGTTCCGCGAGGCCTGGGAACGGCACGAGGTGGTCGGCTCCCGCAGCAAGCGCAAGCAGTTCCGCAACGCCCACGTGGGCTTGCTGACTCTCGACCACACCGATCTGTGGCTCGGTCCGCACAACGGGCCCCGGATGGTGACGTACGCGCCGGCGGACCGGGAGTCGCGGGAGCGGCTGGAGAAGTTGCAGGCGATCGCGTCGCAGCGGAGTGGCGCCTGACCCGTGGAGGTCCCTGGGCTGAGATGCAGGCCCTAGGCGGAGACGCAGACCCTGGGCGGAGACGCAGATCCTAGGCGGAGACGCCGGAGGCCTCACGAACCTCGGGGGACTCGAGCCGGTCAGCCGTACGCTCGGCCGTCCTCCTGGCCCACCGGCCGGTGGTGAGCGCGCCGAGTATCAGCACGGCCGCACCGCAGGCGACGAGAATCCACCAGCCGGGGCGGGCTGCCGAGACGAACGTCTGCCTGTACGCCGACGCCGTCACGCCGGAGGCCAGCACCGCGCCGACCACCGCCACGCCGAGGGTCTGGCCGAGCTGGCGGCTGGTGGAGGCGACCGCCGCGGCGACGCCGGCCTGGGCGCGGGGCATGCCGGAGACGGCGGTGTTGGTGATGGGGGCGTTGACGAAGCCGAAGCCGATGCCGAACAGGACGTAGCCGACGAGCAGCGTGGTGTTCGACGTCTCCGCCTCGAAGGCCGCGAACAGCACCGCGCTCGCGGTCATCGCACAGCCCGCCACCAGCAGCGGCAGGCGTGGCCCGCGGTTGCCGACCAGGCGGCCGGACAGCGGTGCGCACAGCATCGTCGGGGCCGCCAGCGCCAGCATCCACAGGCCCGCGTGCAGCGCGTCCAGTCCGCGTACGTTCTGCAGGTAGAGCGTGGACAGGAACAGGAAGCCGCCGAGGGCCGCGAACGCGCTGATGGCGATCACCGTGGCCCCGCTGAACGGCGCCGAGCGGAAGAAGCGCAGGTCGATGAGCGGTTCGGCGCGGCGCGGCTCGTACCAGAACAGGCCGAGCAGGGCCGCGAACGCGACCACGGCGAACGGGACGATCCTTGCTGCACTCGCGTCCGGGGCCTCGATGATCGTGTACGTCAGGCAGCCGAACAGGGCGATCACCAGCAGCTGGCCGACCGGGTCGGGGCGACGCGCCTTGGGCGCCCGGGACTCGGGGACGAAGCGCAGGGTGAGCAGGAGCGCGGCCAGTCCGACCGGCAGGTTGACCCAGAAGATCGAACGCCAGCCGACCGACTCCACCAGCAGCCCGCCGACCAGTGGGCCCGCGGCCATGGATATGCCGACCACGGCGCCCCACGCTCCGATCGCGCGGGCGCGTTCACGGGCGTCGGTGAAGGTGTTGGTGATGATCGACATCGCGACCGGGTTGAGCATCGAACCGCCCACCGCCTGCACCATGCGGAACACGACCAGCAGTTCGAGGTTCGGCGCGAGCGAGCACAGCAGGGAGCCGACGCTGAAGACGATCAGGCCCGCCATGAAGACGCGCTTGCGGCCGATCCGGTCGGCCGTCGAACCCGCGAGCATCAGCAGCGAGGCCAGGACCAGCGTGTACGCGTCGATCGTCCACTGGAGGCCGGCCACGCTCGCATGCAGTTCCCGCTGCATAGAGGGCAGCGCCACGTTCAGGACGGTGTTGTCGAGGCTCACGATCAGCAGGCTCATGCAGCAGATCGCGAGCACCAGCAGACGTCGGCGATGGCTGAGCTCGGGCATGCGGTCCATCGTACGCCCGCATTGATAGTGTGTCTAACTAATGAGTGCTACATGGTCATTGCCGATACGCGACAATGGGGCAATGCCCACCGAGTCCCTCTTGCAGATCGGCCCGCACACCGTCCAGCCGCCCGTCGTGCTCGCGCCCATGGCCGGGATCACGAACGCGCCGTTCCGCACGCTGTGCCGAGAGTTCAGTGGCGGCAAGGGCCTGTTCGTGAGCGAGATGATCACGACGCGGGCGCTGGTCGAGCGCAACGACAAGACCATGCAGCTGATCAAGTTCGACGCGAGCGAGCGGCCGCGGTCGATCCAGTTGTACGGCGTGGACCCGGCGACCGTCGGCAAGGCCGTCCGCATGATCGCGGAGGAGGACCTCGCCGACCACATCGACCTCAACTTCGGCTGCCCGGTGCCGAAGGTGACCCGCAAGGGCGGCGGCTCCGCGCTGCCGTACAAGCGGAACCTGCTGCGGGCGATCCTGCGCGAGGCGGTCAGCGGGGCCGGCGACCTCCCGGTCACCATGAAGATGCGCAAGGGCATCGACGACGACCACATCACCTACCTCGACGCCGGGCGGATCGCCGTCGAGGAGGGCGTGACGGCCATCGCGCTGCACGGGCGTACGGCCGCCCAGCACTACGGCGGCACGGCGGACTGGGACGCCATCGCGCGGCTGAAGGAGCATGTGCCGGAGATCCCGGTGCTGGGCAACGGCGACATCTGGTCGGCCGAGGACGCGCTGCGGATGGTGCGCGAGACGGGCTGCGACGGGGTCGTCGTGGGGCGCGGCTGCCTGGGGCGGCCGTGGCTGTTCGCGGACCTGGTGGCCGCTTTCGAGGGGCGGACGGAGGACATCGCCAGGCCGACCCTCCGCGAGGTCGCCGACGTCATGGTCCGGCACGCCACCCTGCTCGGCGAGTGGCTCGGCGACGAGGCGCGGGGCGTCATCGACTTCCGCAAGCACGTGGCCTGGTACCTGAAGGGCTTCGCGATCGGCTCCGAGATGCGCAAGCGGCTCGCGATCACCTCCTCCCTTCAGGAGCTGCGGGCCGGCCTGGACGAGCTGGACCTCGACCAGCCCTGGCCGTCCGGCGCCGACGGGCCCCGCGGCCGTACGTCCGGCAACAACCGGGTGGTGCTGCCGGACGGCTGGCTGAAGGACCCGTACGACTGCGCGGGGGTCGGCGAGGACGCGGAGCTCGACACCTCCGGAGGCTGATCAGTCCGCGGAGGGGTGCGGCGTGGAGCCGTACGCCGTCAGGAAGCGGTCGCGGAAGGAACTCATCTTCCATACCGGCGCGTTGTGCGCGGGCCGCAGGCCGTCCGTCCAGCCCCAGCCCGCGATCCTGTCGAGGACCTTCGGGTCCTTGGCGACGATCGCGCAGGGGACGTCATGGCTGGCGTGGTTGCCGCTGACGTGGGCGTTCGCCTGGTGGTCGCCGAGGAAGACGAGCACGGTGTCGTCGTTGCCGTAGCGCTCCAGGAACTGGGTGAGGGCGGTCACCGAGTACTGGACGGACTTGCCGTACTCCTCCTTGGAGTGGGTGTCGCTGGTGTAGGTGTAGTCGGGCTTGTTGCCCGCCTTCTGGATGGCGTCGAAGATCGAGCCGTTGCCCAGTTGGTCCCAGCCGACCATCTTCGGGATGGGCGCCCAGGGGGTGTGGCTGGAGGTCAGGATGATCTCCGACATCAGCGGCTTGTCGCGCTTCCTGCCGTGCTCCAGGCGCTGGAACGCCTCGAGCGCGTACTGGTCGGGCATGGTGGACCAGCTGAACTTCGGGCCCTTGTAGCCCATCTCGAAGGCGTTGTAGACCTTGTCGAGGCCGTAGTACTTCTGCTCCGGCCAGCCCTTCTGCACACCGGGCATGATGCCCACGGTGTCCCAGGCGCCGGTCTTCTTGAACACCTTGGTGAGGCTGAGGTGGTCGCTGGTGGTGACGGTGCGGTAGCGGTTCTGGTTGTCGATCCACAGGCCCGACAGGAACGTGGAGTGGCCGAGCCAGCTGCTGCCGCCGTACGTCGCCGAGGTCAGCCAGCCGCTCTTGGCGTGGAAGCCGGCCTTGGCGAGGGCCTGGGTGCTGGTGTCGAGGGTCTTGTCGACGCCGGGTGCCATGATCGGGTCCTCGATGGCACTGCGGCCGTAGCTCTCGATGAACGTGAAGATCATGTCCTTGCCGCGCAGATCGGGCACGAGCTGCGAGCCCGGGGTGGCCCCGAAGGCGTCGACCCTGGCGGTCTTCGCGAAGTCCCGCTCGTCCCTGAGGGTCTGACGGACGAGGTCGGAGCGGGCCTTGAGCATCGTGACGGTGCGTTCGGCGGCCAGCGGCACACCGCCGAACTGGAGGCCGAGGACCGTGCAGGTCATCCACACCATGCTGAGCACGAGGACGGTACGGGTGGTGGTGGTGCGGTGCCGGGCCATGACGTTGCCGAGCCGCACGACCGAGAGCGCCGAGACGGCGAGGACGACGAGGACGATCGCGACGGCCGCGAGCAGGACTCCCAGGGCGCCCGCCTGGCCCAGGGTGTCCTGGAGGTAGGAGTAGGCGTCGCTGAGGAGGGGCCAGTCGAGGACGGCGTTGAAGTCGCGGCCGAGGTACTGGTAGAAGCCGGCGTCCAGCAGGTTGAGCATGGTCTGCACGCCGAGTGCGACACCGCCGACCCAGGCGACGACCAGCCGCGGCCGCCGGGGAAGAGCGGTCAGCACGACGCCCGCGATCAGCGCCTCCACCGGTATCCGCGTGAACATGGCCGGCCGGAAGCTCGCGAGCCTGTTGGGCATGACGAGCGAGACGACGACGAGGACACCGGCGAGCACGGTGACCGTGATACCGAGGACGCGGGCGGCGGCCGGGCGATCGGCCCGCCAGGTGCGCCAGCGGAAGCGGTGACGGGGGCCGTCGGCTATGCCGGCCCGGTTTTCCACCGCTCCGGTTTCCGCCGCCTCGCTGTGGGCGGTGGGGGTGTCCTCGGCGGTAGGGATGTCCTTGGCGGTGGGGGTGTCCTTGGCGGTGGGGGTGTCCTCGGCCGTGCGGGCGTCCTCGGCGTCCGGCTCCGTCGTACGGTCGGCGGGCTCGTCCGGAGCGACGGGCTCCGCCTCCGGCACCGGCCGCTCGTCCTCCTCCGCCGGCAGGACCCCGTCGGTGGCCGCCCCCGCCTTGCTCGTCGTGTGTGGTGCGCGCGTGTTGAGAGGCAACCCGAGGGTCCTTCCGTGCGAAGCCCGTGGTGGAGGGCGGGCCACGCTGGGGAGGCCGGCCCGCCGTCATCCCGTACGGGTGGCCGGGTACATGCGTTCACCACGGCGCCCCAGCACCCGGCAAACACCCGGCAAATCCCAGGTCAACCACTCCGGGAGCACGTCGTGGCAGAGGCGGGGCGTCGGGAAGGAGCCGCCCCGGGGCCGCGCGCCGCCCGCCCATTGGCTCCGCGCGGTCCCGGGTGTCTGTGGGGGCTGTGCCCTGCTCGCCGCGGTGGCCGGGGCTACGCCCCGCCCACCGCCGTGAGCAGGGCGAGTGGTGTCGCCGCCGAGCGGGACTCGCGGACGCAGGCGTGCGGGTACGGCACCGGCTCCGGGTGGCTGTCGCGGCCGTACCCGGCGAGCACCTCCGGCAGCCGGTGGCCCGTCGCCGTCGCCGCGTCGACCAGGGCGTGGGCGACCGTACGGGCCTCGTCGTGCAGGCCGTAGCGGGCGAGGCCTAGCGTGATCAGCGCGTTGTCGTGCGGCCAGACCGAGCCGCGGTGGTACGACATCGGGTGGTACGCCGCCTGGCCCGCGGCCAGAGTGCGGACGCCCCAGCCCGAGAAGAAGTCCTCCTCCAGGAGGCGGCGGCCCACCAGTTCCCCGTACTCCTTGTCCAGCAGGCCCGACCACAGCAGATGCCCCGCGTCCGAGGCCAGCGCGTCCACCTGGTTGCCCTCGCCGTCCAGCGCCAGCGCCGGGAACGCCTGTTCCTCCATCCAGAAGTCCCGCTGGAAGCGGTCGCGCAGATCCGCGGCCGCCTGTTCGAGCAGCGTCGCGTACACCTCGTCCGCCCACACCGTGCGCGCCAGGTGCGCGGTGCGGCGCAGCGCGTCGTAGGCGTAGCCCTGCGCGCCCGCCGCCATCACCGGCCCGGTGGGGCGGCTCCCGTCGGCTGAGCAGATCGCGCCGGGGGAGTCCTTCCAGTTCTGGTTGGCGAGGCCGCCCTGGTCGGCGCGGTAGACAAGGTAGCCGCGCGAGGTGAGGCCGCCGTGGTCCAGCATCCAGCCGATCGCCGCTCGGGCGTGGGGCTCCAGGCGGCGAGCCATCGCCGTGTCACCGGTCTGCTCGACGTAGGCCCCGAGCAGCACCAGGAAGAGCGGCGTCGCGTCGACCGAGCCGTAGTACCGCCCGTACGGCACCTGCCCGAAGTGCGCCAGCTCACCGTGCCGCACCTCGTGCACGATCTTCCCCGGCTGGGCGACCGAACCCGCGGCGACCTCGGTCGCCTGGGTCGCGGCGAGCGCGGGCAGGGTGGCCGCCGCCGGCTCGGGTCGGTAGGGGAGCACGAAGAGGGAGGTCAGGAGTGCGTCGCGGGCGAGGAGCGTGAGGAACCAGGGCGCGCCGGCCGCCGGGACGCGCAGCTCCTCGCCGTCGGGACCCGTCGCCGGGACCTGGAGCGCGGCCAGGTCGGACAGGCCCCGCGCACAGGCCGTGGCCAGCTCGGGCCAGCCGGTGGGGAAGGCGATGCCTTCCATGAACTCGCCCTCCAGGCGGAGGAGTCGGTGGTTGGCGGCGGCCGGGGACGCGGGGACCACGGGGGCCTGCACCGCCCCGTGCGGCCGGGCGGCGACCCGCAGGGACAGTTCCGCCGAGCCGTGCGGCTCCAGCTCCAGCGTCCACACAAGGCGCCGGGCGCCCGTGCCGGTCTCCTCGACGCCGTCCGGCGCGGGCTCGGCCGTGACCCTCGTACAGGAGCGCCACTCGCCGCGCCGGTACCCGAACTCCACACCGTCCTCCAGGACCCGGCGGAAGCGCACGGCACCCGTCTTCGTGTACGTACGGTGGTCGGAGCGCAGCTCGAACTGGTCCGTGAAATCGGCGTCCACGGTGACCGCGACCCGGACCGTGGTCGGCACCGGGCGGTTGCTGGTGACGCGCAGCGACTCCACGAACGCACCGTCGACGACGGCCTGTTCGCGGAAGAGCGTGTGCGCGGGCGGCTCCTGGCGGCCTCCGCGCGGCACGAGGACGCAGCGCGCCGCGTCCCCGTCGGCGACCGGCGTGAGCGTCTCGGGCACTGCGCCGTCCACGGTGAGCTGCCAGCGGCTCAGATGGCGCGCGTCCCGTACGAACAACCCGGACGGGGAGGTCGCGCCGCGCACCCCGCTGATGTCCCCGCTGTCGCTCACGGCGGCGAAGGTCCCGCCGCACACGAGCAGATGATGCCGGTCCGTCATCCCCGGCCCCCTCCCTTGTCACTCCTGTCGAACGTGCCGGTGCCCGTCGGGGACACGCCCTGTCCGGGGTGGTCGTGGAGCAGGTCGAGTGTGAGGGCGGCGGTCCAGCCGAAGCCGACCGCTCCGCACGCCTCGCCGGTGTACGGATCGACGTACTCCGCGAAGTCGGAGGTGCCCGCTGTCTCCAGCAGGGCCTCGCGCAGCGCGTCGGCGTCCGCATGCTCGCCGTGCAGGCGCAGCCCGCGCTCCAGCAGCCAGCCGGTGTTGAACCAGGCGGGCCCGCGCCAGTACCGGTGCGGATCGAAGGCCTCGCCGAGCAGGTCGTAGCTGGGCACGAGCCGGGCGGCGTCGCCGAGCGAGAAGTGCGGCCCGCGCAGGGTGCCGACCAGGGCGGTGGTGATGTCGCGCGGGAGGGTGGGCAGCAGCAGGGGGATGAGGCCGGAGACGGTGCGCTCGGGGACGAGGGCGCCGGTGGGGGAGCGGCGCTCTGATCCGAGAGCGCTGCTCCCGAAGCGCTGATCTCGACCGAGAGCACCGCTCTCCCGCGTCTCGCCCCCGTACACGTCCCGGCAGAAGAACATCCCCTCCACCGGGTCCCACAGCCGGTCGATCAGAGCCTCCGTCAGGCGCTCCGCGCGGGCGTGCCGTGCCGTCCCCGGTGCGCCCAGCTCCTGTGCGATACGGGCCAGCGCGTGCTCCGACGCGATCAGCAGCGCGTTGAACGCCGGGTCCTCCACCGCGAAGCCGCCCACCCGTCTCCCCCCACCACCCTCAACCGAGGCCCTACGGGCCGCCCCCTTGTCTGTTCCGTCGGCGTATCCGCCGTCGCGGTACTCCGTCGCCAGTCGGACGTACCGCCCGTAGTCCAGATCCGTCGGCCGGTCCTCCGGCGCGCCGTGGGCCAGGTCGGCGCGGCGGAACGAGCGGGCCGGGGCCGGGGTGATCCGGGACAGCGGCGCGTCCCAGGCGGGGCTGTTGTCCATGCCCTGCTCCCAGGGATGCACCACCGAGGCCAGCCCGCCCCCGCCCAGGTCGCGGCGGTGCAGCAGATAGCGGTGCCAGGCCGCCAGGTGCGGGTACACCCGGGCGAGGAAGCCGCGGGCCAGGGACAGCCCCGGGTCGGCCAGGTGCACCAGCCAGGCCGCCAGCGCGTGTACCGGTGGCTGCACGATGCCCGAGGTCTGTACGGTGCGCGGGGCGCCCGCGGCGCGCCCGGCCGTGGAGGAGCGCCAGAAGTCCGGGCTCGGGAAGTACGCGTCGAAGGGCACGGAGGGGTTGAACACGATGTGCGGGATCCGCCCGTCCGCCCACTGTGCGTCCAGCAGCGTCTCCAGCTCGGTCTGCGCCCGTAACGGTGAGATGTGGCGCAGCCCGATCGCGATGAACGCCGAGTCCCAGGACCACTGGTGCGGGTACAGCCCGCGCGAGGGGACCGTGGACGTCCCCGTCCAGTTGGCGTCGAGTACCCGCGCCGCCCTGACGTGCAGCGATCCCGGAACGGCGGGATCGTGTACAGGTGCCCCGGAAGGGGTGGTCCCACCGGGGCGGGACGCGGTCGGTGAGCCCGGGGGGCGCACGGGAAGCGCCGGTTCCGTACGGCGGGCGGTGAGTTGGGTCGTGCGCTCCACTCAGGTCTCCCCGAAAGACGTGCGACCGAACGGTTCGGCGCGGTTCGGCAGTGGCTACCGTAGGGTTACGTCTATTTAACACGCAAAACTCAATATGTAATGCAGGATCGGTGAACGCAAGGGGGTGCGCATGAGCGGAAGAGCCGGAAAGCCGGGCGCGTCGGCCGGCGCCGGAGATCTGCTCGAACTGGTGCGCAGTGGCCGCGCGACGACCCGGGGTGCCCTGCAGCAGGCCACCGGCCTCTCCCGGGCCACGGTCGGCCAGCGCCTCGACCGGCTGTTCCGGGCCGGGTGGCTGCGTGAGGGCGCGGGCGGACCGGTCGACTCGCCGCTGGGCGGACGCCCCTCGATCACGCTCGAGTTCGACGACGCCCATGCCGTGGTGCTCGCCGCCGACCTCGACACCCGGCACGCCCGCGCGGCCGTCCTCACCCTGGCCGGGGAGATCCTGGTCGAGCACAGCGGCGTCCTGCTCCTGGAGGGGGGTCCGGACGCCGTCCTCGGCGAGCTGGGCCGCTGGTTCGCCGGACTCCTCGACAAGGCGGGCCATCAGGCGCACGAGGTCTGTGGGATCGGCCTCGCGGTACCGGGGCCCGTCGACTGCGACACCGGCCGGGTCGTGCAGCCGCCGATCATGCCGGGCTGGGACGGCTACGACATAACGGGGCGCCTCGCCCGCGCCTTCACCGAGCACGCGCACGGCGCCGCCGACGTCCCCGTCCTGGTCGACAACGACGCGAACCTGATGGCGTACGGCGAGCAGCGCACCGCGCACCAGGACTGCCGGGCGTTCGTGCTGGTCAAGGTCTCCACCGGTATCGGCGCGGGCGTGGTCGTGGACGGCCGGATCTACCGCGGCGTCGACGGCGGCGCCGGCGACATCGGGCACATCCGCGTCCCCGACGGCGCCGACGCGCTGTGCCGCTGCGGGTCATACGGCTGCCTGGCCGCCGTCGCGAGCGGCGGTGCCGCGGCGCGCCGCCTGGCTCAGGCGGGGTGCAGGCCGCCTCCGGCTCGGACGTACGGGACCTGCTGGCCGCGGGGCACCCGGAGGCCGTCGCGCTCGCGCGGGAGGCCGGGCGGAGGGTCGGGGAGGTGCTGGCGACCGTGGTGACCCTGCTGAACCCGGGGGTGCTGATGATCGCGGGCGACCTCGCCGGGACGCCGTTCCTGACGGGTGTGCGGGAACTGCTGTACCAGCGGGCGCTGCCCCGCTCCACCGCACATCTGGACGTGGTGGTCTCGCGGCTCGGCGAGCGAGCGGGGCTGGTGGGTGCGGGCGCGTCGGTCGTCGAGCACCTGTACGCGCCGGAGCGGGTGGAGGAGCGACTGAAGGCACTGGGTGTCTGAAGTCCCCACCCATGGCCGGAGATCCCTCCCTCGTTCTTGTTGGGTGCGTGACAGCTGCATTTCGGTGCGGATCGGCGTCCGCATGGTGAAATCGGGCGACCTCGGTTAGCGTGATTCTCGCCACCCCTGATAGGGGTTGCGCTCAGATGAGCGGATCTTGGGCGGCTGCACTTCCTCAAGGGGTGGCACTGAGTGTCACCCCTTGATCGTTCATCGAGCGAAAATCAGAAGTGCCGAGACCCGCTCATGTGAGCATCAAACCCCCTCTACAGGCGTTGATGCCTTCAACAAGTGAAAACATCGCCCGGTCGCCACTTGCCAAGCCTTGACTTTCGATCCGGTGGCGGACGAGTGGTTACGGGCACATGACGGGCAAGTGGACGTACCCAGACGCCTTTGATCTGGGTATGTTCCTCGCCGTCAGGGCAGCCACCGCGTCCTCGAGGAGTCGAGACCGTGTCGGAAAACAAAGATCGCCACGTAACAGAGAACGGCGTCGAGGGCTTGAAGTTCGTTTACGACTTCACCGAAGGCAACAAGGACCTCAAGGACCTTCTCGGCGGCAAGGGTGCGAACCTCGCCGAGATGACCAACCTGGGCCTGCCGGTCCCTCCGGGCTTCACCATCACCACCGAGGCCTGCAAGGTCTACCTGGACAGCGGCGAGGAACCCCCGGCACTGCGTGACGAGGTGAGTGCGCACCTCGAGGCCCTCGAGAAGAAGATGGGCAAGAAGCTCGGCCAGCCCGACAACCCCCTTCTCGTCTCCGTCCGCTCCGGGGCCAAGTTCTCGATGCCGGGCATGATGGACACCGTCCTGAACATCGGGCTCTCCGACAAGTCCGTGCAGGGCCTGGCGAAGCAGGCCGGAGACGACCGCTTCGCGTGGGACTCCTACCGCCGGCTCATCCAGATGTTCGGCAAGACGGTCCTCGGCGTCGACGGCGAGCTCTTCGAGGACGCGCTGGAGGCGGCCAAGGAGGCCAAGAAGGTCGCCGACGACACCCAGCTCGACGCGGCCGACCTGAAGAAGCTGGTCACCAAGTTCAAGAAGATCGTCAAGACCGAGGCCGGGCGCGACTTCCCGCAGGACCCGCGCGAGCAGATGGACCTCGCCATCAAGGCGGTCTTCGACTCCTGGAACGGCGACCGCGCCAAGCTCTACCGCCGCCAGGAGCGCATCCCGCACGACCTCGGCACCGCGGTCAACGTCTGCTCGATGGTCTTCGGCAACCTCGGCCCCGACTCCGGCACGGGCGTCGCCTTCACCCGGGACCCCGCCTCCGGTCACCAGGGCGTCTACGGCGACTACCTGCAGAACGCGCAGGGCGAGGACGTGGTCGCGGGCATCCGCAACACCGTCCCGCTCGCGGAGCTGGAGAACATCGACAAGAAGTCGTACGACCAGCTGCTGCAGATCATGGAGACGCTGGAGAACCACTACAAGGACCTCTGCGACATCGAGTTCACCATCGAGCGCGGCAAGCTGTGGATGCTGCAGACCCGCGTCGGCAAGCGCACGGCGGCCGCGGCCTTCCGCATCGCGACCCAGCTGGTGGACCAGGGCCTGATCGACGAGGCCGAGGCGCTGCAGCGGGTGACGGGCGCGCAGCTCGCGCAGCTGATGTTCCCCCGGTTCGACGAGAAGGCGAAGGTCCAGCAGGTCGCCCGCGGTATCGCGGCCTCGCCGGGCGCGGCGGTCGGCAAGGCGGTCTTCGACTCGTACACCGCGGTGAAGTGGTCCCGCTCCGGCGAGAAGGTCATCCTGGTCCGCCGCGAGACCAACCCCGACGACCTGGACGGCATGATCGCGGCCGAGGGCATCCTGACCTCGCGCGGCGGCAAGACCTCCCACGCGGCCGTCGTCGCGCGCGGCATGGGCAAGACCTGTGTGTGCGGGGCTGAGGAGCTGGAGGTCGACACCAAGCGCCGCCGGATGACGGTGCCGGGCGGGCACGTCGTCGAGGAGGGCGACGTCATCTCCATCGACGGCTCGAGCGGCAAGGTGTACCTGGGCGAGGTCCCGGTGGTCCCGTCCCCGGTCGTCGAGTACTTCGAGGGCCGGATGCACGCGGGCGCCGACGACGCCGATGAGCTGGTCGAGGCGGTGCACCGCATCATGGCCTTCGCCGACCGCAAGCGCCGCCTGCGCGTCCGCGCCAACGCCGACAACGCCGAGGACGCGTTGCGCGCACGCCGCTTCGGCGCCCAGGGCATCGGCCTGTGCCGCACCGAGCACATGTTCCTCGGCGACCGGCGTGAGCTGGTCGAACGCCTGATCCTGGCGGACACGGAGGCGGAGCGCGAGGAGTCGCTCAAGCAGCTCCTGCCCCTGCAGAAGCAGGACTTCGTGGAACTGTTCGAGGCGATGGACGGCCTCCCGGTCACGGTCCGGCTGCTGGACCCGCCGCTGCACGAGTTCCTGCCGGACATCACCGAGCTGTCGGTCCGCGTGGCCCTCGCCGAGTCCCGCCAGGAGCCGCACGAGAACGAGCTGCGCCTGCTCCAGGCCGTGCACCGGCTGCACGAGCAGAACCCGATGCTCGGCCTGCGCGGCGTACGTCTCGGCCTGGTCATCCCCGGCCTGTTCACCATGCAGGTCCGGGCGATCGCGGAGGCGGCGGCCGAGCGCAAGGCGGCCAAGGGCGACCCGCGCGCCGAGGTCATGATCCCGCTCGTCGGCACGGTCCAGGAGCTGGAGATCGTCCGCGAGGAGGCCGACAACGTCATCGCGGAGGTCGAGTCGGCGACGGGCACGGAGCTGAAACTGGCGATCGGCACGATGATCGAGCTGCCGCGCGCCGCGCTCACGGCCGGTCAGATCGCGGAGGCCGCCGAGTTCTTCTCCTTCGGCACCAACGACCTCACGCAGACGGTGTGGGGCTTCAGCCGGGACGACGTGGAGGCGAGCTTCTTCACGGCGTACCTGGAGAAGGGCATCTTCGGCGTCTCCCCGTTCGAGACGATCGACAAGGACGGCGTGGGCAAGCTGGTCCGCGACGCCGCGAAGGCGGGCCGCGCCACCCGGCCCGACCTCAAGCTCGGCGTGTGCGGCGAGCACGGCGGTGACCCGGAGTCGGTGCACTTCTTCCACGAGGTGGGCCTGGACTACGTCTCCTGCTCCCCGTTCCGCATCCCCGTGGCCCGCCTGGAGGCCGGTCGGGCGGCGTCGCAGTCGCAGGGAAGCGACCACCGGTAGGTCCTCCGGCGGACCTTCGCCGAACGCCGGAACCGCTGCCGGTCACCCCGACCCTCACCGACACGGCAGCGTTCCGGAGCACCCAGAGAGGGCGGCACCCCTGTGCGGGGGGTGCCGCCCTCTCGCGTCAGTACAGGAAACGGTGCAGTGGAGCGGACTCGGTCAGCAGCATGGTGACCCGGTGGGCGAGCCGCTGCCACGCCTCCTCCTGGGCGTAGGAGAGCCGCACATCCTCGTCGCCGGCCGCCGTCTGCAACGTCGTGAAGAGGACATCGGTGTCGGCGTCGGGCGCGAGGTCCACCATCGACAGCACCCGGGCCAACGCACCGACCAGGCCGGCCGCGGACTCGCCCTCGGCGGACGCGTCGCCGAGGAACGCGGCGACACCGCCCGACGGCTGCGGCGATGCGACGAGGGCCCCGGACAGCTCACGCAGCAGTGCGTACAACAGGTCCGTCTCTTCGGTGGGCAGCTGGACCACGCGCAGACCCTCGTGCTCCCAGCGGCCGTTCGGCGTCCACACCCGCGGTCCGCGGGCCACCGCTTGGGCCAGTGCCGCCCGGACGCGCCGGAAGGCGGCGAGCCCGTCCGCGAACAGCGCGTGATCACACCCCTCACGGGGAGCCCCGGCCAGGGGAACCAGCAAGTGCTGCTCCACCTGCTCGCATTGGGCGTCCAGTTCCGGATCCACGACAACGAGGCGAACTGACGTGCGCTGCTGGTGCTCCTGCTCCATGTCGAACACTCTGCCAGTCGGCTCTGACAACGGTCGTGGGGCGTCCCGCGGACTCGGCGCCCGGCGCAGGCCTTGTGGCCGGGGCTGTGCGCGTGGCAGCGGCCGCATGACGCGTCAGCGGGTGCGACACATTTCCCAGATGTGTCGCAGTCCAGCCGGTACACCACCTTTGTGGGCGCGCCCGGATCCGGCGACGCAACCTGGCACCGGAGGGACAGCCCTACGACCTGTTCGGCGTGGTCCTCGACGTCCTGGCCCAAGGCGGCATGCGCGTCACCCCGGCATGAACCGCGGTCCGCGCGCCGGGCACCGATCCGGCCCGACGCGCACGTGCCGTCCTCCCGCGCCCGTCTCACACCGCGCCCCCGCCCCGCCCCCGGAACCCTCACACCCACCCCGCGCCCCCGCTGAGGGCAGCGTTCCCCGTGGGAAACAGTCGTGATGCGGCCGGGTAACGTCGGCACCGCACGCTCGACACATGACCTCGAATACGCGTGTGGTGGTGATCGGCGCCGGGCTCGCGGGCGTCCGACTCGCCCGGCGGCTCGGCGAGCTCGGTGTGCCCGCCCTGGTCGTCGGCGAGGAGGAGCACCCCCCGTACAACCGTGTGCTGCTCGCCGACGTGCTGGCCGGCCGCTACGCGCCCGAGGTGATCTCCCTCCCGGCCCCCGAGCGCCTCGTCCGCGCCCGGGTCACCCGGATCGACCGGGCGGCCCGCGAGATCCACTGCTCGGACGGCGCGGTGATCGCATACGACACGCTCGTGCTCGCCACCGGTTCGAACCCCGTCCTGCCGCCCCTGCGCGGTCTGCTCACCCCCGACCGGCCCGAGCTGCCCGAGGGCGTCCACGCGTTCCGCACCATGGACGACTGCCTGGGCCTCGCCAAGGCCGTGCGCCCGGGTGTGCGCGCCGTCGTCATCGGCGGCGGGCTCCTCGGCGTCTCCGCCGCCCGCGCGCTCGCCGCCCGCGGCGCCCAGGTCGTCCTGGCCCAGCAGGCCGAGCGCGTGATGGAGCGCCAGCTCGACCCGTCGGCGTCCAAGCTGGTGCGCCGCCACCTCACCGACCTCGGCGTCGAGGTCCACACCGAGACCCGGGTGCGCGGCGTGCGCACCCTCGGCGGCGCCGTCCGCACCGTGGAGATGGCCGACGGCTACGCCCTCGACACCGACCTCGTCATCCTGGCCTGCGGCGTCCACCCCCGGGTGGGCCTCGCCCAGGACGCGGGCCTCGCCGTCCACAAGGGCATCCTCGTCGACGACGAACTGCGCACCTCCGACCCGCACATCCGGGCCATCGGCGACTGCGCCCAGCACGACGGCACGGTGTACGGGCTCGCCGCCCCGGCTCTCGAACAGGCCGAGGCGCTGGCGGAGTCGCTGGCCGGAGACCCGGACTCCCGCTACACCGGCACCCGCTCCCTGACCCGGCTCACCCTCGCCGGGCACGACTTCCTCGACCTCGCCGCCTTCGGCGAGACCGAACCCCGCCCCGGCGACGACGTCGTTCAGCTCACCGACGCCACCCGCGGCACCTACCGGAAGGTCGTCGTCCGCGACGACCGCCTGGTCGGCGGCGTACTCGTCGGCGAACTCGGCACCGTCGGCGCGCTCGCCCGCGCCTGGGAGGGAGCAGAGCCGCTCCCCACGGACGGTGCCCCGCTGCTCCACCTGCTCACCAACGATGGAGGCTCCTGATGTCCACGGACACCACCCCCACGATCGTGCTCGTCGGCCATGGCATGGTCGGCCAGCGCTTCCTCGAAGCGCTCGCCGAGCGCGGCCTGACCGCCACGCACCGGGTGGTCGTGCTGTGCGAGGAGCCCCGCCCCGCCTACGACCGCGTGCAGCTCACCTCGTACTTCTCGGGCACCACGCCCGACGAGTTGTCCGTGACCGACATGGAGTTCATCGCCACGCACGGCATCGAGCTGCACATCGGCGACCCGGCCGAGACCATCGACCGGGAGGCGAAGACGGTCACCGCCC
Organism: Streptomyces cynarae; assembly: GCF_025642135.1. Lineage (NCBI taxonomy): Bacteria > Bacillati > Actinomycetota > Actinomycetes > Kitasatosporales > Streptomycetaceae > Streptomyces > Streptomyces cynarae. The sequence continues at coordinate 2,904,575 of NZ_CP106793.1, read as the reverse complement.
GCTCCGGGCTGACGGTCGCGTACGACACCCTGGTCCTCGCCACCGGGTCCTACCCCTTCGTCCCGCCGGTCCCCGGCAAGGACGCCGAGGGCTGTTTCGTCTACCGCACCATCGAGGACCTGCTGGCCATCGAGGAGTACGCGAAGACGAAGGCGACGACGGGCGCGGTGGTCGGCGGCGGTCTGCTCGGTCTCGAAGCGGCCGGCGCGCTCAAGGGCCTGGGCCTGAACACGCACATCGTGGAGTTCGCGCCGCGTCTGATGCCCGTGCAGGTCGACGAGGGCGGCGGCGCCGCGCTGCTGCGCACCATCGAGGACATGGGCCTGACCGTGCACACCGGCACGGGCACCCAGGAGATCGTCGTCGGTGAGGACGGCTCCGTCACCGGCATGAAGCTCTCCGACGGCTCGGAACTCGCCACCGACATGGTGGTGTTCTCGGCCGGTGTCCGCCCCCGTGACCAGCTGGCCCGTGACTGCGGTCTGACGGTGGGCGAGCGCGGCGGCATCACCGTCGACGAGCAGTGCCGCACGGTTGCCGACCCGCACGTGTTCGCGATCGGCGAGTGCGCGCTCGCGGCGGACGGCCGGGTGTACGGCCTGGTCGCGCCCGGTTACGAGCAGGCCGAGACGGCGGCCGCGACGATCGCCGCCGACGAGGCGGAGTTCACCGGCGCCGACCTGTCCACCAAGCTGAAGCTGCTCGGCGTCGACGTGGCCTCCTTCGGCGACGCGCACGGCACCACCGAGGACTGCCTCGACGTCGTCTACTCCGACTCGCGCTCGGGTCTGTACAAGAAGCTGGTCATCGGCCGCGACGGCACGCTGCTCGGCGGCATCCTGGTCGGCGACGCGGAGGCGTACGGCACGCTGAAGGCCTTCACCGGTTCGGTCCCGCCCGTCTCGCCCGAGTCGCTGGTGCTGCCCGCCGGCGCCGGGGAGTCCGCCCAGCTCGGACCGACCGCGCTGCCGGACGACGCGATCATCTGCTCCTGCAACAACGTCACCAAGGGCACGATCCGCGGCGCGGTCACCGAGCACAAGTGCACCACCGTGCCCGAGGTGAAGAAGTGCACCAAGGCCGGTACGACGTGCGGCAGTTGTGTCAAGGTGCTGGGCCAGCTGGTCGACGCCGAGCTCGAGGCGAGCGGCGTCGAGGTCGACAAGGGCCTGTGCGGCTGCTTCTCGCAGACCCGCGAGGAGCTGTACGAGATCGTCCTCGCCCTGCGGATCAACTCCTACCAGGACCTGCTCGACCGCTACGGCCGCGAGGGCGCCCGCGGCGGCGACGGCTGCGAGACCTGCAAGCCGGCCGTCGCCTCGATCATCGCCTCGCTCGCCCCGACGATCGGCGCGAGCGGCTACGTCCTGGACGGCGAGCAGGCCGCGCTGCAGGACAGCAACGACCACTTCCTGGCCAACCTGCAGAAGAACGGCTCCTACTCGGTCGTGCCGCGCATCCCCGGCGGTGAGATCACCCCGGAGAAGCTGATCGTGATCGGCGAGATCGCCCGGGACTTCGGGCTCTACACGAAGATCACCGGCGGTCAGCGGATCGACCTGTTCGGTGCGCGCGTCGAGCAGCTCCCGCTGATCTGGGCCCGGCTGGTCGACGCCGGCTTCGAGTCCGGCCACGCCTACGGCAAGGCGCTGCGCACCGTGAAGTCCTGCGTGGGCTCGACCTGGTGCCGCTACGGCGTCCAGGACTCCGTCCGCATGGCGATCGACCTGGAGCTGCGCTACCGGGGCCTGCGCTCCCCGCACAAGCTGAAGTCGGCCGTCTCCGGGTGCGCCCGCGAGTGCGCCGAGGCCCAGTCGAAGGACTTCGGCGTGATCGCCACCGCGGGCGGCTGGAACCTCTACGTCGGCGGCAACGGCGGCGCCACCCCGCGCCACGCGGACCTCCTCGCCCAGGACCTGTCCGACGCGGAGCTGATCCGCCTCATCGACCGGTTCCTGATGTTCTACATCCGCACCGCCGACCGCCTGGAACGCACCAGTGTGTGGCTGGAGCGGATCCCCGGCGGCCTGGACCACGTGCGCGACGTGGTCGTCCACGACTCGCTCGGCATCTGCGACGAGCTGGAGGCCCTGATGGCCGCGCACGTCGCGAACTACCGCGACGAGTGGGCCGAGACCATCAACGACCCCGAGAAGCTGGCCCGGTTCGTGTCCTTCGTCAACGCGCCGGACACCCCCGACCCGGTCGTCGGCTTCGTCCCCGAGCGCGACCAGATCAAGCCCGACCTGCCGCTGCTCACCATCGGCACGCGACCCCTGGAAGGAAGCGCCCAGCGATGACCCTTGCACTCGAGACCACCGACCTGAAGATCGAGCTCCGGATCGACGAGGACACCTGGTTCCCCGTCTGCGACATGAGCACGCTGACCGCGGGCCGCGGCGTGGCGGCACTGCTGCCGGACGGCCGCCAGGTTGCGCTCTTCCGGGACCGCTCGGGTCGGCTGTACGGCATCGACAACCGGGACCCCTTCGGCGGCGCCGCGGTCCTCTCCCGGGGGCTGACCGGCACCCACCAGGGCCGCCCCTTCGTCGCCTCGCCGCTGCTCAAGCAGCGCTTCGACCTGGAGACCGGCCAGTGCCTGGACGACGAGACCGTCCGGGTGGCGGCGTACGAGGTACGGGCCGCCTGAGGACGGCGCCGAGGACCCCTCCCTCTGTCCGCCGGGCCGGTCACAGGCCCGGCGGCGGGGGCCGTCGGCAACCTCGGCAGACCCTCGTCAACCTCAGAAGACCCTCATATGGATGGACGGGCCACCGACCCCGTCCCTAGGGTCACGATCATGCCCGACATCTCGCTGACCTTGGTCGCCGCCCTGTGCCTCGCCGCGCTCGCGGCCGGCTGGATCGACGCCGTGGTCGGAGGTGGCGGGCTGCTGCTGCTTCCCGTACTGCTGCTGGGGCTGCCCGGCGGCACCCCGGCGTCGTACGCGCTCGGCACCAACAAGGCCGTCGCGATCGTCGGGACGACGGGGGCGGCCGTCACGTACGCGCGCCGGACACCGGTCGACGTGGGCACGGCCGTACGGATCGGGCTCGCGGCGCTCGCCGGGTCCACGGCCGGGGCGTTCGTGGCCGCCGGGCTGAGCACCGACGTCCTCAAGCCGGTCGTCATGGTGGTGCTGCTCGGCGTCGGCGCCTTCGTCCTCCTGCGCCCCGCCTTCGGCACCGCCCCCTCCACCGCGCCGGTCTCCGCACGCCGGGTGCTCGCCGCGATCGGGCTCGCGGGCCTCGGCATCGGCTTCTACGACGGCCTCATCGGCCCCGGCACCGGCACCTTCCTCGTCCTGGCGCTCACCGCGGTGCTGCACATGGACCTGGTGACCGCCTCCGCCACCGCGAAGATCGTCAACTGCTGCACCAACGCGGGCGCGCTCGCCACGTTCGCGTGGAAGGGCACGGTGTTCTGGCAGCTGGCGGTGCTGATGGCCGGCTTCAACCTGGTCGGCGGCATGGTCGGGGCGCGGACGGCGCTGAAGCGGGGCAGCGGGTTCGTGCGGATCGTGCTGCTGACAGTGGTGTTCGCCCTGGTCGCGAACCTGGCGTACGAGCAGTGGCTGGCCTGAGTGAGCGGTGGGTGCCGCAGATGGCCCGGGCGGTTCAGCGGCTGCCCGTCAGGTGGGCGAAGACGACCACGTTGCCCTGGTAGCCCGTCGTCTTCGAGTATCCGCCGCCGCAGGTGATCACGCGTAGCTCAGGGCGCCCCGCCGCGCCGTACACCTTGTCGTCGGGGAAGTTCCGCGCGGCGTAGACCTCGACCGCGTCCACGGTGAACACGGCGGTCGAGCCGTCGCGGCGGCCGATCTCGATCGTGCTGCCCTTGCTCAGGGCGCCCAGGTCGTAGAAGACCGCCGGGCCCCGGGTGTTGTCGACGTGCCCGGCGACGATCGCGGTGCCGGTCTCGCCGGGCATGGTGCCGGCCTCGTACCAGCCGGCGAGGTTCTTGTCGTCGGCGGGCGGGACGTCCAGGCTGCCCGCACTGGTCAGCCTCAGGCCCATCAGCGGGGCGTCCACGTGGATCGAGGGTATGCGGATGCGGTCGGGCGGGGAGGGCGGCAGCGCCGGCGCGGCGGAGCCCTCGCGGTCCGGCTCCACGGCGCCCTGGGCGGCCGAGGGTTGCGGGGGAGCGTCGCTCCGGTAGGCGCTGTGCAGCAGCCAGGCGCCGGAGCAGAGGGAGACCGCCGTGACGGACGCTATCGCGGCGTTACCGACCTTGTGCACACGAAGCTCCTTCCGGGAGAGCGGGACCCCGGGCCCCCTCCGGGCCGCGAGGGGCAGTCGGACCCGGAGGGGGAGGGGGACGGCGGTACCGGCGACGGACAGCGGAGGTGTCCGTCAGATCCCGTTGCCTCTCAGTCGGCGATGCAGGAGCCAGGTACCGCCCGCGGCGGCGACGGCGAGTGCCGTCACACCGGCCGCGGTCCGCACGGGGTCGGGGCCGAGTGCACCGCCGACCCCCGTCTTCACGCTTCCTCGCGGACGCGTCTGATCCTTGGCCGCGCTGAGGGCGACCGTCAGGTCGCCGGTCACCCTGGCCCGCCGGCCTCCGGAGCACGTGGCGACGATCTCGTACGTCCCCGGCTGCGCGCTGGGCGGTACCCGGAACCGGCCGATCACGTCCTGCTCGTGCGTGCTGGGCGCGAGCGTGAACGTGCCGCCGCCGACCGCGGTGGCGTCGCCCGCCGCGGAGCCGTCCGCGCCGCACGCCGCCGTGTTGACGGTGACCACGCTCCCGGGCACGGCCATGGTGGGGAAGACCTCCAGCCTCCCGGTCTCACCGCCGTACGCGGGCGCGGCGGCGAGCCCCGCGGCGGCGAGGGCGAGCGCGGTGCCGGTCAGCGAACGGGCCGTACGTCGCATCGTGGTGCTCCTCGGGCGGGACACGGCCCGCGGCCTCACCGGCGTGCCGCTGTGTCGGTCGTGTCCTCGCACTGTCGAGGAAAAGGGCAGCAGACCGCGGCCGCTCGCTGACGGTATGTCAGAAATGCGATGAACGGGTGCCCGCCGAAGGCGTCAGCGGCGACATTTTGGCAGGTCAGTGGCGCAGGGGCGGTGAGTGAGGGAAGAACACCCCAGGGTGAACGGGGGTGGTGAACAGGGGTGGTGAACGGGTGACCGGTCGTCAGGCGCCGGATGCCGTCCGCTGCGCCGCCGGGAAGCCCCGGTCCGCCAGGGCCTCGGTCACCGCCCGGTGCCCCACGGCCGCCAGGACCGGATTGGTCTCCCGGTAGTAGTGCTCCGCCATCAGGCCGAAGCACAGGGCCCAGCCCCGGCCCCGGGCCCAGGTCGCGTCGTCCACGGCGGCCGCCTCACGGAACAGGTCGCGGGTGCCGTGGGTGAAGACCGCCCACGCGGCCAGGGTGTCGGCCGCCGGGTCGCCCACGCCCAGGCCGCCGAAGTCGATCACCGCGGTCAGTCGGCCCGCGGTCGTGAGCAGGTTCCCGGGCAGCAGGTCCCCGTGCAGCCAGACCGGATCGCCCTCCCACTGCGGGAGCCGGACGACCTCCTCCCACAGTGCCGTCGCCGCAGCGGCGTCCACCGTGCCGTCCGCGCCCAGGTCGCGGATGGCCGCGCGGACGTACGCGTCGTTCGCCGCCACCGGGCCGCCCCGCCAGGACGCCGGACCGCCGCTCGCGTCGACCCGCCGCAGGGCCGTCACGAAACGGCCCAACTCCATCGCTGCCGCGTCGAGTTCGGTGATCGGTGCGTCGTACGCGTTCCCGCCGTCCAGCCAGCGCAGCACCGACCACGGATGCGCGTAGCCGTGTGCCGGGGCGCCCCTGCCGAGCGGCACCGGAACGGGCAGCGGCAGATGCGGGGCCAGCAGCGGCAGCCAGCGCTGCTCCTCGTCCACCTGCCGCGCCCCGCCGGGCCGCCGGGGCAGCCGTACGACCATGTCGTCGCCCAGCCGGTACATGGCGTTGTCCGTCCCGGCGGACGGCACCTCGGTGACCGGCAGCCCGGCCCACCGAGGGAACTGCTCGGCGACCAGCCGGCGCACCAGCGCGGTGCCCACGTCCAGTTCGTCGGCGTGCATCTTCGCGGCGGGCATCGGTCTCCAGTGGGGGTACGGCGGTCGGGTGCCGCAGCGTAGGCAGGGCGGCACCCGACCCGCCACCGCATTTCCCTCAGCCGACGTTCACGGCGCTCCAGGCCGCCGCCACCGCGTTGTACTCCGTGCTCCCCGCCCCGTAGAGGTCCTTCGCCGCGTTCAGCGTCGCCGTGCGGGCGCCCGCGTAGTTCGTCGAGGACGTCATGTAGACCGTGAGCGCCCGGTACCAGATCTTGCCGAGCTTGTCCCGGCCGATGCCCGTCACCGTGGAGCCGTTGCAGGTGGGGGAGTCGTAGGCGACAGCGTTGATGGTCTTGGCGCCGCTGCCCTCCGCGAGCAGGTACGCGAAGTGGTTCGCGACGCCGGACGAGTAGTGCACGTCCAGCTTGCCCACCGAACTGCTCCAGCAGTCCGCCGAGTTGCCGTCCTTGGACGGCTTGTCCATGTAGCGCAGAGCCGACTTGCCGAAGCCCGACCGGACGATCTTCTCGCCGATCAGGTAGTCACCGGGGTCGGAGGCGTTGTTCGCGTACCACTCCACCAGCGTGCCGAAGATGTCCGACGTGGCCTCGTTCAGCCCGCCCGACTCCCCGGAGTACGCCAGCGCCGCCGTCTTCGACGTCACGCCGTGCGTCATCTCGTGCCCGGCCACGTCCAGCGCCACCAGCGGCCCGAGCGTCGTGCCGTCACCGTCGCCGTAGGTCATGCAGAAGCAGTTGTCGTCCCAGAAGGCGTTGTTGTAGTTCGTGCCGTAGTGGACGCGGTTGTAGGAGCCCTTGCCGTCGCCCGCGATGCCGCTGCGGCCGTGCACGTTCTTGTAGTAGTCCCAGGTCACGTCGGTGCCGTACTGCGCGTCCACCGCCGCCGAGGAGCGGTCCGACACCGTGCCCGAACCCCAGTGGTTGTCGGAGTCGTAGAAGAGGGTGGCGGGGGCGCGGCTGACGCAGATGGTGGTGAGGAAGCACAGGTCGGTCTTGTTCTCGGCGTCGCCCGTGTACGTGTCGCCCCGCGTGGGGTCCTTGAGCTGGTACGCCGACCCGGACTGCGTCGTCTGAAGCGGAACCGTTCCGCTGTAGAGGGACTTGCCGTCACCGGTCGCCGTCTCGATGCTGTCCCAGGCGTCGATCTGCCGCCCGGTGCCGGCGTCCGTGACGACCGTGCGCGCGACCGGATTGCCGAGCGTGTCCTGCCCGGTGACCTCGGTGCGCCAGGCCAGCCGGGGCGCGCCGTGCAGCGCGTCGACGACGAGCTGCGGCCTGGCGGTCAGGTGCTTGAGCAACTCCCCGGCGTTCGCGGCGCGCAGCGCGGCGGTGGCGAGGTCGGCGGCCCTGGGGGCCTTCACGGCCGGGGTGATGGTCGGCAGGGAGATGTCCCGCCCGGTGGCCCGGTCGGCGCCGCGGTACGACCCGTCGGGCGCCAGGTGGAGTACGAAGTCGCCGCCCACGACGGGAAGCTGACGGTACGTCCGGTCGTAACGCACATGCCGGCTGCCGTCCGGGTCCACTACGACGTCCCGTACGCTCGTGCCCTGCGCCGGTGTCAGGCCAAGGCGGGCGGCCTCGCGCGCCAGCACCGCCGCGGCGTCGCGGATCACGGTGGACCGGCCGGGTCTGGCGGCCGCGTCGGCGGTGGGGGCCGGGGCGAGCGCGGCGGCCAGCAGGGCGGCGGCGGTCGCGGCGGTGCCGGCCGCGGTGAGACGGGAACCTCGGGCAGGCCGTATCCGGCTCATCGGTCTCCTAGGGAAGGCGCCCGGGGGCGCAATTGGGGAGGGCAGGGGAGGGGGAACCCCCTGACGTCCCTCCGATTGAAGGGTCCAGGGCATGTCATGTCCATGGAGCGGCAGGGGAGATGTGTGAGGGGGAAGAATCGGTTCTGTGAGACTGCCGTTCTTCGTCTACGGGACGCTGCGCCCGGGGGAGCACAACCACGCCCTCTTCCTGCACGGCCGCACCGGCTCCGAGGAACCGGGCCTGCTGCCGGGCGCGGTGCTGTACGAAGGGCCGGGCTACCCCTACGCGGTGGCGGACGCGGACGGCGGCACGGTCACCGGCGAGATCGTCACCGCCCGGCCCGAGGCGTACGACGGTCTCCTCGTCCTGCTGGACCGCCTCGAGGAGTACGTGCCGGGTGATCCGCGCAGCCTCTACGAGCGGGTGCAGCGGGAGGTGACCGCCGCGGACGGCAGGACCGTACGGGCCTGGGTGTACCTGGCCGCCCCCGCGGTCGCGACCCGGCTGCGGCGGCGGGGCAAGCTCATCGAGAGCGGGGACTGGCGCGCCCGCCGCTGATGGCCCGCCACTTGGCGAAAGAGCCGTTCCCGTCCCTCGTGTGGGCGACCACCCCGTGCGCCCCCACTCACCGTCGCACCGCGCCACCTAGGGTCCCGGCCATGACCGATAGCGACCTCACCCGGCGGCGTGCGCTCAGGCTGGGCGGTGCCGCCGTGGGAGCCGTCCTGGGACTGGGGACCGGCGCCTGCTCGTCCTCCCACCGGCACGCTCCGGACGCCCACAAGGCACCCGGCGCGGAGCTGTGCGTGCTCAACCCGAGCGTCACGCAAGGGCCGTACCACCTGGCCGACGCGCCCTTCCGCAGGGACGTCACCGAGGGCAAGGAAGGGGTCCCGCTCACCGTACGGCTCACCGTGCGCGACGAGCCCCATGCCTGCGCGCTCCTGAAGGACGCGGCCGTCGAGATCTGGCAGTGCGACGCCTGGGGCTACCACTCCGGCTTCCCCGCCGTGCACCCGGGCGGCACGGCACCCGCCGAGAGCCACGCCAGCGGCACCGCCCCCACGACGTACCTGCGCGGCTTCCAGACGACCGGCGCCGACGGCGTCGTCGAGTTCGTGACGATCTTCCCCGGCTGGTACACGGGGCGCGCCCCGCACCTCCACGTCAAGGTGCACACCGGAGGCAAGAAGACCGCCGGCACCTACAAGGGCGGCAGGGTCAACTGGACCGGGCAGCTCTTCTTCCCCGACGGCGACGCCGACGCGGTGTACGCCAAGGCCCCGTACACCCAGCACACCGGCACCCGTACCCGGCTCGCGCACGACCCGGTCTACCGCGGTGGCGGCGCCAGGGACGGACTGATGACGGTCACCGGGGACGCCGAGACGGGCCTCGTCGCGACGCTGACCGTCGGCATCGACCCGACGCGGGAGAACACCGGAGCGGGCGGCGCGCCCACCTCCTCCCTGCCGAGCAGCGCGTCGACCGACGGCACGCCACCGCCGGACAGTGCGGCGAGCGCGTCCCGTACGCCCACCTCCGCCCTCACTCCGCGGAGCCCTGGCCCAAGCGCTCCAGCCGTACCGCGCACACCTTGAACTCGGGCATGCGCGAGGTGGGGTCCAGGGCGGGGTTGGTCAGCGTGTTGGCGCGGCCCTCGCCCGGCCAGTGGAACGGCATGAACACGGTGTCGGGCCGGATGGCACGGCTGATCCGCGCGGGCGCGACGGCCCGTCCCCGCCGTGACACCACCGCTACCGCGTCCCCCTCCGACGCGCCGAGCCGTTCCGCCAGCCGCGGGTGCATCTCCACGAACGGCCCGGGCGCGGCGGCGTTCAGCTCCGCGACACGGCGCGTCTGCGCCCCCGACTGGTACTGCGCCACCACGCGCCCGGTGGTCAGCAGCACCGGGTACGCGTCGTCGGGTTCCTCGGCGACCGCCCGGTAGGACACGGCGGCGAACAGGGCCCGTCCGTCCTCGGTGGCGAAACGGTCGAGGAAGAGACGGGGGGTGCCGGGGCGGACGCCGGGCGCCGGTTCGCCCGAGGGACTGAGCGCGCTCGCCCCCTCGACACCGGCGCGCCCCTCCGGCTCCGCGCTGTCGGCCGGCGCCGGGCACGGCCAGAACACCCCGTTCTCCTCCGCCAGCCTGCGGTAGGTGATCCCGGAGTAGTCCGCCGGACCGCCCGCGCTGGCTCGGCGCAGTTCCTCGAAGACCTCCTCCGGGTCCGTGGGGAAGCCCTTCTCCACGCCCAGGCGGGCGGCGAGTTCGTGCATGACCTCCAGGTCGCTGCGCACCCCGGGCGGCGGGGTCAGCGCGCGGCGGCGCAGCAGGACCCGGCCCTCCAGGTTGGTCGTCGTGCCCGTCTCCTCCGCCCACTGCGTGACCGGCAGCACCACGTCCGCCAGCTCCGCCGTCTCCGACAGGACCACGTCGCAGACGGCGAGGAAGTCCAGCGAGCGCAGCCGGTCCTCGATGTGCGCGGCGCGCGGGGCCGACACCACCGGGTTGGAGCCCATCAGCAGCAGCGTGCGGATGTCCGTGCCGAGGGCGTCGAGGAGTTCGTATGCACTGCGGCCCGGGCCCGGCAGGGAGTCCGGGTGCACGCCCCACACCTCCGCCACGTGCCGGCGTGCCGCCGGGTCGGTCAGCTTGCGGTAGCCGGGCAGCTGGTCGGCCTTCTGGCCGTGCTCCCGGCCGCCCTGCCCGTTGCCCTGCCCGGTCAGACATCCGTAGCCGGACAGGGGGCGGCCGGCGCGCCCGGTGGCCAGGCACAGGTTGATCCACGCGCTCACCGTGTCCGTGCCCTTGGACTGCTGCTCGGGCCCGCGCGCGGTCAGCACCATCGCGTTCTCCGGCGCGCAGAACAGCCGTACGGCCTCCCGGAGCTGCGGAACGGACACCCCCGTGATCCGCTCCACGTACTCCGGCCAGTGCGCCATCGCCGCCGCCCGCGCCTCCTCCCAACCGCTGGTGCGCTCCCGGATGTACGCCTCGTCCGTGCGTCCCTCGGCGACCACCAGGTGCAGCAGGCCGAGCGCCAGCGCGAGGTCCGTGCCCGGGCGCGGCGCCAGATGCAGATCCGCCTGCTCGGCCGTCCGCGTCCGCCGCGGATCGACGACGATCAGCGTTCCGCCGTTCTCCTTGAGCTCCGTCAGATACCGCAGCGCCGGTGGCATCGTCTCGGCGAGGTTGGAGCCGACGAGGATCACACACCCGGTCTTCGGGATGTCCTCCAGCGGGAACGGCAGCCCCCGGTCGAGCCCGAACGCCTTCGTCCCCGCGGCCGCCGCGGACGACATGCAGAACCGCCCGTTGTAGTCGATCTGCGAGGTGCCGAGCACCACCCGGGCGAACTTCCCGAGCGTGTACGCCTTCTCGTTCGTCAGCCCGCCCCCGCCGAACACGCCGAGCGCGTCCGGCCCGTGCTCCGCCCGGGCGCGCGAGAACGCCCCGGCGATACGGTCCAGCGCCTCCTCCCAGGTGGCAGGCCTGAGCTCGCCCCCGGACCGGACCAGCGGCGACGTCAGCCGCACCCGTGACGACAGCACCTCGGGCGCCGTACGGCCCTTGCCGCACAGCGCGCCCCGGTTCACCGGGAAGTCGGCACGCTCGGCCACCTCGACGCCCCCCTCGGGCGTGGGATTGAGGTTCATCCCGCACTGCAGGGCGCAGTACGGGCAGTGCGTGGGCGTCGAGGTGGTCTGCATGCCGCTCAGCGTGCGTCGGGCGTGTTACGCGGCGGGGCGTTGCCGGTTACACGGCCGGGACCAGGACCTCCCCGCCGCCCCCGGGGCGGCGTGAGGTCCGCGGCCCCGGGCCTACTGCCGGTTCAGCGAGCGTGTGACGCCCGCCGCGATCGTCGTCGCCAGCACCCAGCCGGTGGCGATCAGCAGGTAGGACAGCCACTGGTACCAGCCGCGCGGCGCGTACGCCCCCTGCTGGCCGAAGTCGACGATCGGCAGCAGCAGGTCCAGGGTGTAGACGAACGGGTTGAAGCCGGGCGCCTCGGACGGCTTCAGCGCGGGCGGACGGTGCAGTGCGAAGGCGAGCGTACCGGTGCACAGCAGCACCAGCAGCCAGCCCGCGGCCCGCATCGGGCGGAAGCCGTAGCCCACGGCGGCGTCCTGCACATACCCCCACAGCCGGGCGTACCGGGGCAGGGTGCTCCGGTGGCGGCGGAGCTTGGCCAGCTGGACGGTGCGGGCGGCGGCGTCGTCGCCCGCGGTGCGGTAGGCCGTGCTCAACTGCTCGTAGGAGTACGGGAGATAGCCGTCCGTGTCGCGTTCCAGCAGCGGGAGCCGCCGCTCGGCGGGCAGGTGCGGGGCGAGTACCCGGTAACCGAGCCCGTCCAGCCGGACCTGCCCGGGCCACACCTCCGGCGGCACGTGCAGCAGGTCCACCTGGGCGCCGCGCAGATTGACGACGCCCTCGACGGGCGCGGCGCCGCGCAGCCACAGCTCGCCGACGACACTGCTGCTGGCGCGCAGGGCCTGTCCGCCCGGGTGGGACAGACGGGCCCCGGTCAGACTGAGGTGGCGGGGAATCCGGGCCCCGCTCACATTGACCCGGCCACGGGCACGTAGCCCCCTGGCGTGCAGGTCGGTGCCGACCGTCAGGGTCTCGGCGTGCAGGGCGGTCCCGCCAGGGGCGTACAACTCGGCGTTCTCGAGGTTGACCTGCCCGCCGACGGTGGCACCGTTCATCCGTACCTGGCCGTGCGCGACGAGCCCGGCGGCCCACACGTCCGTGCTCACCTCGGCGTGGTTGAGCTGGAGGACGGGCTCCTCGGGGGTCTCGTCGTCGGGCGTGCCCAGCCGGGCCGCGTTGGCGAAGAACGCGCTGGAGATCTTCGCCCCCGCCAGCCGCACCGGACCCGCGATGCGGCAGCAGGTGATCCGTACGACGCCCTCGGAGCGGAGGTTCCCCGCCGTCAGCCCGGGCAGCACCGAGTCGTTCAGGACCAGGGCGACGATCCGCGCCCCGTACAGGTCCGGCGCCTGATCGAAGTGGCAGCACCGCAGGCGGATGGAGTGCTCGACCGTCCCGTACTTGAGGTCCAGCCGCCCGGTGATGCGTGCGCCCCACACCTTCAGTCCGGCGATCCGGTCGTCCCGCACCGGCCCGTCCAGCAGCAGCGCACGCAGCACCTCCGCCCGCAGGGTCCGCTCGGGCCCCCATGAGGCGCCCTGGACGGGGTCCTCGTCCTCGTCCTCGCGGAAGTCCACGCCCTCGCCGAGCGGGAAGGCCTCCCACACGCGGCGCTCGGCGGGCGTCAGGTCCGTGATCTCCACGCTCAGTCCCGTGCCCCCGCCAGCGCCTTGGTGACCCCCTGCTCCTTCGGCCCGAGGAACGTCGGGTCCGGGCGGAACAGCACGTCCAGGGCCGCCTTGCCCGCCGCGAAGACCTCCCGGGTGCCGCCGTAGTACCAGGTCACGTCATGCTTGGCGTCCACCCCGACGCCGTACGACGTCACGCCCGCCGCCTGGCACAGGGCGACCGCGCGGCGGATGTGGAAGCCCTGGCTGACCAGGACGGCCCGGTCGACACCGAAGATCTTCTTCGCCCGGACGCAGGAGTCCCAGGTGTCGAAGCCGGCGTAGTCGGTCACGACGCGCTCGCGCGGTACGCCGTGCCGCGCCAGGTACGCGCGCATCGCGTCCGGCTCGTCGTAGTCCTTGCGGCTGTTGTCCCCGGTGACCAGGACGACCTTGATCCGGCCCGCCCGGTACAGGGCCGCCGCCACGTCCAGGCGATGGGCGAGGTAAGGCGACGGCTCGCCGCCCCACAGGCCCGCGCCGAAGACGACGGCGACCTCGGTTCGCGGCACGTCCGCGGTGGTGCGCAGCCGGTCGGCCGTGGTCAGGTACAACCAGGTGGCCGGCAGCAGTGCCAGCACGCACAGCGCCGCCAGGACCTGAACGGCCCTGCGCTGTCCGGCGCGCGTGCGCGGCAGCCTCGGTCTGCGGATCTTCATGCCCGGCATGCCAAGAGGGACGCGGCGAACAGCCATCCGGTTCGCGCACCTCTCGCGATCCCCCTCACACCGTCCGCGCCCGCGCCGTGAAACGCCGGAAAACAAGCCGGTCACGGCCGCGCAACGGCGCGGCAACCTGCTGCCGCCAGGATCGGTGCATGACGGCGTCGAACCTTCCACCCGACGAGTCCCCCCTGCGCCCCGGCGGCCGGCCGCCCGGTGGCGCCCACCTCGACAGTACGGCGCAGCTCATGAACCGGATCACCAGCCAGCTCGGCAGTCAGCTCAGCCTCGTCTCGCTCGACGGCAGCCGGCGTCCCGCCCCGCCCGCGCTCGTCCTCGTGGCGCACGGCAGCCGCGACCCGCGTGCCCTGGCGACGGTGAGGACCCTCATGGAACGGGTCCGTGAGCTGCGCCCGCACCTGCCGGTGCACCTCGGGCACATCGAGCTGAACGAGCCGCTGCTGCCCGACACCCTCGCCTCCCTCGGCGACGCTCACGCCGTCCTCGTACCGCTGCTGCTCAGCCGCGGCTACCACGTCAAGCAGGACATCCCCGAGGCGGCGGCAGCGGCGCGCGCCCACACACGCGTGGCGGCCCCGCTCGGCCCGCACCCGCTCCTCGTGGAGACCCTGTACGCCCGGCTGGTCGAGGCCGGCTGGCCGGCCGGCATGAGCGGCGCCCTGCGCCGCACCAGCGCGGTGGTGCTGGCCGCCGCCGCTCCCGCGACCCCGAATCCGCCGTCGACACCCGCCGCACCGCCCAGCTCCTCGCCGAACGCCTCGGTGTCCCCGTCGTCCCCGCGTACGCCTCCGCCGCCGCGCCCACCGTGCCCCAGGCGGTGCGTGCGCTGGCCGCCCGCGGCCGCCACCGGGTCGCCGTCGCCTCGTACTTCACCGCGCCCGGCCGTTTCCACACGGAGTGCGCCGAGGCCGCCCCGTGGATCGCGGCCGCCCCCCTCGGCGCCCACGCGGCGATGGCCCGCCTGGCCCTGCACCGCTACGACCAGGCCCTCGCGACCCCGGAGGCGGCCACGGAACCCGCGCTGGCATCGGCCTGAAGCACGCCTGAGGTCCGGCGAGAGACGGACGACGACATCCCGATTGTCCGTGGCTGCGATTACTGTCAGGTCATGGACGGGATCGCACCGAAGGCCCACGAGACCCCCACACGCTGCGAGAACGGCTCGGCGTACGACGCCTCGGACACCGAGCGCTGGGCCGCCGAGCCCGACAAACGCCCCGGCCGCACCGCTTTCCAGCGTGACCGCGCCCGAGTGCTGCACTCGGCCGCGCTGCGCCGTCTGGCGGGCAAGACGCAGGTCGTCACCCCCGGCACCAGGAGTGAAGCCTGGGACGCCAGCCCCCGCACCCGGCTCACCCACTCGCTGGAATGCGCCCAGGTCGGCCGCGAGCTCGGCGCCGCCCTCGGCTGCGACCCGGACCTGGTGGAGGCCGCCTGCCTCTCCCACGACCTCGGCCACCCGCCCTTCGGGCACAACGGCGAACAGGCGCTGAACGCGTTCGCTCACGACTGCGGCGGCTTCGAGGGCAACGCCCAGTCCCTCCGCCTGCTCGCCCGCATCGAGCCCAAGCGGTTCGTCCCCAATGTCTGCACCGGCGAACTCGTCAGCGTCGGCCTCAACCTCACCCGCGCCGTCCTCGACGCCGCCACCAAGTACCCCTGGCCGCGCGGCGCCCACCCCACCGACCCCGCCTCCGCGAAGTTCGGCGTGTACGAGGACGACCGCCCCGTCTTCGACTGGTTCCGCAAGGGCGCCCCCGGCCACCGCACCTGCTTCGAGGCCCAGGTCATGGACTGGTCCGACGACGTGGCCTACTCCGTGCACGACTTCGAGGACGGGCTGCACGCCGGATACGTCGACCCCGGCAGCCTGCACGCCGAACCGGAGCGGCAGGCGGTCTTCGCCGTCGCCGCCGGCCGGTACGTGCCCGCGGACACCGACCCCGATGAACTGGCCGAAGCCCTCGACCGGCTCCTCGCCCAGCAGTGGTGGCCACGCGAGTACGACGGCTCCGCCATCGCCCAGGGCCGCCTCAAGGACGCCACCAGCCAGCTCATCGGCCGCTTCTGCCTGGCGGCGGAGGGCGCGACCCGGGCGGCGTACGGAAGCGGGCGCCTGACCAGATACGCCGCCGAGCTGGTCGTGCCCCGCAGCACCCGCATGGAGTGCGCGGTCCTGAAGGCGGTCGCCGACCTGTACGTGATGCAGCGCGCCGAGCAGGAGCGGATCCGCGCCGACCAGCGCGTCGTCGTCGCCGAACTGGCCGAGGCGCTGACCGCCCGCGCGCCCGACGGACTGGACCCGCAGTTCAGGGCGCTGTTCGAGGAGGCCGCCGACGACCGCGCCCGCAAGCGGGTGATCGTCGACCAGATCGCCTCGCTCACGGACGCCTCGGCCGGCCACCTGCACGCGCGGCTGACGGGGCGCGCATGACCGGCACATGACCCATGCATCACTCGTCATGACCCGTACATGACGGCGGCACGTGACGGCCGGTCGTGCCCTTCCGTGGCCTGATCGGGGCACTCCCTCTTCCCGCAGCCCGCTCCCGTGCGGGAGGCTCGCATGTGGCGACATCCTTACGAGGAGGCATCAAGTGGTCGACGCGGATCAGACATTCGTCATCGTCGGAGGAGGTCTCGCCGGCGCCAAGGCGGCCGAGACGCTCCGAGCGGAGGGCTTCAGCGGCCGCGTGATACTGATCTGCGACGAACGCGACCACCCGTACGAACGGCCTCCCCTGTCCAAGGGCTACCTGCTCGGCAAGGAGGAGCGCGACAGCGTCTTCGTCCACGAGCCCTCCTGGTACGCGCGCAACGACATCGAGCTGCACCTCGGCCAGAGCGTCGACGCCGTCGACCGCGCCGCGAAGACGGTCCGCCTCGGCGACGACGGCACGCTCGTCCACTACGACAAGCTGCTCCTCGTGACCGGTGCCGAGCCCCGCCGCCTGGACATCCCCGGCACGGACCTCGCGGGCGTCCACCATCTGCGCCGCCTCTCCCATGCCGAGCGCCTCAAGGGCGTCCTCACCGCCCTCGGCCGGGACAACGGTCACATCGTGATCGCGGGCGCCGGCTGGATCGGCCTCGAGGTCGCGGCGGCGGCCCGCGAGTACGGTGCGGAGGTCACCGTCATCCAGTCCGCGCCGACCCCGCTGCACCACGTCCTCGGCCCCGAGCTGGGCGAGCTGTTCGCGGAGCTCCACCGCGACCACGGGGTCCGCTTCCACTTCGGGGTGCGGCTCACCGAGATCATCGGCCAGGACGGCATGGTGCTGGCCGCCCGCACGGACGACGGCGAGGAGCACCCCGCGCACGACGTGCTCGCCGCGATCGGCGCGGCCCCCAGGGTCGCTCTCGCGGAGGCGGCCGGGCTGGAGCTGGCGGACCCCGCGCAAGGAGGCGGCATCGCGGTGGACGCGTCACTACGCACCTCCGACCCCGACATCTACGCGGCCGGTGACGTGGCGTCCTTCCACCACCCCCTCTTCGGCACCCGGCTGCGCGTCGAGCACTGGGCGAACGCCCTGAACGGCGGCCCGGCCGCCGCCCGCGCGATGCTCGGACGCGAGGTGACGTACGACCGGGTGCCGTACTTCTTCTCCGACCAGTACGACGTGGGGATGGAGTACTCGGGGTGGGCGCCGCCCGGCACGTACGACGAGGTGGTCATCCGGGGTGACGCCGGCAAGCGGCACTTCATCGCCTTCTGGCTCAAGGAGGGCAGGGTGCTGGCCGGGATGAACGTGAATGTGTGGGATGTCACGGACCGCATCCAGAAGCTGATCCGGGAGCGGACGGTGGTGGACCCGGAGGCGTTGTCGGACCCGGGGGTGCCGTTGGAGAGCCTGGCCCCGTGACGGACGCCGTCCACTGCCGCCGCCCCTGTCACACCGTCCCCGTGCTGTGATTCCCGGGGGTCAACCCCCGGCCCCCCCGCCGGGGGGTGTCTCGCTTGCCCGAGGCGTGTCAGTTCTGCCCCGTAGAATCTCCTCGTGGCAGGACGGATCAACGACGAGGACGTGAAGGCGGTACGGGACGCTGTCCCGATCGACGCCGTCGTGTCCGAGTACCTCCAGCTGCGCAACGCCGGCGGGGGAAACCTGAAGGGGCTGTGCCCCTTCCATGACGAGAAGTCGCCGTCCTTCCAGGTCAGCCCCAGCAAGGGGCTGTTCCACTGCTTCGGCTGCCAGGAGGGCGGCGACACCATCACGTTCGTGATGAAGGTCGACCACCTCTCGTTCTCGGAGGCGGTCGAGCGCCTGGCCGCCCGCGCGGGCATCACCCTGCGGTACGAGGAGGGCGGGTACAACCCCACTCACCAGCGCGGCGAACGCATCCGCCTGGTGGAGGCCCACCAGCTGGCCGCCCAGTGGTACGCCGAGCAGCTCGACGCGAGCCCGGAGGCCGAGGCGGGGCGGAAGTTCCTGGCCGAGCGCGGCTTCGACCAGGCCGCCGCCGTCCACTTCGGCGTCGGCTACAGCCCCCAGGGCTGGGACCACCTCACCCGCTATCTGCGCGGCAAGGGCTTCAGCGACAAGGAGCTGATCCTCTCCGGCCTGTCCCAGGAGGGCCGCCGGGGCCCCATCGACCGCTTCCGCGGCCGGCTGATGTGGCCGATCCGGGACATCGGCGGCGATGTGGTCGGCTTCGGCGCCCGCAAGCTCTACGAGGCGGACACCGGCCCGAAGTACCTGAACACCCCCGAAACGGCGATCTACCGGAAGTCCCAGGTCCTGTACGGCATCGACCTGGCGAAGAAGGAGATCGCGAAGAGCAGCCGGGCCGTGGTCGTCGAGGGCTACACGGACGTCATGGCCTGCCACCTCGCGGGCGTCACCACGGCCATCGCGACCTGCGGCACGGCCTTCGGCGGCGAGCACATCAAGATCCTGCGGCGGCTGCTGATGGACAACGGCAGCGCGCGGGTCATCTTCACCTTCGACGGCGACGCGGCCGGCCAGAAGGCGGCCCTGCGCGCCTTCGAGGACGACCAGAAGTTCGCCGCCGAGACGTACATCGCGATCGCGCCGGACGGCATGGACCCCTGCGACCTGCGGCTCGCCAAGGGCGACGAGGCGGTCGCGGACCTGGCGGAGCCGCGTACGCCGCTCTTCGAGTTCGCGCTGCGCCAGATCGTCGGCCGCTACGACCTGGAGACCCCGGCGGGCCGCGCGGCCGCGCTGGACGAGGCGGCGCCGGTCGTGGCCCGCATCAAGAACAGCGGCGCGCAGCACGAGGTGGCGGTCCAGCTCGCGGGCATGCTCGGCATCCTGGACACGCAGTTCGTGGTCAAGCGGGTGGCACAGCTGGCCCGTTGGGCGCGCGACCGGGGCGGCAGGGGCCCGGCGCCGACGGGACCGCGCCCGGCGGAGCGCTACGAGGCGGCGCCCCGCCCGGCCGCCTCCGGCCCGGCGCTCACCCTTCGCAACCCTGTCTACGCGACCGAGCGCGAGCTGCTGAAACTCGCCCTGCAGCGGCCGGAGTTGGTGTCGCCCGCGTTCGACGCCTACGGGGTCGACGAGTTCACGGCGGCGCCGTACGCGGCCGTACGGCAGGCGATCATGGAGGCGGGGGGCGCGGAGTGGGGCGCGCAGGACCCGCAGGAGTACCTGGTCCGGGTCCGCGAGGCGGCGCCCGACGACACGGTGCGCGCGATGGTCACGGAACTGGCCGTCGAGGCGATCATGCGCAGGACGGTGGACGAGGTGTACGCGAGCACGGTCCTCGTCACGGTCCGCCGCCGCGCGGTCGAACGCCGGATCCGCGACATCCAGTCCACCCTGACCCGTCTGGGCACACACGGCGACCCGGCCCAACTGGCCGCCGTGCAGAACGAGCTGTGGGTACTGCAGCAGTACGACCAGGCGCTGCGGGAGCGGGGGGCGGCCGCGCTGTAGGCGGCGTACCGCACACCCGTGCGGCAGCGTAACCACCCGGTCACGGACCGGACTCAAAAAGTGGGCGCACAACCCTCGTGGCGGTGATGTGTCGTACTCCACACTGGGTTCCGGTGCCTGAGTCCTCGGAGCGCGGCCGGCCCGCCCATGGCGGCGGGTCCGACACCCCCGCGGTTCCGCTCACCGACGTACCGCTGCCGCACGCCTGAAGCAGCGACATTCCTGGAGGTCGCCCCCCGTGCAGACCCAGACCCTCACCCAACCGGACATCCTGAACGCCGAGCCGGCCGCGGAGGCCGACGTCCTCCCGGCGGTTCCGCCGCAGAACCGGCTCGCGCACCACCCCGAGACGGAGGCCGAGCCGGAACCACCGGGCCCGTCCGAGCTCGAGGAGCCCCTCGACGCCGTCGAACCCGCTGAACCCGTCGAAGCCCTGCGCGACCGCGCCGACACCGGTGGCCCCTCCTCCGACCTGTTCCGCCAGTATCTGCGCGAGATCGGCCGCATCCCGCTGCTGACGGCCGCCGAGGAGGTCGAACTCGCCCGCCGCGTCGAAGCCGGCCTGTTCGCCGAGGAGAAGCTCCTCAACACCCCCGACCTGGACACCCGGCTGGCGCTCGACCTGGACCGGCTCGTCGTCATGGGGCGCATGGCCAAGCGGCGGCTGATCGAGGCCAATCTGCGTCTCGTCGTCTCCGTCGCCAAGCGCTACGTCGGCCGCGGGCTGACCATGCTCGACCTCGTACAGGAGGGAAACCTCGGTCTGATCAGGGCGGTCGAGAAGTTCGACTACGCCCGCGGCTACAAGTTCTCCACGTACGCGACCTGGTGGATCCGTCAGGCCATGTCCCGCGCCCTCGCCGACCAGGCCCGCACCATCCGTGTCCCGGTCCATGTCGTCGAGCTGATCAACCGGGTCATCCGCGTCCAGCGCCGGATGCTCCAGGAACGCGGCTACGAACCCACCCCGGAAGAGGTCGCCGCGCATCTGGAGCTGCCCAGCGAGCGGGTGAGCGAGGTGCTGCGGCTCGCCCAGGAGCCCGTCTCCCTGCACGCCCCCGTCGGCGAGGAGGACGACGTGGCCCTCGGCGACCTCATCGAGGACGGCGACGCCACCAGCCCGGTCGAGTCCGCGGCGTTCCTGCTGCTCAGGGAGCACCTGGAAGCGGTCCTGTCCACGCTGGGGGAGAGGGAGCGCAAGGTCGTGCAGCTGCGGTACGGACTCGTCGACGGACGCCCCCGCACCCTGGAGGAGATAGGCCGCATCTTCGGCGTCACCCGCGAACGCATCCGCCAGATCGAGTCCAAGACGCTGAACAAGCTCCGCGACCACGCCTTCGCCGACCAGCTGAGGGGCTACCTGGACTGAAGGGGCCGCCCGAGCGGGCGGCCCCCGGGACCGGATCAGTCGACCTCGGCGACGGCCTGCGCGAACTGCGCCTTGTACAGCCGTGCGTAGGCCCCGTCCGCGGCCAACAGCTCTGTGTGCGAGCCCTGTTCGACGATGGAGCCGTTCTCCATCACGAGGATCGTGTCGGCGTCCCGGATCGTCGACAGCCGGTGTGCGATCACGAACGACGTCCGCCCGTGCGCCAGCTTCGCCATCGCCTTCTGGATCAGCACCTCGGTCCGCGTGTCCACGGAACTCGTCGCCTCGTCCAGCACCAGGATCACCGGGTCCGACAGGAACGCCCGCGCGATCGTGATGAGCTGCTTCTCACCCGCGCTGACCCCCGTCCCCTCGTCGTCGATCACCGTGTCGTAGCCGTCCGGCAGCGTGCGGATGAACCGGTCCGCGTGGGCCGCCCGCGCCGCCTCCTCGATCTCGCCCCGCGTGACCTTCCGGGAGGCGCCGTAGGCGATGTTCTCCGCGATCGTGCCGCCGAACAGCCAGGTGTCCTGCAGCACCATCCCGATCGAGGACCGCAGTTCGTTCCGGGACATCTTCGCGATGTCGACCCCGTCGAGCGTGATCCGTCCGCCGGTGACGTCGTAGAAGCGCATCAGCAGGTTGACGAGCGTGGTCTTGCCCGCTCCCGTCGGGCCGACGATCGCGACCGTCTGGCCCGGCTCCACCTTCAGCGAGAGGTTCTCGATGAGCGGCTTCTCCGGGTCGTAGCGGAACGACACGTTCTCCAGCGCGACCCGCCCGCGCAGCTCCTCCGGCCGCAGCCCGCGCTCGGGGTCGGCCCCCTGCTCCTCCGCGTCCAGCAGCTCGAAGATCCGCTCCGCCGACGCGACACCCGACTGCACCAGGTTCGCCATCGACGCGACCTGCGTGAGCGGCATCGAGAACTGCCGCGAGTACTGGATGAAGGCCTGCACATCACCGATCGACAGGGCGCCCGACGCGACCCGGAGACCGCCGACCACCGCGACCAGCACATAGTTCAGGTTGGACACGAACATCATCAGCGGCTGCATCACACCGCTGTTGAACTGCGCCCGGAACCCCGCCTCGTACAGCGCCTCGTTCTGCTCCGCGAACTGCCTGGCCGACTCCTCCTGCCGACCGAACACCTTCACCAGAGTGTGCCCGGTGTACATCTCCTCGATGTGGGCGTTCAGCTTGCCGGTGGTGCGCCACTGCTGCACGAAGTGCGGCTGCGACCGCTTGCCCACACGGGTCGCGACGAAGAACGACAGCGGCACGGTCACCAGGGCGACCAGCGCCAGCAGCCACGACACCCAGAACATCACCGCCAGCACGCCGACGATCGTCAGCAGCGAGTTGATGAGCTGGCCCATCGACTGCGACAGCGTCTGCTGGATGTTGTCGATGTCGTTGGTCGCGCGGCTGAGCACCTCACCGCGCTGCCGCTGGTCGAAGTACGACAGCGGGAGCCGCGACAGCTTCGCCTGCACGTCCTCGCGGATGCGGTAGATCGTCCTGTTGATGGCCCGGTTGGAGAGCCTCGTCGACACCGCCATCAGCAGGCCGGCCACCAGGAACGTGCACAGCGCGAGCAGCAGGACGTCCCCCACGGCACCGAAGTCGATGCCCTTGCCCGGGGTGAAGTCCGTGCCGGAGAGCATGTCGGCGATGCCGCCCTGGCCGCGCTTCCGCATGGAGTCGAGGACCTGCTCCTTGCTCAGGCCCGCCGGCATCTGACGGCCGATGATCCCGGCGAAGACGAGGTCCGTCGCCCTGCCCAGGATCTTCGGTCCGACCACGGACAGCCCGACGCTCAGCACACCGCAGACCAGCATCGCGATCATGGTGGGGCGTTCGGGTGCGAACTGGGCGAGGAGCCGTTTCCCGGACCCCTTGAAGTCCATCGAGCGCTGGTCGGGGCCGCCCCCGCCCATCATCCCCCGCATGGGCCCGGCCATCAGGCAGCCTCCGCTTCCGTGAGCTGGGAGAGCACGATCTCCCGGTAGGTCTCGTTGCCCGCCATCAGCTCGTGGTGGCGGCCGGTGCCGACGACACGGCCCTCGTCCAGGACGACGATCCGGTCGGCGTCCCGGATGGTCGCCACCCGCTGGGCGACGATGACGACGGTCGCCTCGGCGGTCTCCCGGGTGAGCGCCGCCCGCAGGGCCGCGTCGGTGGCGTAGTCGAGGGCGGAGAAGGAGTCGTCGAAGAGGTAGATCTCCGGGCGCTGCACGAGGGTGCGGGCGATTGCGAGGCGCTGCCGCTGGCCACCGGAGACGTTGGTGCCGCCCTGCGCGATGGGGGAGTCCAGGCCGTTCTCCAGCTTGGAGACGAAGTCCTTGGCCTGCGCCACCTCCAGCGCGTGCCACAGCTCCTCGTCGGTGGCGTCCGGATTGCCGTAGCGCAGGTTCGTGGCGACCGTGCCCGCGAACAGGTACGGCTTCTGCGGCACCAGCCCGACCGTCTTGGCCAGCAGCTTCGGTTCGATCTCCCGCACGTTCACACCGTCCACGAGGACCTCGCCCTCGGTGGCGTCGAACAGGCGGGGGATCAGCCCGAGCAGGGTGGACTTGCCGCTGCCGGTGGACCCGATGACGGCCGTGATCTCGCCGGGCCGCGCCACCAGGTCGATGGCCTTGAGCACCGGCTCCTCGGCGCCCGGATAGCGGAACCCTGCGCCCCGCATCTCCAGATGACCGTGCCGGCGCAGTTCGGCGACGGGCGCCGTGGGCGGTACGACGCTGGAGGAGGTGCCGAGGACGTCCTGGATGCGCTCGGCGCAGACCTCCGCGCGCGGCACCATCATGAACATGAAGGTGGCCATCATCACGGACATGACGATCTGCATGAGGTAGGCGAGGAACGCCGTCAGGTCGCCGATCTGCATGCCGCCGCTGTCGATGCGGTGCGCGCCGAACCACACCACGGCGATCGAGGAGAGGTTCACCACGGTCATCACGATGGGGAACATCAGCGCCAGCGTGCGGCCGGTGGCGAGGGCCACGTCGGTGAGCTCGGTGTTCGAGCCCTTGAAGCGCTCCTTCTCGTAGTCGTCCCGGACGAAGGCGCGGATGACCCGGTTGCCGGAGATCTGCTCGCGCAGCACCCGGTTCACCGTGTCGAGGCGGACCTGCATGGTGCGGAACAGCGGCCGCAGCCGGCGCACGATCAGCGTCACGGAGATGCCGAGCACGGGCACCACGGCGACCAGGACACCGGACAGCGGCACGTCCAGACCGAGCGCCAGGACGATGCCGCCCACACACATGATCGGCGCCGACACCATCAGGGTGAACGTCATCAGGGCGAGCATCTGCACCTGCTGCACGTCGTTCGTGGTCCGGGTGATCAGCGAAGGCGCGCCGAAGTGACCCACCTCACGGGAGGAGAACGACTGCACCCGGTCGAAGACGGCTGCCCTGATGTCCCGCCCGACGGCCGACGCGGTCCGGGCTCCGAAGTAGACGGCGCCCATGTTGCACACGACCTGGCCCATCGAGACCCCGATCATGAGGCCGCCGAAGGTCAGGATGTAGTTCGTGTCCCCCTTCACGACACCGTTGTCGATGATGTGCGCGTTCAGAGTGGGCAGATAGAGCGTGGCGCAGGTCTGCAGGAACTGCAGCAGCACCAGCAGGGCTATCGGTTTCTTGTACGGACCCATATGGGTCCTCAGAAGTCGTATGAGCACGCGAAGTCTCTCGGAGTGGTCGACGAAAAGGGAGGCGGTCGGTGGTGCACCACGCCCTATCGTCGAACACTCCACCCGCGTTACCTCAACCGATTAAGCCGACAGCGGTCATACGACCGAGCGGACTCGGCCTTCGGATGTAGTCCTGAAGGGTGGTGACGTGCGTCACCGCCGGGCGGCCGCCGTGCGGGTGACGCCCTGTGAGACGGACGACACAGCCACCCCTACGGCCGCGACGATCAGCGTGTCTACGGGCGGAACGCTCCCGGATGCGTCTGCTCGCGTACCGACACGTACTGCTGCCGTACGGCCTGGCCCACCGCGAGCTCCTCGCCCGGCTCCAGGACCTGGGCCGCCGCGCCCTGCCACGGGGGCGGGGTGCGAGGGTCGAGGGTGCCCTGGGAGACGCCGAGCGACCAGGCCGCCTGGCGGGCCGCGCCGATCGCCGCGTAGTCCGCCGGCTGGGGGACGACGACCTGCGCGCCGAACAGCGAGGGAGCCGCCGCCTGCACGGCGGGCAGCTCCGCGGCGGCGCCCAGCAGGAAGATCCGCCGCACCTCCACGCCGCGCCCGCGCAGCACGTCCAGCGCGTCCGCGAGCCCGCACAGCATGCCCTCGAACGCGGCCCGCGCCAGGTGCTCCGGCTTCATCGACTCGCGCCGCAGCCCGGCCAGGGTGCCCGCGGTGTGCGGCAGGTTCGGGGTCCGCTCGCCCTCCAGGTAGGGGAGCAGGACGAGCCCGTGCGAGCCCGGCGTCGACTTCATCGCCAGGTCGGACAGCGACTCGAGGTCCGGCAGGCCGAGGAGTTCGGCGGTGCCGCGCAGGGTGCGCACGGCGTTGAGGGTGGTCACCACCGGGAGGTGCATGCCCGTGGCGTCCGCGAGCGAGGTGATCATCCCGGAGGAGTCGACGAGCGCCTCCGGGTGGACGGCCATCACGGACCCGGAGGCACCGAGCGAGACCACCGCGTCGCCGAGCCCGATGCCCAGACCCAGCGCGGCGGCCATGGTCTCCCCGGTGCCGGCGGAGATCAGCAGCCCCTCCGGCGTCGTACCGGCCGCCTCGGAGGGGCCGATCACCTCGGGCACCATGGCCTGGTGGCCGAGGGCCAGCTCGACGAGGTCGCTGCGGTAGGTGCCGGTCGCCGCCGACCAGTACCCGGTCCCGGAGGCGCCGCCCCGGTCGGTGGTCCGTCGCACAGGGCGGCCGAGCAGCTGCCACACCAGCCAGTCGTGGGCCTGCATCAGCACGGCGGTGCGGAGCGCGTTGTCGGGTTCCGTCTTGGCGAGCCAGCGCAGCTTGGTCACGGGCTGCGCGGCCTGCGGGACGCAGCCGACGGCCTCGGCCCAGGCCTGCCGCCGCCGAGCGCGTCGATCAGGTCGGCCGCCGCGACCTGTGCCCGCTTGTCGCCGCCGACCAGCGCGGGCCGCACGGTGGCGCCCTGCGTGTCGAGCGGGACCAGCGCGTTCGCCTGCGCGGAGACGCCGATGGCCTGCACACCCTCCAGGAGCCCGCCGCCGGCCGCCTCCCCGAGCGACAGCAGCCAGGCCTGCGGGTCGATGTCGGAGGGACGGCCTCCCGCACGCTCGGCTCCGCTCGCGCGGGCGGTACCCCCATCCTCGGGGGTCTCCACCGGATGCGGCGCATACCCCTGCCTGAGCACGGCCCCCGTGTCCGTGTCGCAGACGACGATACGAGTGAAATCGGGCGAACTGTCCAACCCGGCGACTATCCCCATGGCGGAAATTCTGCCGTACGGAAGGGGGTGGACGTGCGCGCCGGGAGGAGCCGCGGGGCCCTCCCGGCGCGCACGTCACCGATCCCCGGGTCAGCTGTTGCTGGTGCCCCAGTCGTCCGGTCCGCTGCCGTTCGTGCCGCGGTCACGCAGTGAGCGCACACGGTCGGCGACCGAGTCGGGCATGTGGTCGCCCACCTTCGCCCCCACCGCGTGGAGGGCCTTCCCGGCGATCTCGCGGCCCTGGTGGGCTGCCGTCTCGGCGGTGTTGCGCACGGCAGGGTTCTGCGCGACCTGCCGGGCGGATTTCTTCAACTGCTCGTAACGCTCGCGCCCGGCCCGTGTCCCCAGCACATAGCCCAGGACCAGCCCGGCGACGAACGTGAGCCGATAGCGCATGGCGGCCATCCTTCCCTTGCGTCTGCGTCGTCCCTTGCGTGGGCGCCGGTGTCGAGGAGTACCGGTTGGCGGAGCACCCCCCTGCTTGCGCTAATGTATGTGTCGCAGCGAGCGAGCGCCCCCTGGCGGATACCCGGGGAGGTACGTTCGATGCAACGAGGCATTCCTCCGTAGCTCAATTGGCAGAGCAGCCGGCTGTTAACCGGCAGGTTACTGGTTCGAGTCCAGTCGGGGGAGCTCGGTCCTCCGTAGCTCAATTGGCAGAGCAGCCGGCTGTTAACCGGCAGGTTACTGGTTCGAGTCCAGTCGGGGGAGCATGCTGAACGAGGACCCTTCGGGGTCCTTTTTCATGTCCGGGGGAACCGCCGCGTCTGCGGTGAAGTCCTCAAGGTCATGAAGGGCCGCGGAAGACGACCATCCGAAGCAGGAGATCGTATGAGCGGCTATGCTGCGGCAGACGGCGCGCACACATGTACGCGACGCGCCGTGACGGGGCGGTAGCTCAGCCGGTTAGAGCAGCGGACTCATAATCCGTCGGCCGTGGGTTCGAGTCCCACCCGCCCCACCAGGCGCTACACGCGCAGAAGCGTTTCTATCTGCGGGAACGTAGAGATCGGGGGTCGCCACGCGGACGTGGCGGCCCCTGTTCACTCGCCCGGACCAAAATCCAGGGGACGGGTCGGCGTCAGGCGGCCTTCCGGCGTGATCCAGGCCCAGCCTCTCGTGGCCGGTGCGCCAGGCCGCCCGGCACTCCGCGTGTGCGGTCCGCGGTGGCCGGATGAACCGGCCGCGGTCCTGCCGCCACGGCGTACACCGCATCCAGGACGGCACCGGCGGCAACCGCGCGGACGAGACGGTTGCCCGGCTCACGGTCGGCCGGAAGGGAGCCGGTCGCGGTGGCGCGCGCCACCGCGACCACTACGTCAGACGTGTCCGGTGCCGGCCGGGCGGGCCGCCCGCACGCTCCACCGTCCGTCCACGCGCGTGAGCCGGATCGGATGGTCGAAGCATTTGCTGACCTGGTCGCTGGTGAGGACCTCGTCGGCGGGGCCGGCGGCCAGGCGGCGCCCGTCGCGCAGCAGCATCACGTGGGTCGTCCCGGGAGGCAGTTCCTCCAGGTGGTGGGTGACCAGGACCGACGCGAGATCCGAGTACGTGCGCTGCAGTGCGTCGATGCGTTCGATGAGCTGTTCACGGCCGGCGACGTCCAGTCCGGTCGCGGGCTCGTCCAGGAGCAGGAGCCGCGGACTGGGCATGAGCGCACGGGCGATCAGTGCCCGGCCCCGCTCACCCTGCGACAGGGTCGGCCAGCGCGCCTCGACGTGTTCGCCGAGACCGAGCAGGCCGATGAGACGCTCCGCCGTCGCGACCTGTTCGGGCGTCGGCCGCCAACGGGGAACCCGTTCCAGGGTGTTGGTCAGCCCGGTCAGCACGACGTCCCGCACCTTGAGGGGTGAGCGCAGGTCGTGCCGGGGGTTGACGTGGCCGACGTAGGAGCGCAGTTGGCGCATGTCGACCCGCCCCAGACGGTGGCCCAGCACCTCGACCGTGCCACGGGTGGGGTGGGCGAGCGCTCCGAGGAGACCGAGCAGGGTGCTCTTGCCCGCTCCGTTGGCGCCGAGCAGCGCCCAGTGCTCGCCGGCTCGCACTGTCAGCGACACCTCGCTCAGGATGGGATTGCCGTCGCGGACGACGTCCGCATCCGTCACGCGCAGGACAGGGGCTGCCGTCACGAGGAGGCCCATCCGGAACGGTTGACAGCGGCCATGACGGCATGGACCGACGCGGTCAGCACAGAGGTGTCCCGGCCCGCGCCCCAGCAGGGCACGTCGTCCACACGGCATTCGGCGTAGGCGACGGCGGGGCTGCCCGGGCCGGTGGTGGTGGAGTGCTCGGTGTAGCTGAGGATGTCGACGGTGATCCCGACGGTACGCAAAGCGTCGGCCAGGGCGGACAGCGGGCCGTTGCCGGTGCCCTCGCAGGGGCGCTCCTGTCCGTAGACGACCAGCGTGCCGGTGAACCGGTGCTCGCCGGGCGCGGGTTCCGTGGCGGCCCAGGAGGCCAGCGTCATCGGGCCGTCCAGGGCCGGGGCGATGTACGTGGTGCGGAACAGCTCCCACAGTTCCTTGGCGGACAGCTCCTGACCGGTGGCGTCGGTGACCTGCTGCACCGCGCGGGAGAAGTCCGGGCGCATCGCCCGGGGCAGGTCCAGACCGTGGTGTGTGTGGAGCAGGTGCGCGATGCCTCCCTTGCCGGACTGGGAGTTGATCCGGATGACCTCCTCGTACGTACGGCCGATGTCTCCCGGGTCGATGGGCAGATACGGCACCGCCCAGGCGGCCTCCTCGACGGGGACGCCCTGCTCGGCGGCCTGCTCGGCGTGGTGGGCCATGCCCTTGGCGATGGCGTCCTGGTGGGTGCCGGAGAACGCCGTGTGCACGAGGTCGCCGCCGTAGGGGTGGCGGGGGTGGACCGGCAGGCGGTTGCAGTGCTCCACCGCTTCACGTACCGCGTCGATGTCCGAGAAGTCGATCATGGGGTTCACGCCCTGCGCGTAGAGGTTCAGGGCAAGGGTCACCAGGTCGACGTTGCCGGTGCGCTCGCCGTTGCCGAACAGGCAGCCCTCCACTCGCTGCGCGCCCGCCAGAACGGCGAGTTCGGCGCAGGCGACGCCGGTGCCGCGGTCGTTGTGCGGGTGGACCGACAGGATCACGGACTCGCGGCGCGCCAGGTGGCGGTCCATGTACTCGATCTGGTCCGCGTAGACGTTGGGCGTGGCGATCTCCACCGTGGCCGGCAGGTTGTGCACCACCGGCCGGTCCCAACTCGCCTCCCACAGCTCCGTCAGGCTGTTGCACACCTCCAGGACGAAGTCCGGCTCGGTGAGGTTGAAGACCTCCGGGGAGAACTCGAACCGGATGTCGGACTGCGGGCGTTGCTCGGCCTGGCGCATCAGGTAGGCGGCGGAGTCCCGGATCAGCTCGTGGACCTCGGCCCGCGTGCGGCCGAGGACCACGTCCCGCCAGGCGGGCGCCGTCGCGGTGTAGAGGTGTACGAGAGTGCGGGGCAGCCCCTCGATGGAGGCGATGGTCCGGTCGATCAGGTCCCGGCGGGCCGCGGTGAAGACGGATACGGTCACGTCGTCGGGGACGGCGCCGCTGTCGGCCAGGTGACGGACGAAGTCGAAGTCGGTCCGGCTGGCGGAGGGGTAGCCCACCTCGATCTCCTTGAACCCCATGGTGACCAGGAGATCGAACATCCGGCGCTTGCGCTCGGTGTCCATCGGCTCGGCCAGCGCCTGGTTGCCGTCTCGCAGGTCGACCGGCACCCACAGTGGGGCCTGCTCGATCCGGCGCGACGGCCAGGTCCGGTCCGTCAGCGGCAGGGCCACCCGCTCGTGCGCGGGGCGGTAGCGGTGGTGCGGCATCGCGCTGGGACGCTGGGGGTTCCAGCGCGGCGCGTCCGCCGGCACATCGCCGGCAGGAGTGCGCAGGGTGGGGAACATGTTCGGCGAGGAGTGGGTCATCTTGCTGAAGTTCCTTCAGTCGGCCATCCGTGACCGGCACAGCCCGGACCCCGCTGCGGGGGGCCGGTCGTGTCAGGCCCCGCAGCGGCAGCCGAGAAGAAGGAGCTCGTGCAGCGACATGGGAGGTACAGTAACGACAACTCAGCTCCTCAGACAACCTGAGGTGTGGAAAGGTGAAACGTCATATGTCACTGGGTGCCTTGCGGCCGTCCCCCTTGGTCGAGCAGGCCACCGTGCGCCTGCGTGAGCAGATCACGAGCGGTGAATGGGCCGTCGGGACCAGGCTCCCCGGCGAGACCACCCTGGCCAAGTCCCTCGGTGTGGGGCGCTCGACCGTCCGTGAGGCCCTCCGTGCACTGGCCGGCGCCGGGCTGGTGCAGGCGCGCCAGGGATCCGGTGTCTTCGTCATCGCGACCAAGCCCAAGGAGGACTGGTCCACCCGACTCCGCCAGGCGGCCATCGCCGATGTCTACGAGGTCCGGATGCTCGTCGAGGTCGAGGCCGTGCAGTTGGCCGCGCTGCGCCGGACCGACGACGACGTCGCCGCCCTCCACGGGGCCCTGGCCAGGCGCCGCGAGGCCGCGCACGCCGGGAACGCCGAGTTCGTCGAGGCCGACATCGCACTGCACGGGGCCATGGTCGCCGCGGCGCACAACCCGGTGCTCACCGGCTTGTTCAGCGAGTTCGTGCCTGTGCTGCAACAGCGGCTGCTCGATCTGCTGGAGATGCTCAACCTGCGCTCCGACGACCCGAACCACGGCGACGAGGGGCACGCCGAACTCGTGAACGCCGTCGTACGGGGAGACGCCGAGGCGGCCGGACGCGCGCTGCGGAACGAGCTCGAGCAGACGCTCGCCTTGCTCCACTCTCTGTGACCTGCGTGGTCCTTTCGGAGACCGGTAACCACGCCCGATGCCGATCTGCTCGGCCGCGCCGGTCACGTCGTCCCCGGTCGGCGAGAGCCGTCGGCACCCGGGGTTCGGGGAATCTGCACCGTGAATGCGCAACTGCGGCACGAGGTGCGAAGGATCTCCACGACGGGTTGCCGGAGCGCGTTCCATTGGCGCGGAATGTCTTGTTCCGCATCTCGGGGGAAACGCCGGTCCCGTCCCGGCCTCGCGCGGTGTGTGGAGAAACCGCCCCCGATTCGTGCGCGTGCCTTTACGGATGCGTGGCCTGCGCGGTCAACCGCCCTGGTGGAAGCGCCGGTTGATTGGATAGCCGGCGTACTCCGTGCTTTGATCGCTGGCGCCGCGGGGTCGTGCGAAGGGTGGCCGGTAACGGATGCCGCACGCCCGCGGTCGCGGCCCGCCACCTGTCCCCAGCGGGACGCTCCCCCCTTGCGGAACACCACATGCGAAGGGAAGTTCCATCATGAACTCCGCTCCCCAGGTTCACACCGCCGAGCTGTCCGACGCCGAGCTCGACAACGTCTCCGGCGGCCTTGCCCCGCACGCCAGCGCGGTCGTCGGCCCGACGACGGTCAGCGACGCGGACGTCCTGGCTCAGGTCGGCACCGTCCAGGGCGTTGCCCTGGGCACCGTCGGCACCCTCGGCGCCTACCACCAGGCCGGAGTCAACGTCTCCTTCTGATCGCCGGCTCGAAGGGGCCGTCCGGACCGCGCTCCCCGCGCGGGCGGACGGCTCCTTCTTGTCGTGCTGCCCCGGCTCACGCCGGGTAGGGGGCGGCCTCGCGTGCCGACCGAAGTGCACCCGCCCACCAGGTGAGTTGGTCCAGCAACGTCTTGGCGTACCCGGGGGCCTGGGGGTCGAGCGGCTGACCGTCCTGCCACGCCGTGAAGTAGTTCGGGAAGGCGAGACCGTCGCGGATCGTCACCGCGTGCAACTCGGTCAGAACGTTCTCCAGATGCAGTACGGCATGCCGGCCGCCTGCCGCACCGCCGTAGCTGACGAACGCGACCGGCTTGGCGGTCCAGTGGGTGAAGTGCCAGTCGATGGCCGCCTTCAACGACGCCGGATAGCTGTGGTTGTACTCCGGAGTGACGATGACGAACGCGTCCGCGCCGTCGAGTGCCGACGTCAGGGGCTCCATCCCGGCCGGACGGGGGTAGTCGTCGCCCGCGAACTTCGGCGACACGGCTGGCAGGGCCAACGGGACCTCGACGTCCGCCAGATCGACGACCTCGACGTCGAATCCCCCGTGCGCACGGGCCTGATCGGCGACCCAAGAGGCCACCACGGGACCGAACCGGCCCTCCCGGACGCTGCCAACGATGATCACGAGCTTGTGCGTGTTCTCCATGGCCACCACCATCGGCCGCCGCGACGAGCCCAGCCAGGCCGGGCTCAGGCTGGCCCCCGCAGGGCCACCCTCAGCACTCCACGACCGGCGAGGCGTCACCGTATGCTCACGGCATGGGTACACCGTTGGGTGACTTCGTCCGGGCCAAGCGCGACAGTATCCAGCCGGACGAGTTGGGGATACCGGATCACGGCCGCCGCCGTTCACCCGGTCTGCGGCGCACGGACGTGGCCGTGCGGGCCGGCATCAGCGTCGAGTACCTGACCCGTATCGAGCAGGGCCGCGACCGCAACCCCTCCGTGGCGGTGGTGAACGCGCTCGCGGACGCCCTCAGTCTCGACCCCGCGGAGCGCAACCACCTGCGCTACCTCGCGAAGATCAGCGGCGGTGAGTGTGTCGCCCACACACGGCCGGCGCCGCCCCGGCGCGAGGTCCGGCCGTCCGTACTGGAGACCCTGCGCCTCCTCGAGCCGGGGATCGCGCTGGTGACGAACCGTCTGGGCGACGTCCTCGCCCACACCGGCGGCTACGCGTGGCTGATGGACGGAACCGGGTTGCTGGAGACCGGCGCACCCAACCTCACCCGCTATGTGTTCACCGACCCTCGCGCCCGCACCTTCTTCGCCGACTGGGACGACATCGCGGACCAGCAGGCCTTCGACCTGTGGCTCGGGCCGTCCGTCGAGAACTCCGAGTGGTTCACCGCGGAACTCGCGCCCCTCGCGGGTCCCGACTTCACACGGCGCATGAACCGGCACATGGTCCCGAAGCGCGGCGTCCTCCGACTGAACCACCCCACCGCACACGAACTCCGCTTCCACCGGGAGACACTCGAACTCTCTGCGGACGCGCAGCAGCTGGTCGTTCACCTGCCCGCGGACGAGGAGACCGCCCGGAGCGTCGAGCAGCACCGCCACGAGTCCTTCCGCCACCGGCCCTTCGGCAGGCTCCGCGCCGTCACCTGACACTCCGCCGTCGCCCGGGTGCGATGCGAAGGGAGCCGGATGCGGGGCAGCGGCCTACCGCCGCTGCCCCGAGCCGGCCCTGGGCCCACTGCCCAGTCACAACTGCTACTGCTACTGCCTGCTGACTACCGCTCGCCGAGCATCTTCTTCATCTCGGTGATCTCGGCGGACTGCGAGGTGACGATCGACTTCGCCATCGTCTGCGCGGGATCGTAGGCGCCCTTGGCCCCTTCGGTCCTCGCCATGGCGATCGCGCCCTCGTGGTGGCCGATCATCATCTGGAGGAAGGCCTTGTCGAAGGCGACACCCGACAGGCTCTGAAGCTTCTTCATGTCCCCGTCGGACATCATGCCGGGCATCGACGAGCCGGAGTGGTCCATGCCCGGCATGCTCTCCATGCCGGACCCGCTGCCCTCGGGGACCTTCTCGCCCCACGCCTTCAGCCAGCCCGACATGGTGGCGATCTCCGGGTCCTGAGCCTTCCGGATCCTCGCGGCGAGGTCCTTGACGTCCGGGGAGGAGGCCCGCGACGGGGCCAGGCCGGCCATGGCCACGGCCTGGCGGTGGTGCGGGATCATGTCCTGCGCGAACGCCACGTCCTGCGCGTTGTGGCCGCCCTGCGCCGCGGAGGCGCCGCCCGAGGGGGCGGCCGGGGACATCGACCCCATGCCGTGGCCGGAGTGCCCCGACGAGGCGGAGGACGAGGCGGAGGGCGAGGAGGAGGAGTCGCTGCCGCCGCAGGCGGTCAGCACCACTGCTGCGGCCGCGGCCGCGGCCGCGGCGACGGTACGGCGGATCGAGGAACGGCGAAATGCCATGAGAAGTACAGCTCCTTGGAACACCCCGCGCAGGCGCGCGGGAAGAACGGATCGTGAGACTGACCGGAGCACGCCACCTGAGAAGGCCGGTTTCGTGCGGGCGCCTCTAGATCCGCAGAAGCTGTAGTTCGGACAGGTCGGGCGGAGCCCGGCCGTCGGCCGTCCGTGCGACCGGGTGACCGGAGAAGGCCGCGGCGCACTCACCGGGGACCGTCAGCGCGGGCAGCAGGGCGGGCGGGACGTAGGAGGCGGCGGTGCCTCCGGCCGCGCAGGTGCCGCCGGAGTGGTCCATGGCCGTCCCGCCATGGCCGGCGTTCGACAGATGGGGGCACGCGCAGTCGTCCGCGGGAGCGGGTGCGGCTGCGGTCCGATGCCCTGCCGTACCCGGAGCCCCCATCATGACGTGCTGCCCCGCCGACGGCGTCCCGGACGGCGACAGCGCGTGCATGGCCAGAACCCCGGCCAGCACCGCCATCACCAGCAGCACCCAGCGGGCACGGCTCACCGAGGAGCGGGTGCACACGCGGGACGCCATGGCGCCCATCGTACGGAACCGCCCGCGGCTCCCTGCGGAGACCACCCGGACGCCGTCCGGCTCCACCGAAAGACCGTCCGGCCTTCAGCACGACCGGGGGCTCAGGCCGCCAGTGGATCCAACGTCAGAGGTTGGATCCTGCCCTCCAGCATGGCGCCCAGGCCCTGCACCGCGCAGATGTCGGGCCGTTCGGCGATGTGCACGGGCATGCCGGTCGCCTGGCGCAGCATGTCGTCGAGCCCCGGCAGCAGCGCGCTGCCCCCGACCATCATGATCCCGCGGTCGGCGAGGTCGGCCACCAGATCGGGCGGGCAGTCCCGCAGCACCTTGCCGATGCCGTCCAGGACGGCGGTCAGCGGGGTCTGGATGGCGTTCCGCACGGCCGCCGTGTCGACCTTCACGGAGCGCGCGAGCCCGGTCGCCACGTCCCGCCCCATGATCTCGGTGGAGGCGGGCCCGTCCGAGGTGAACCCGCCCGCGCACAGGGCGAGCCGCAGCGGCCGTACGGACTGGCTCGGGAGCATCAACGCGTGCTCGTGCCGCAGGTGTTGCACTATGGCGTGATCGACGGCCTCGCCGCCCACCGGGATGCGCTCGGCGGTCACGATGTTCCCCAGCGACAGCACCGCGATCTGCGTGGCGGCGGCCCCGCACACCATGATCATGGAGGCTTCCGGCTGCTCGACGGGCAGCCCGCACCCCACGGCCGCCGCGACGAGCGTGTCCACCAGTTCCACCCTGCGCGCCCCCAGCCCGACCAGCGTCTCCACGGCCGCGCGCTGGGCCAGCGGGTCCGCGTCGTGCGGGTGCAGGCGGCGGCCCGCAGCCGGGGCTTGCGGCGCAGGCTGCGGCGGAGCTTCTCGCCGAGCAGATGGCGCAGCATGCGCTGGGCCATCTCGATGTCGACGACGGTACCGCCGGAGACGGGCCGGACGACGCGGATGTACGAGGGCGTGCGGCCCGTCATCTTCTCGGCGAACTCACCGACCGCGATCAGCGCACCCGTACGGGTGTTCACGGCCGCCGCACTGGGCTGGTCCACCACCAGACCGGCGCCCTTGACGTAGACGCGGGTCCTCGCCGCGCCCAGGTCGACGGCGAAGTGGCAGCGGCGCAGCTGGTCCAGGCTGACGGTCATGGCGGTACCTCCCGAGA
Source organism: Streptomyces cynarae (assembly GCF_025642135.1). Taxonomy (NCBI): domain Bacteria; kingdom Bacillati; phylum Actinomycetota; class Actinomycetes; order Kitasatosporales; family Streptomycetaceae; genus Streptomyces; species Streptomyces cynarae. The sequence goes on along the minus strand of NZ_CP106793.1, from coordinate 2,868,406 downwards.
ACGGACCGCGGGCGGGCCGCCGGGCGGCGGGCCTCTTCTCCGCATCCTCTGACGTGACGCGGGCCCGCGCCCCTCGGAATGGTCCGGGCGGGTGGTCCTGGGCGCGTCGCGCACGGGGGACCTTGTACGGGGTCCGCCCGTCACGTAGCGGCGCCGGCGATCCCCCGTACCACCCCCAGGGCGACCAGGTCCTGGGGCCGGACCCGGAGCCGGTCCGCCGTCTGCCGCACCTGCTCCGGCGGGCGCTTGAGTATCGCGGCGGCGAGCTCCGGGGCGATGACGGAGAAGTAGCTGTCCGGCGTGACCCACGTGTTGCCGGGCGCGGCCAGCGCGAGGGCGCCGCCCGAGCCGCCCTCGCCGACGACCAGCGTGGTGATCGGCGTACGGGCGGTGGCGACCGCGGCGAACAGGTCCGCGATCGCGGCGCCCGCACCCTGCCGTTCGGCGTCGGCGTCGTTGGCGGCGCCCGGGGTGTCCACCAGCGTCAGCACCGGCAGGGACAGCCGGTCCGCCAGGCGGATCAGCCGGGCGGCCGTACGGTACCCGGCGGGCCGGGTCGCGGTGCCGGTCTGGGCGGCGTAGGCGATGGTCCGGCCGTCGTGGGTGCCGAAGCCGCACAGCATGCCGTCCGGGTCGGTGCCGCCGCACCGGTCGCCGCTGATGGCCGCCCGGCCGGTGAAGTAGGCGTCCAGGTAGGCGTGCGCGCGGGGACGCTCCGGGTCGCGGGCGCGCCGCACCGCGTCCCAGCCGGTGGCCGGGAGGTCCACCCGGCCGAGCGCGCCGGGCACGGGCGCGGGCTCGGCTGAGGGCGCCGTCAGCAGCGACAGCCACCGGCCCAGCGTCTCGCGCAGCTCTCCGGGCCGTACGACCGCGTCGACGGTGCCCGCCGCGAGCTGCGCCTGGGCGGTGTACGCCGCCGGGTCCGCGTCCGGTGGGCGCACCCGGGAGCCCGCGAAGCCGACCTGGGCGTCCGGCAGGGCCAGCACCACGTCGGCGCCCGCGCCCAGCGTGGCCCAGCCGCCGCCCGTGGTCGGGTCCCGCAACACCGCGAGCTGGGGCAGACCGGCCGCGCGGGTGAGCGCCGACTGGCGGGCCACGCGCTGCAACTGGGTCAGCGCGAGCATGCCCTCCTGCATCCGGCTGCCGCCCGTCGCGACCAGCGAGACCACCGGCAGCCGCCGCTCACGGGCGTGGACGTGGGCCGCCTCCAGCCGGTCCCCGGTGTGTTCGCCCAGGGAGCCGCCGAGGAAGCCGAACTCGAACGCGATCAGCACGACCGGGGTGCCGCCGACGGTGGCGCGCCCGCAGACGACGGACTCCTCCTCGCCGGTGCGCGCGGCGGCGCGGGCCCGGGAGGCGTCGTAGCCGGGCCAGGCCAACGGACCGTCGGGCTGCCCGTCGCGCCCGGGGGAGGGGAGTTCCGCGAAGTCGTCGGTGACCAGGGCGAGGGCGTCCCGCGCTGAGGGGCGCTCAGGCATCCCGCAGGGCCCGCTTCATGATCTTCCCCATGTCGTTGCGGGGCAGGGCGTCCAGGTACCGCACCACGCGCGGACGCTTGTGCGGGGCGAGCCGGCGGGCGACGTGGCCGGCCAGCTCGTCGGCACCGGGCGGCGCCGCGGGATCCGCGGGCACGACCCAGGCGACGATCCGCTCGCCCAGGTCGTCGTCGGGCTCCCCGGCGACGGCGGCCTCCCGGACACCCGGGTGCTCGAGAAGCGCGTTCTCGATCTCCCCGGCCCCGATCTTGTAGCCGCCGCTCTTGATGAGATCGGTCGCCTTGCGCCCCACGATCCGCACGTACCCGTCGGGCTCGCGCACCGCCATGTCCCCGGTGCGGAACCAGCCGTCCGGGGTGAACGCGGCGGCGGTGGCGTCGGGCCGGTTGAGGTACTCGGTGAACAGATTCGGCCCGCGCACCTGGATCTCCCCGACGCTCTCGCCGTCGCGGGCGGCGACGACGGACCCGTCCTCCTCGACGAGCCGCAGCTCCACACCCGGCAGCGGAACCCCCACCGTCCCCGCGCGCGCCTCCCCGTCCACCCGCACACTGGTGTTCATCAGCGTCTCGGTCATGCCGTACCGCTCGACGACCCGGCGGCCGGTCGCGGCGGCGATCCGCTCGTGGTCGTGCACCGGCAGCGCGGCGGACCCGGAGACCAGCAGCCGGGCCCCGGCGAGCGCCTTGGCCAGCTCGGGGTCGGCGGGCAGGGCCTCGGCGATGCGGTGGTACATCGTCGGCACGCCGAACAGCATGGTCGCGCCCTCGCCCAGCTCCCGCGCCACACCGTCCGTACTGAACCGCCCCAGGTGCCGCACGGACCCGCCGCGCCGCAGCGGCCCGAGGATGCCCAGCACCAGCCCGTGCACATGGAACAACGGCAGCCCGTGCACGAGCACGTCGTCGCCCGTCCACTGCCAGGCGTCCGCGAGCGCGTCCAGGGTGGTGGCGACGGCACGACGGGGGATGACGGCGCCCTTGGGCGGGCCCGTGGTGCCGGAGGTGTACACGACGAGGGCGGGGTCCTCGTCGCCGGTTTCGCCCTCCGGGAGAGCCCCGGAGCCGTGCACATCGACGTCGACGCGCTCCAGTCCGCCGACCGGGGCGGGCAGTTCGACGCCCGGCCCGGCGAGCACCAGCGACGGCGCGCTGTCCGCCAGGATGTGCCCGAGCTCCCGCTCCCCGGACTTCGGGTTGAGCGGGACGAAGGGCACACCGGCGCTCAGCGCGGCGACCGCGGCGACGGCGGTCTCCAGGGAGGGCGTGGCCCATACGGCCACCCTCCCCCAAGCTCTCGACTTCGCTCGAGCAGGGGGGACGCCCATGGCCCCGCCGATCCGCCCGGCGAGCGCCCCCGCCGCCGAGGCGAGCTCCGCATAGGTCAGAGCCCGCTCCCCGAACCGCAGGGCGGGCCGCCGCCCGGCCGAGGGATCGGACAGTGCCGGAAAGAGGGAGGACACGCGGACACTCCTTGCGTCGAGGCGGACATGCGGACGGGACCTACGAACCCATCGTGCCGCACAGCCCCGTCCGTTATGCGGCCTCCACCACCTCCGCCACCACACAGCTCACGTTGTCCGGGCCGCCGGCGGCGTTCGCCGCGCCCACCAGTGCCCGCACCGCCTCGTCCGGGGCGGACGCGGACGTGAGCGCGGTGCGGATCTCCTCGTCCGGCACGACCCCGGACAGGCCGTCCGAGCACAGCAGATACCGGTCGCCGGGCAGCGCGTCGTGCAGCCGCAGATCGGGTACGGCACCGGCGTCGTCGCCGCCCGTCAACGCCTTCAGCAGCAGGGCGCGTTGCGGATGGGCGGCGGCCTCCTCCGGTGTCAGCCGGCCCTCGTCGATCATCCACTGGACGACCGTGTGGTCGTGGGTGATCCGGAACAGTTCGCCGTCGCGCAGCAGATACGCCCGGGAGTCACCGATGTGGACGAGGGCGAGCTGCGAGCCGGTCCACACCGCCGCGGTGAGGGTGGTGCCCACCTCGGCGTCGCTCCCTGCCGCGTCCCGCACCGCCCGGGTGGCGTCCTGCACCGCGTCCTCCAGCAGGTTGAGCACGCTGCCCGCAGGCAGCGGCTCCCGGTCCAGGTGCCGCAGCGCCTCGATCGCGGCCGTGCTCGCGGGCGCGCCCCCGGAGCCGAAGCCGTCGGCCACCGCGAGCACCCGGGCGCCCGCGTAGGCCGTGTCCTGGTTGGCCGTGCGGACCCGACCGGGGTCCGAGAGGGCCGAGTAGCGCAGTTCCAGCATGGTGGTGTCCTTCCTCGACGGATGTGAGAGGTGGTCCACGAGGAACGCCGCCAGTTCCCGGCGCGCCGCTGTCTCCGCCTCGACCCGTGCCCAGTAGGCACGGATCTCCCGGGCGGCGCCCGCGTCGTCCAGCGCGCACACCTGCCGGATGCGCGCCAACGGCATGCCGAGCCGCCGAAGCCACGCCACCAGCCGCGCCTGCTCCAGCTGGCCGGCGGCGTAGTAGCGGTAGCCGGTCTCCGGGTCCACCCGGGCCGGGCGCAGCAGATCCAGCTCGTCGTAGAGCCTGAGCGCCTTCGGCGACAGCCGGCACGCCTTCGCGAACGCCCCGATCGTCAGCATCTCCACCGCCGCACCCCGCCCTTCCGGCGTTCCTCGTCCGTTCCGCCACCGATGCTGGGGCTTCACCGAAGGTGAAGGTCAACGGCCCGTGCCCGGTTCCACGCCCTTTTGTTAGCCTGCGCGGAGGAATCGTCGCGGAGCATTGGTCGTACGAACAGGAGTCCAGACGTGGCCCGAGTCGCACTCGTCACCTGCCGTCCCGGGCCGGAGGTCGCCGTCGACCGCGATCTGCCGGTGCTCATACGGGAGTTGCGGGCGGCGGGGGCCGAGGCGGACGCCGTGTACTGGGACGACACGGACGTCGACTGGTCGGGATACGACCTGGCCGTGATCCGGTCCACGTGGGACTACAGCTGGCGGGCGGCCGAGTTCACGGCGTGGGCCGAGCGGTGCGGGAGGGCCACCCGGCTGGCCAATCCGGCGGACGTCGTCCGCTGGAACACCGACAAGCGGTATCTCGGGAACCTGGCCGCCGCGGGCGTCCCCACCGTCCCCACGCGGTACATCGCCCCCGGCGACCCCGCCGACCTGCCCGGCGACCACGAGTACGTCATCAAGCCCACCTCGGGCGCCGGCGCCCGGTTCGCCGCCCGGTACACGCCCGGCGAGCACGACACCGCCGTACGACAGCTCGCCCGCCTGCACGCCGAGGGGTTCACGGCGATGGTGCAGCCCTATGTGAAGGGCATCGACGTGAGCGGGGAGCGGGCGGTGCAGTTCTTCGGCGGGCGGCTGCTGCACGCCAGCCGGAAGGGCGCCGTCCTGGCGCCCGGAACCCCGTACGACGAGAAGAAGGTGGCCCACCCCGGCCTGGAGCCCTGGACCCCGACCCCGGCAGAACTCGCCACCGCCGAGCGCGCCCTGGCCGCCGTCCCGGGCCACGCCGACCTCCTCTACGCCCGCGTCGACCTGGTGGACGGGGCGGGCGGGCAGCCGTGCGTGATGGAGCTGGAGCTCGTCGAGCCGAACCTGTTCCTCGACCTCCACACCGGGTCGCTGCCCGTGGTTGTGGACGCGATCCTCACCGCTGCCCGCTGACGCCCACCCGCTGCAACAGCCCCCAGGTGAACTCCGCGGCGACCTGATGGCGTACGCCCCGCGCGTCCGGGGCCGTGAAGGCCAGGCCCCAGCGGGTGGGGGCCGTGCCCTCCAGCGGGCGGGCGGGGGCGAAGGCGCGGGCCGCCTCGTCGACCGTGCAGGACCAGGGGGTCAGGTCCTCCAGGGTCTTCAGCTCGGGGGACGGCGCGCCCGGGGCCCGTACCAGCCACTCGTTCCACACCACGCCGTTCGGCGCCACCAGGATCTCGAAGCGCAGGTCGGGCCAGAGCGGGACCGGCCACAGCAGGGCGTCGCAGTCCAGGTCGCCGATGCGGCGGGGGGTCGTCGACTCGGGCTCGCCCAGGACCGAGCGGTACCGGGTCAGGGCCGAGCGGGAGCGCGGTGAGCGGACCATCGCCTGCCAGCGCTTGTTGGCCTCGCGCATGTCCGCGATCGAGACGCCCAGCTCGTGGCGGGCGCCCTCCACCAGGTCCGGATTGTGGTCGGCCATGCGGCGCAGGAGGACCAGCTGGAAGTCGCGGGGCGTGAAGGCGGACGGCATGCCGTCCATCCTCGCCGACCACTTGCGGAATCCCGCACCTCGCACGACCATTGCCGCCCCAGCGCACTATGACTAGCCTGTGTTCGTCATGCCGATCGTCAGTTGAAATTTCGAACATGGAGAGGGGGCCGGTCGTGGGACGCCTCGTACCTGCCGTCACCCGGGCTCTCGACATCCTGGAGCTCTTCCTCGACGGGGACGGCACGCTGTCCGCCCCCGACATCGTGCGCAAGCTCCAGCTGCCGCGCACCACGGTGCACGAGCTCGTCACCACGCTCGCCGCGCGCTCGTACATCGTGCCCGTACAGGGACAGCCGGGACGCTACCGCCTCGGCGTCCGCCCGTACCAGCTCGGCAGCCGCTACGCCGAGCAGCTCGACCTCGCCGCCGAGGGCCTGCAGGTCGCCCGGTCCGTGGCCGAGACCTGCGACGAGACCGTCCACGTGGCCATCCTCGAGGGCACCGACGTCATCTACATCGCCAAGGTCGACTCCACGCACGCCGTGCGCATGGTGTCGGCGGCCGGGCGTCGGCTCCCCGCCCACTGCACCTCCGTCGGCAAGATGCTCCTCGCGTCCCTGCCCGAGCCGGAACTCGCCGCCCGTGTCCCGGACGACGCCGAGCTGGTCGCGATGACTCCCAACAGCATCACCGACCCGGCGGCCCTGCGTGAGGCCCTGGCCCGGATCCGCGCCCGCGGCATCGCCGTGGAGAGCCGCGAGTCCAACCCCGACGTCAGCTGCGTCGCCGCCCCCGTGCGCGACCGCACCGGGCAGGTCGTCGCCGCACTGTCCATCTCGGTGCCCATGATCCGCTGGAGCGACGAGCGCCTCGCCGAGCTGGAGCAGCTCGCCGCGAAGGGCGCCGCGGAACTCTCCGAGCGGCTCGGCCACCGGAGCGTCGCATGACGACGACGTACGAGCTCGCCGTACGCGAGGAGGCGGCCCTCGGTGAGGGCCCGACGTGGGACGCCGACGGCGGTCGGCTGATCTGGGTGGACATCCTGGGGTCCCGGGTGCACACGTACGACCCCGCCTCCGGGGGCCGCACGGTCATGACCAGCGAGCAGCACGTGGGCGCCGCCAAGCCGCGCTCCGGCGGCGGTCTGGTGCTCAACCTCCGCGACGGCGTGGGCCTGCGCGACCCCGACGGCACCTTCCGCTGGCTGCACCACGAGCCGGTGCCCGGCCGCCGCGGCAACGACGCGGCCGTCGCCCCGGACGGCTCCCTGTGGGCGGGCACCATGCGCTACGACGAGGCGCCGGGCGGCGGCACCCTGTCCCGGATCACCGGCGACGGCACCGTCCACACCGTCCTCGACGACGTCGCCGTGAGCAACGGCACCGGCTGGAGCCCCGACGGCCGGCTGATGTACTACGTCGACTCGCCGACCCGCCGCATCGACGTCTTCGACGTCGGCGACGACGGGCTCCCGGCGGGCAGGCGCGCCCTCGCCCACGTCGAGCGCGGCTTCCCCGACGGACTGACCGTCGACGCCGACGGCTGTGTGTGGGTCGCCCTGTGGGACGGCGGCGCGATCCACCGCTACACCCCCTCCGGGGACCTGGACCGCGTTTTGGAACTGCCCGTCGAGCGCCCCACCGCATGCGCGTTCGGCGGCGCCGACCTGGCCGACCTGTACATCACCACCGCCCGCACGGGCCTTCAGGCCCCGCACCCGCTCTCCGGCTCGCTCCTCGTCGTCCCCGGCGCCGGAAAGGGCCTGGCGCAGCCCGCTTTCGCCGGCTGACCCGTCGTCCGCTCAGGGCCTCCGCCCGGTCGTCACCGGGTGGGGGCCCTGAAGTGTGCCGGAGTAAACGGTTCCTCCGGTTCTTGTCCGGCCCATTGACCGTGAAAGCGCTTCCACTCTACGGTCCGTTCGCAGTTACGAGCGTCATTCGAAATACCGAACGCACAAGCCCCGGTCGGCAGCACGTCACGCAGCTTCTCCCGTAAGGAGACCGTCCGTTGAAGCGCCTCAGACTCGCGGCGATCCTGGCCGCCGCCCTCCTCGCCTTCCTGCCCTCCACCGCCCAGGCCGCCGACTACCCCGACCCGCTCCCGCTCACCGGGCAGCAGATCATCCACGACCCGACCGTCCACCGCCTCGACAACGGCCTGTACGTCGCCTACTCCACCGGCGGCGTCATCGGCGCCCGCCTCTCGAAGGACCTGCGCCACTGGGACGACGCGGGCAACGCCTTCGACCAGCCGCCGAGTTGGTGGTACGAGTACAACTCCACCGGCGACCCCTGGGCCCCCGACCTGTCCTACCGCGACGGCCGCTACTGGCTCTACTACGCCGTCTCCTCCTGGGGCACCAATCACTCCGCGATCGGCGTCGCCACCTCACCGACCGGCATGCCCGGCACCTGGACCGACCACGGCAAGGTCTTCACCTCAGAGACGACCGACGCATGGAACGCCATCGACCCGGCGGTGATCCCCGCGAACGGCAGGCTCTGGATGGCGTTCGGCTCGTACTGGACCGGCATCCGCATGGTCGAACTGGACGCGACGACCGGCAAGGCGATCCCCGGCGCCACGGTGCACCACCTGGCGACCCGCCCCGACGCCCCGTACGCCGTCGAGGGCGCGTACGTGGTCAAGCACGGTCAGTACTACTACCTGTTCGCCTCCTACGACGCCTGCTGCGCGGGGGTGAACTCCACGTACAAGATCAGGGTCGGCAGGTCCACGTCGGTGACCGGCCCCTACACCGACAGCACCGGCACACCCCTGCTGAACGGCGGCGGCGACCTGTTCCTCGCCTCCCACGGCCGCTACATCGGCCCCGGTGGAGAGTCCGTCTTCCGCGACCAGGGCGAGGACTGGATCGCCTACCACTACTACGACGGGGACGACAACGGCACACCCAAGCTGGGCATGAACCCGCTCGGCTGGACACGTGACGGCTGGCCCACGCTCGAACAGCCCTCGCCAACCGCCCGTCCCTAGAGCGACCGGCTCGGAAATCCGGGGGAGTCCACCAGCGTCACCGGGACTCCCCCGGCCGCCCGTCCCAGCAGCGTCAGTTCGACGGTGCCCGGCCCCGACGGGGTGGTCCCGTCGGCGAGGACCGCCAGCGCGAGCGTGTTCGGGCCCCGGGTGTCGAGCACACCGTTGGGCAGGACGAAGGTGTGCTGGGGGCCCACGTCGTTGATGTACTGGCCCATGTTCCATCCGTTGAGGAAGATCTGCGCCCGGTAGGCACGCGCCGGATCGTCCGCCAGGGTGAGCCCGATGGACGCGTCCGTGCCGGGATCGACGGCCAACCGGAACCGCGTCCGGTACCAGACCACACCCTGCCCCCGCTCGGTACGCGGAAGCGGGACCGCCTCCCAGTCGCCGTCCGGGAACCCGGGCAGATGCCAGCCGTGCCGCTCCCCGTACAGCCCACCGTTGTTCAGCGGGCCGCGCACCGGGTCCGGGGCCGCCTCGCCCTGGATCCGCCAGCGCACCGCGGGCGACGCCCCGTCGAAGGCGACGGAGACCAGGCCCCGGCCCGCCTTGTGGCTGTCGTTCGCCCCGCCGTCCTCGTCGTGCTGCATGCGCCGGACCAGCACGGACAGCACATGCGGTCCGTCACCCGGCGCGATGGGGAACGTCGCCGTGGCCGACCACGTCCCCCGCCGCACCGTCTTCGCGTCCGGCACGGGCATCCGGTGGGTGCCCAGCGGCTTCCCGTCCAGCCACGCCATCAGCAACCCCTGCGTGCCGGACACGTACGCCAGCGACACGGACGCGGCGCCCGCTGCTCCCTCGAAACGGCCCCGGTACCAGACGTCCCCGTAGTGGAAGCCGTAGTCGTCGGCGAAGAGGACGGGCTGTCCGGCCGGCACAGGAGTCGTGGCGTACGACGTCGTCCGGTCGGCCGTCCGCCACGCCGAGTCGTCGAAGTCGACGGCGGCCTCGGGGCTCTCCGCCCGCCGGCGCCACCCGGTCAGCGCGGGCAGCCGGACCGGTGCCGCGCCCGGCAGCCGCCGGGTGGCGCGCACACTGCCGGACGCGGTGCCGCGCGCGGGCACGGGAGCACCGTTCCAGACGACCTCGGTCACCCCGGGCGGCGCCCACACCTCCAGATCCGCGTCGTCGACCGTGTCGCCGGTGAGCTGTGCGGTGGTGCCGCGACGCTGGGCGGTGCGCAGCAGGGCCGGCCCGTGCACCAGGAACGGCCCCGACGGTGTGTGGTGGGGCCATAGCCGTACGGACGTCTCGTCGTCCGCGAGGAGGAGCAGCAGCGGACGTGCCACGCCTCCGCCCTCCACCAGCACCCGGACGAGCCCGCCGAGCCGCACGTCCAGGCGCAGGGTGCCCTGCGCGTACGTGTGCGCCGCGTCCCCCTCCAGCACGGTGACCCTCGGCTCACGCGCGCACTCCAGGACGGTCGTCGTCACCTCGCCCGAACGGCCCGTGAAGACGGCGAGGTCCTGCCGCCCGACGGCCAGCCGCAGCATGGGCTGCGCGGAGGAGTACCGCAGCGTCCGCCGCCCGAGCGACATCCCGGCGGCCAGCAGCCGGGCGTCGAGGCCGGGCACGGGCACCCGGACGGTGGTCCCGGCGACGGGGACGGCGGCCTCGGCTTCACCGGTCGAGTCGTTGCGCAGCACGTGCACATGTGTTCCGGTGTCCGGATTGACCAGGTGATACGCCCTGAGCGCCGGGCCGCCGCCGACGTCGACGTCCTCCGCCCGGTCCAGCTCGGCCAGCTCCGGCACGGTGTGCAGCAGATGCCCGATCTGGTGCATGGGGACCAGCTTGGCGGTCGGCTGTCTGGCCTCGTCGAGGGCGGCGCCGTAGTCGTACGACGTGTAGACGACCGGCGCGGGCAGCCACCCCCACGACGTGCCGCCGAACGTCATGTACACGTTGTGGATCTTGATGCCGTTGGCGAGGTTGGTCAGGTGGAAGCGCCGCTCGTACGCCGCGTCCCGGGTGCGGCGCGACTCCGCGTACCCCTTCCCGCCGAACTCGGCCCCGCCCCACGGGTCGAACCAGCCGCCCCCGAACTCGGCCAGGAATCCCGGCGTGTCAGGACTCGCGGTGGATCCGCCCTTCGTCCCGCCCGGCCCGAAGTACCCCCAGTCCGGCGGTGGGCGGAACGGCGACGGATACCCGTCGAAGCCGTACAGCCAGCGCCCCCGCTCCCCGCCGGTGTCGAAGGTGCCGGGCGCCCAGTAGCCGTTGCGGCCCTTGTCGTTGTGGAAGAGCGGCACATCGATGCCGTCGGCGCGGACCTTGTCGTACAGGTGGGCCATGTAGTCGCGGCCGGCGGCCTCGGTGACGTGGTTCGCGTACTCGTTCTCGAGCTGGTAGAGGACGATCGTGCCGCCGCCGCGCGTGTACAGGTGCCGTACGGCGATCCGGTTGACGGCCGTCAGCCACTCGTCGACGTGACCCAGATACGTCGGATCGGAGGTGCGGGCCGTGCCCGGCGTCGCCGTCAGCCAGCCGGGGAAGCCGCCCGCGTCGACCTCGGCGTTGATGTAGGGGCCCGGGCGCAGGGTCACGTACAGACCGGTTTCGGCGGCGGTACGCAGGAACAGGTCGAGGTCGCGGACGCGCGTGAAGTCATGGTGGCCGGGGGCGGAGGAGTGGAAGTTCCACGCCACGTAGACGCTGACGGTGTTGTACCCGTGGCCGCGCATCTTCTGCAGCACGTCCCGCCACAGGGACGGGCTCGGCAGCCGGAACGGGTGCATCTCGCCCGACCACAGCACGACCCTCCGGCCGTCGACGAGCATCGAGTACCGGTCGAAGCCGACGGTGTGCGCCCGTCCGTCCGCCCGCGGCGGATCCGGGGGCGGACCGGTCGGCGCGCTCACGTCGGCGTGCACCTCACCGCTGCCGCCGAGCGCAAGACCGAGCGCGGCGGTGCCGGTGATCATATGGAATGTACGTCTGCTCATCGCCACGCGAGGATTGTCACCCGTGGCAGGCATGACAATGGCCGCATGAGGATCTCGGCACGGGCGGATTACGCGGTACGGGCGGCGCTGGAGCTGGCCGTGCGCGAGGAGACGGCACCGGTGAAGGCGGAGACGGTCGCGGCCGCGCAGGGCATTCCGCACAAGTTCCTGGAGGGCATCCTGGGCGATCTGCGCCGCGCGGGCCTGGTCACCAGCCGACGCGGCGGCACCGGAGGCTACGCCCTGGCCCGGGAGCCGTCCGCGATCACCGTGGCGGACGTCATCCGCGCGGTGGACGGTCCGATCGTGTCGGTACGGGGGGAGCGGCCCACGGGCCTCAGCTACACCGGCTCGGCGCAGCCGCTCCTGCCTCTGTGGATCGCTCTGCGGGCGAACGTACGCAAGATCCTCGAGGGCGTCACGCTCGCCGACATCGCGACGGACACCCTCCCGGAACCGGTCCGCCGCCTGGCCGCGGAACCGGCGTCGTGGGAGAACCCCTGAGACCCGGCGCCGAGGCGGGCTACCCACTCGGACGGCACAGCAACGGTTTGGCCAGTTCCGCGCAGGGGCGGTCGCCGTGGGAACGGATGATGTCCTTGCCGACCTCCTCGGAGAGGTAGCGCAGGAAGCCGGCGGCGAGGGAGTCGGCGGGCGGTTCGCCGTAGGTGTAGGCGTACTCGGTCTGCCAGTACGGGTAGGCGCCGCCGTCGACGCCCTCCAGCGTGGCCGGGTAGCCGTCGATGCGAACGGGCTGGATGCCGGCGTGGGCCGTGGCCGCGCCAACCTCGCTGTGGCCGAGGGCGCCCGGGGTCGAGGCCACGGTGTCCAGGAGGGCCTGGGTGTCGCCGACCTCGCAGCGGCCCGGCTTGGCGGTGTCCATGGCGACGCAGTCGCTCGCCGTGACGCCCGGCAGCCGCTGGTCGCCGAGGACGCGGAGTTCGAGGGTGGTGCGGGTGCCGGAACCGGGGTAGCGGCTCACGAGGTGGATGGGCACGTCGTTGCCGTTGACCTGCTTCCAGTTGGTGATCTTGCCGGCGTAGATGTCCCTGATCTGCTGCAGCGGCAGGTCCTTCACGCCCGCGTCCGGGTTGACGACCAGCGTGAAGAGGGAGAGGGCGACAGGGCGGGGCAGCAGTTGCGGGTGGCCGGTCCCGCTCTTGGGGCCGTCGCTGAACGCCAGACGGTCGCCGAGGCCCTTGCCGCCCTTCGGCTTGTCCTGTTCGCCTGCCGCCTCAAGGGCGTTGAGTCCGGGGACGCTGCCCTTGAAGCTGTCGTTCGAGAGCGGGATGTGCGCGTCGGGGCACGTCTTCTCGTACTGCCGCGCGGCCTCCCGCAGAACCGGCGCGAACGCGGTGGACCCGGACAGCGTGAGCGTGCCCTTGGCGCAGTCCAGCGGCGCGGGCTTCGGGTCGCTGCGCAGGAGCATGAAGAGGGACTGCCCGATGAGCACCAGGACCAGGAGGACGAGCAGCACCCGGACCGGCTTGGCGGCGAACGGGTAGTACTCGGTCTTCCGCATCCTGCCGCGGCGGACCCCGCCCACGATGCCGCCGACCACCTCCGGGTCCGGGAACGTCTGCTCCGTGAAGCCCGCCTCGCGTTCCAGCACCGCCAGCACCTTGTAGTGGTCGCGGCGGTTCAGCTTCACCTTGGGCAGTTCGATGAGCCCGTCGCCGACCCCGAGGCCCGGCACCGGCTGAGGGGTGCCCTGGCCGCTGCCGGAGGGAACGAAGAAGCTGCGCAGCTCACTGCGGCTGAGTTCGGTGACGACCATGCCGACGACCCGGCGGCCCCGGAACGTGACCTGGATGCCGGCCCGGGCGCCGTCGGGCGCCAGGTAGTCGTCCTCCACGATGGGGGCCGGCCGCTGTTCTCGATGCGCAGCAGGACGAACGACGGGTCGTGCAGGGACGTGCCGTTGTGCTGCATCTGCCGGAGCACTCCCGCGTACGGCGCGGCGGCCGCGTCCTGGGCGGTCGTGTCCATCTGCACGCGGTAGCCGAGGAGTTTCCGGCTGCCGACGACGAACTCCCACAGAGCCGCGGCACCGGAGACGGCCAGACCGACGACGGCCAGGGTGGTGTCCCAGGGGAAGCCGTTCACGGCCAACTCCCAGACGTCACAAGGCGGATGGGAAGGTCATGGTGACCGGAGCAGGCGGGTGACGGGGAGGGGGAAAGGTCGTCTTCTATGGTGAATTCACTGGCATGTCATCCCGGGACACCGGGCGTTTTCCGGCCGTTGGGCACGGGACGGGGTGGCGGCCGCGCGACGCTGCGCGGCCACCACCCCGAAGGTGCGGATCAGGTGCCTCAGTAAGGGCCGTTGACGTTGTCGATCGAGCCGTAGCGGTGGTAGGCGTAGTTGCACGCGGCGGTGATGTTGGCGACCGGGTCGTAGATGTCCCACGACGTGCCCGGCACGTGGTACGCGCGGAACGTCGGGTCGATCACCTGGAGGAGGCCCTTCGACGGGATGCCCTTCGCGGCGTTGGAGTCCCAGAGGTTGATGGCCTTCGGGTTGCCGGAGGACTCTCGCATGACATTGCGGTAAATGCCGTTGTAGGAACCCGGAATACCGTGCTGCTTCATGACCGCCAGCGAGTGCTTGATCCAGCCGTCCAGGTTGTTGGCGTAGATCACGCCGCTGGAAGCCGGCGCGGTTTTCGCGGCCGGGGCGGACACGGTTTTCTTGATCGAGGAAGACCCGGTGGGAAGAATCAGGACCTGACCCGGCCGGATGATGTAGGGGCTGGAAAGCTTGTTGGCCGCTGCGATGGCCTGCCAGCCGCCCGGCACATTGTGGGTCCGTGCGATAGAAGCCAGATGGTCGCCGAGCCGGACGACGTATGTGGTCTTAGCGGTGGACGCGGCCGGAGTTCCCGCGACGGCCGAAGCGGCCGGAGCGGCGTCGGCGGCCTGGGCCGCCCCGAGCACGGCCGTGCAGGCCAGGGCGAGAGAGCAAGCGGTGACGGCGCCGCCGGTGGAGAACCGGCGCGCCCGGCGCGAGCGGTTGAAGGCGTGTTTGGGCATGGTGCGGTCCTTGGTCCGGGGATTGCATTGCCCGCAGTTGCCGGTTCCCCTCGACAAACAGCACCGCATTTCGTTTGCGGTGCGCTGCGGCGGGAACATTCTTAGCCGCCGGGAATAATTCGACAATTCCCGTTTTTACTAAGCAGGCTAGTTGCCGCCCGTGCCTCGGATTGGGGCATGTCCGCAAAGTCGGGAGGTTAAGGACCAGGTAAAGCCACTAAGGGGCATCGTAAGTGAATTGCGTCACTCGGGGTCGAGCGGCATTTCCGGTGGGGTCTTTCAGTGGGCGAAACAGTTGCTTGGTGATTCCTCGGTATTTATAGGAGTAAATCGGACATCAAGGAATAACTCGGTGGCTTTTGTATCACCCGGACGGCACCTGCGCGGCGGTCCTACCCCGCCTGACCCATCCCCGCCGCGTTCGGCCAGGCCGGCGGGCTGGGCCAGCCGGTGGCCGGGGCCGGTGCCAGGCCGGGGATGCCGGGGGCGGGCGCGGTCATGCCGCGCACCTGGGCGGCGGTCAGACCACCGCGGGCCGGGACGCCCGGCGGGGTGGGGCCGGTCGCCGCGGCGGCGGCGGGGATCGGGGCGGCCGCCGGGAACGGCGCCTGAGCGGGCTCGGGGAACGGCGCCTGAGTGGGCTCGGGGAACGGCGCCGGAGCGGGCGCGGGGAACGGCGCCGAAGCGGGCGCGGGGACCGGAGTGGGCGCGGGGGTCGGCAGCGGGGCGGGAGCCGGTGCGGGTGTGAGCAGGGGCGCGGGCGCCGGAGGCAGGGGAGCGGCCTGGGCTGCGGCGGGCATCGGCGTTCCACCGACGGCCGGCTGCGCGGCGGGGAGCGGTGCGGCGGCCGGGAGCCCTGGAGCGGGCCCTGCGGCCCGGGCGGCGAGCCCCCGCACCCCGCCCCGTTGGTCTCGCTGACCAGGCGGTCCACCGCCGCCGTACCCGAGCTGTAGCCGGTTCGCCGGCTCAGCTCGGGCACGGCGGCTCCCCTCCTGGACCCGTAGAGCACCTGCTCCAGGGCGGACACCAGGCGACGCACGTCCACCTGGGGGCGCACCACGAGTCGCAGGAAGCGGCTGGAGGAGCCGATCTTGTTGCCGCACTCGCG
The DNA here is from genome assembly GCF_025642135.1 of Streptomyces cynarae. Lineage (NCBI taxonomy): Bacteria > Bacillati > Actinomycetota > Actinomycetes > Kitasatosporales > Streptomycetaceae > Streptomyces > Streptomyces cynarae. Next base: position 2,852,664 of record NZ_CP106793.1, on the reverse strand, counting down.
GACCAGGATCCGGTGCTCGGTGAGCAGCCGGTCGCGGACCACGGTGCCCTCGGCACCGACGGGGAGGCGCACGAAGAGGAAGTTGCCCTGGGACGGGTAGATCGTCAGGCCGGGCAGCGCCGAGAGGTGGCTGGCCATCTCCAGACGGTCGCGGCGCACCTGCTGCAGGCTCTGCTGGTACTCCGCCCCGTGCTCCTTCAGCATGAACACCACGTGCTCGGCGAAGGAGTTGAGGTTCCACTTCGGCAGCATGGAACGGATCCGGCCCGCGAGCGACGGGTTGGCGACCAGGTAGCCGAAGCGTATGCCGTGCAGGCCGAAGTTCTTGCCGAGGCTGCGCAGCACGACGACGTTGGGCCGCAGCATGGCCTCCTGCACGACGCTGGGGTCGGCCTCGGCGTCCGCGAACTCCAGGAAGGACTCGTCCACGACGACCAGGTCGAGGTCGGCCATCTGGTCCATGAACTGCACCAGGGCGTGCTTGTACTGGTAGCCGCCGTCGGGGTTGTTCGGGTTGCAGACGACGGCGACCCGGGTGCCCCGCCCGCGGATGAACTCGGCGTACTGGGTGAGGTCCAGGGAGAAGCCGTTGGACTCCTGGAGCGGGAACATGTCGACCCGCTTGCCGGTCTCCATGGGCTGGTCGGTCCAGCGGCCGAAGGTGGGGACGGGGACGGCGAGGGACTCGCGGACCAGCAGGTGGTCGATCCAGGTGATCAGCTCGGTGGAGCCGTTGCCCATGGCGACGCACTGCGGCGGCAGCTGGAGGAGACCGCACAGCTCGGCCGTGATCGTCTCCGCGCCGCTCGGGTAGTAGGTGAGGATGTCACGCAGCTTGCCCGCCATCTCCTCGAACATGGCGGGCGTGGGGAAGTACGGGTTGCACGGGATGCAGAAGTCCACCGGGCCGACTCCGTCGTTCTCCCGTGTCAGCGCCGCCATCGAGGGGCTGTGCGCCGCGGAGCTGCGGAACAGCGAGGTGACGTTGTCTGCCAAGGCAACCTCCGTACAGTGGGTGGCCCGTGCGGGGGAGCACGGGCCATCCACTCATACGGATACGGACGTGGCGTCGTTCAACTGGTGTGCGTCGAGTGTGAGTTCGCTCGCGTTTACGCGCTGAACGAGTGGATCGTCGTCGTCCGGTACGTCTGCCCGGGCCGCAGCACGGTCGACGGGAAGTTCGCGTGGTTCGGCGAGTCCGGGAAGTGCTGGGTCTCCAGGCACAGCGCGTCGCCCTGGCGGTAGGTGTGGCCGCTGGTGCCGACCAGGGTGCCGTCGAGGAAGTTGCCCGAGTAGAACTGCAGGCCCGGCTGGTCGGTGGAGATCTTCAGGGTGCGGCCCGAGCGCGGGTCGCGCAGCGTGGCCACGTGCTCGGGCTTCGCGGTGACGCCCTTGTCCAGGACCCAGTTGTGGTCGTAGCCCTTGGCCTGCACCTGCTGCGGGTCGCCCGCTCGGAGGTCCCGTCCGACCGCCTTGGCGTGGCGGAAGTCGAAGGGGGTGCCGGAGACCTTCGCCAGCTCGCCGGTGGGGATGAGGCCCGAGTCGGTGGGCGTGTAGCGGGAGGCGGCGATCTGCAGCTCGTGGTCCTCGACGGTGCCGCTGCCCTCGCCGGCCAGGTTCCAGTAGACGTGGCTGGTGAGGTTGACGACGGTGGCCTTGTCGGTGGTGGCCTCGTAGTCGATGCGCCAGTCGCCGTGCTTGTCGAGGGTGTACGTCACCTTCGCCTTGAGCGTGCCCGGGTAGCCCATCTCGCCGTCGACGCTCGTGTAGTACAGGTGCAGGCCGACGTCGGAGCCCCTGGTGAACGGCTCGACGTCCCAGATGTGCTTGTCGAAGCCCTGCTTGCCGCCGTGCAGGCTGTTCACGCCGTCGTTGACGGAGAGCTGGTAGCTCTTGCCGTCCAGGGTGAACCGGCCCTTGGCCATACGGTTGCCGTAGCGGCCGATGAGGGCGCCGAAGTACGGGGTCTTCGCCACGTAGTCGTCGATGTTGTCGAAGCCCAGGGAGACGTTGGCGCAGCGGCCGTGCCGGTCGGGGATCTCCAGGCTCTGGACCACACCGCCCCAGTTCAGCACCTTCAGGCGGGTCCCGCCGTTCTCCAGGGACCAGCGGTAGACCTTGGTGCCGTCGGCGAGCTTGCCGAAGAGTTCCTTCACGGGCTTCCTGCTTTCTGCTGCCTGCGCCGTGCCCAGGGAAAAGGCCCCCGCCTTTCGGCGGGGGCCCTTACCGGCTCACGAACCGGACTTGCGCTTGTTCCACACGTCGAAGCCGACCGCCACCAAAAGGGCCAGGCCCTTGATGACCTGCTGCCAGTCGGTGCCGACGCTGAGGAGGTTCATGCCGTTGTTCAGCACGCCGAGCACGAGACCACCGATGATCGCGCCGAGGACGGTACCGACACCGCCGCTCATGGACGCACCACCGATGAAGGAAGAGGCGATCGCCTCGAGCTCGAAGTTCACGCCCGCCTTCGGCGAGGCCGCGTTCAGACGGGCGGCGACCACCAGACCCGCCAGGGCCGCGAGCACGCCCATGTTCAGGAACACCTGGAAGGTGACCCGCTTGTCCTTCACGCCGGACAGCTTCGCGGCCGGCAGGTTGCCGCCGATCGCGTAGATGTGACGGCCGAAGACGGCGTTGCGCATGACGTAGCCGTAGCCGACCACCAGGACACCGAGGACGATGAGGATGATCGGCGCCCCCTGGTAGCTGGCGAGCAGCATCGTGAGGGCCAGGATCGCGGCGACGATCGCGACGATCTTCAGCGCGAACATCCGCGCCGGCAGCACGTCCAGGGAGAACTCCTGCTGGCGACGCCGGTCGCGCACCTCCTGCCACACCACGGCGGCGATCATGACGAGGCCGAGCAGCAGCGTGAGGTTGTGGTAATTGGTGTTCGGGCCGACCTCGGGCAGGAAGCCGTTGCCGAGCTTCTGCAGCCCGTCCGGGAAGGGGCCGAGGGTCTGCCCCTTGAGCAGGATCTCCGTCAGGCCGCGGAAGAGCAGCATTCCCGCGAGGGTGACGATGAACGACGGTATGCCGAGATACGCGATGAGGTATCCCTGCACGGCGCCGGCCACCGCGCCCACCAGCAGGCACAGCACGAGCGCGAGGGGCCACGCCACACTGTGCTCCACCGTCAGCACGGCCGCGAACGCACCCACGAACGCCGTCAGCGAGCCGACCGACAGATCGATGTGCCCGGCGATGATGACCAGCATCATGCCGATCGCGAGGATCAGGATGTAGCTGTTCTGCAGCACCAGGTTGGAGACGTTGCGCGGCAGCAGCAGGTCCCCGCCGGTCGCCACCTGGAAGAAGATGACGATCAGGCCGAGCGCGATCAGCATCCCGTACTGGCGCATGTTGCGGCGCAGGCCGCCCAGAACCAGCTGGAGCAGGCCCCTGCCGGTGGCCGATCCGCTCTTGCCCGGCGGCGCCGGGGCCGGGGTCTTGGCGGTCACATCGGTGCTCATCGGGTTACCTCTTTGTCCTTCGTCATCTGGCGCATCAGCACTTCCTGGGTGGCCTCGGCCCGTGGAACCTCTCCGGTCAGCCGCCCGGCGGCCATGGTGTAGATGCGGTCGCACATGCCGAGCAGCTCCGGCAGCTCGGAGGAGATGAAGACGACCGCCTTGCCCTGCGCGGCCAGCTGGTCGATCACCGTGTAGATCTCGTACTTGGCGCCCACGTCGATGCCGCGGGTGGGCTCGTCCAGGATCAGCACGTCCGGTCCCGCGAAGATCCACTTGCTGAGGACGACCTTCTGCTGGTTGCCGCCCGACAGTTTGCCCACCGGCTCGAAGACGGTCGGCGCCTTGATGTTCATGGTCTTGCGGAAGCCCTCGGAGACCTGCCGCTCCTCGTGCTCGTCGACGATGCCCCGCTTGGCCACCTTGTTCAGCGCGGTCAGCGAGATGTTGCGGTTGATGGTGTCGATGAGGTTCAGGCCGTAGTGCTTGCGGTCCTCGGTGACGTAGGCGATGCCGTGCTCGACCGCCTCGGCGACGGTCTTCGTACGGATCTCCTTGCCGTCCTTGAGGACCGTGCCGCCCGCGTACCGGCCGTAGGTGCGCCCGAAGACGTTCATGGCCAGCTCGGTGCGGCCCGCGCCCATCAGGCCCGCGATACCGACGATCTCCCCGCGGCGCACCTGGATCGACACGTCGTCGACGACCTTGCGCTGCTGGTCGATCGGGTGGAACACGGTCCAGTTGCGGATCTCCAGGGCCGGTGCCGCGCCCTCCTCCGGCCGGTGCGGAGTGCGGTCGGGGAAGCGGTTGTCGAGGTCGCGGCCGACCATGCCGGCGATGATCCGCTCCTCGGTCGTCTCCGGCGCCTTCACGTCGAGCGTCTCGATGGTGCGCCCGTCGCGCAGGATCGTCACCGAGTCGGCGACCTTGCGGATCTCGTTCAGCTTGTGGGAGATGATGATCGAGGTGATGCCCTGGTTCTTCAACTCCAGGATGAGATCGAGGAGTTTGCCGCTGTCCTCGTCGTTCAGGGCCGCCGTCGGCTCGTCGAGGATGAGCAGCTTCACGGACTTCGACAGCGCCTTCGCGATCTCCACGAGCTGCTGCTTGCCCACGCCGATGTCGGCGATCCGGGTCTCCGGATGCTCGTCGAGGCCGACGCGGCGCAGCAGTTCGGTGGCGTGCTTGAGCGTGTCGTTCCAGTTGATGAACCCGCGCGAGGCGTGTTCGTTGCCGAGGAAGATGTTCTCGGCGATGGAGAGAAACGGCACCAGCGCCAGCTCCTGGTGGATGATCACGATGCCGTGCTGCTCGCTCGCCCGGATGTCCTTGAAGCTGCAGACCTCGCCCTCGAAGAGGACCTCTCCTTCGTAACTCCCGTGCGGGTGGACGCCGGAGAGGACCTTCATGAGGGTCGACTTGCCGGCGCCGTTCTCCCCGCAGATGGCGTGGACCTCGCCTTTACGGACGGTCAGATTGACGTCCGACAGCGCCTTGACGCCGGGAAAGGTCTTGACGATCGAGCGCATTTCCAGGACGGGTCCCGCCATGGTCGTGCCTTCCAGTCGTGTGCGGTCGGTGAAGGGGGGCGCCGGTTACTTGAGCTGGGCGTCGGTGTAGTAGCCGCCCTTGACCAGCACGTCCTCGTAGTTCGACTTGTCGACGCTCACCGGCTGCAGCAGGTAGGCCGGGACCACCTTCGTGCCGTTGTTGTAGGTCTTGGTGTCGTTGACCTGCGGTGTCTTGCCGTTGAGGGCGTCGTCGACCATGGTCGCGGCGACCTTGGCGAGCTGGCGGGTGTCCTTGTAGACGGTCTGCGTCTGCTGACCGGCGATGATCGACTTCACCGAGGCGAGCTCGGCGTCCTGGCCGGTGATGACCGGCAGCGGCTTGCTCGCCGAGCCGTAGCCGTCCGACTTCAGCGCGGACAGGATGCCGATGGAGATGCCGTCGTAGGGCGAGAGCACCGCGTCGACCTTGCCGCTCTTGTAGGCGGAGGTGAGGACGTCCTCCATGCGCTTCTGCGCGGTGGTGCCGTCCCAGCGCAGGGTGGTGACCTGGTTGAGCTGGGTCTGGCCGGACTTGACGACCAGCTCCTTCTTGTCGATGTACGGCTGCAGCACGCTCATCGCGCCGTTGAAGAAGTACTTGGTGTTGTTGTCGTCATTGGAGCCGGCGAACAGCTCGATGTTGAACGGGCCCTTCTTGCCCTTGTCCAGACCGAGCTTCTGCACGATGTACGTGCCCTGCAGCACGCCGACCTTCTCGTTGTCGAACGAGGCGTAGTAGTCGACGTTCTTCGTGCCGAGGATCAGGCGGTCGTAGGCGATGACCGGGATCTTCGCCTGGGCGGCCTGCTGGAGGACGTTGTTCAGGGACTTGTTGTCGATGGCCGCGATGATCAGGCCCTTGACGCCCTGGGTGATCAGGTTCTCGATCTGCGAGACCTGGGTGTCGGGGTCGTCCTCGCCGTAGACCAGCTTGGTCTTGTAACCCGCGGCCTGGAGGTTCTTGACGACGTTGTTGCCGTCGTTGATCCAGCGCTCGGAGGACTTGGTCGGCATGGCGATGCCGATGGTGCCGCCCTTGGCGCTGCCCGCCTTCTCCTTGCTGCCGCCCGCGCCGCTCTGGCCGCAGGCGGTCAGGGTGAGAGCGAGGGAGGCGGCTCCGGCTATCGCGGTGAGAGCGGCTCTGCGAGTGCGCATGATGATCAGTCCTTGCTGTGCGGGAGGTGTTCGGTCATTCGGATGCCGTGCGGGGTGTCGACCGAGAGCAGGTGTGTGGGATTCTGCGCGGGGTTGTCGGCCGGTGTGAAGCCGAGTTTCCGGAACGTTATGACGGAAGGTCGAACCGGTTGAGCGAGCCCGGCAGCCGGGAGCCGAGCGGCGCCATGTCGCCGTCCGCCCCGTGCCGTGCGAGCAGGTCCAGGGCGAGCCGGCCGCGCCGCACGCGTTCCTTGGCGGTGGCCAGGGTCAGCTCCCGCATATGGTTGCCGTACGGGTAGATTCCGGGCGCCTTGGACAGGCCGAACTTGAGGTACAGCGGCGCGCCGCGCCGGATCAGCTCGGCGACCTCGTACATGCGCACATAGCCGCCGAGATCGTCGGGGGCTTCGATGTACATGTCCATGGGGGCCGCGGAGACCCGCCGGATCTCGGTGAGGTGATCGAGCGTCAGGTCGCTGGGCACGTTGACCGAGTCCGCGCCCAGGCGCTCGTACACGGCGTACGCGGCCGGGTTGACCGGGCCGATCAGCGCCGAGACCTTCAGCGTGGTGTCGGCCGGGATGATGCCCTTCTCGCGAGCCCGGTGCAGTGTCCACAGCACGCCCTCGTCGGCGACGAGCAGGCACTTCACGCCCAGCTCCGTCGCCCGGACGGCGTCCTCGACACAGCCTGCGACCGCGTCGTGGCCGCGCGCCCGCAGACCCGCGCCGCGCGAGTCGGTGCGGACCGAGCCGCCGATGTCCCAGGTGCCGCGCGGCCCCGTGAACAGGCACAGCTCGATGTCACGTTCGGCCGTGGCCTCGACCATTTCGGTGATCTCGGCGTCGGTCAGCATCCAGACGCCGCTGCCCTGGCTGATGCGGTGGATCGGCACATCGAGCCGGGAGGACTCCTTGAGGACCACCGCGAGCGCCTCGGGTCCCTCGCACGAGGGGATCTCGGTGCGCCAGCGGCCGCCTCCGGGGAAGGTGTGCGGCGAGGCGTCGGCGGGGGAGGGGGCGGGGGCGCCCAGGCCGAGCGCGGCGAGCGCCTGCTCACCGGGCCTGCGGGCTGCCGTAGCGGAGTCGGTGGTCACGAGGAGTCCTTTATGTTCGGTATTTCGGACGAAGTTCGCGGCTCGGGGTGCGTGTGGGCTGGTGGTACGCCGGTACGGAGCTCGTCAGGTAACTCCGTACCGGCGTACGGCTCTAGGGGGGTGTCACGGTCGTAGCAGGACCTTGCCGACCTTCGGGTCGCCGGACCCCACCAGCTCGATGGCCTGCGGGAACCCGGTGAGCGGCAGCTCGTGCGTGACCAGCCGCAGCGGATCGAGCAGCCCCGCGCCGAAGACCCGCACCGCGTGCGCCCAGGCGTCCGGCGGCGCACCGAAGACGGTGTGCACCTCCAGCTGCCGTACGACGAGGTCGGTCGGGTCCAGGCCCTCGGCGCCCGGCGCCGGGATGCCCGTCAGGACGAGCCGCCCGCCGCGCCGCAGCAGCGAGGCGGAGGTGCGCGCGGCGGAGGCGGACCCGGCGGTCTCGATGACGACGTCGAAGTCGTCGGGGAGCTCCTGGTCCTTGGTGCGGAAGTCGGTCGCGCCGAACTGCCGCGACAGCGCCTCGCGGTCGTTCCTGGTGCCCACCACCAGCAGCTCCGACGGCGAGACCGCCTTCAGGAACTGCACGGCGAACATGCCGAGCGTGCCCGTGCCGACGACCGCGACCCGCTCGCCCGGCTGTGCGTTCCCCTTCAGCGCGGCGGCCGCGATGCAGGCGGCCGGCTCCAGCAGGGCCGCCGCCGTGAGATCGGCGTCGTCCGGCAGGATGTGCAGCAGGCGGGCCGGGAGCGTGAGGGTGGTGGCCATCGCGCCGGGCTGGGTGAAGCCCGTCTCCTCGTACCCAGAGGTGCACAGCGTCGTCTCGCCGGCGTGGCAGCGGTCGCAGACCTGGCAGTTGCGGAAGCCCTCCCCGACGGCCTTGCGGCCGACCAGCGACTCGGGCACCCCGGCGCCGACCGCCTCCACCGTGCCGGACCACTCGTGGCCGGGAGTGAGCGGGTAGCGCACGTAGCCCTCGGGCCGGTTGCCCTGGTAGACCTCGCGGTCGCTGCCGCAAATACCGACGGCGTGGACCCGCACCAGCGCCTCGCCCGGACCGGGCTCGCGCGGTGTGTGCTCCTCGAGCCGGTAAGCGCCGGGCGCCTCCACGACTACGGCGGTGGTCACTGCCCGTCCTTCGGGTTGCGCCTTTCCCAGCCTTCGGCCCACAGGTCGAAGTGGGCCCGCTGCTGCGGGAACTCGGCCGCCGCGTCGGTGTCCAGTTCCACGCCGAGGCCCGGGGCGTCGGAGAGGTGGAAGCAGCCGTCCTCCGGGTTCACCTGCGGGGCACCCTTGACCACCTTCTTGATCTCCGCGTCCGCGAAGTCGTTGAAGTGCTCGAGGATCTTGAAGTTCGGTGTGGTGAAACCGACTTGGAGGGAGGCGGCGGTGAGTACCGAGCCGCCCACGTTGTGCGGCGCCACCAGCATGTAGTGCGTCTCGGCGGTCGCGGCCAGCTTCCGCGTCTCCCAGATGCCGCCGATGTGGCCGAGATCGGGCTGGATGATGTCCACGGCCTGGCTGTCGAACAGCTCGCGGAACTCGATGCGGTCGTGGATGCGCTCGCCCGTGGCGACCGGCATGTCGACCTTGGCGGCGACCTTCTCGAGTGCCTTGAGGTTCTCCGGCGGAACCGGCTCCTCCAGCCAGGCGGGCTTGAACGGCGCCAGCTCCTTGGCGAGCCGCACGGCGGTCGCGGGGGAGAAGCGGCCGTGCATCTCCAGCATCAGCTCGGCGTCCGGCCCGATGGCGTCGCGCACAGCCTCGATGAGGGAGACCGCGTACATGGTCTGCTCGTGGTCGAGCTCGAAGTGGCCGGTACCGAAGGGGTCGATCTTGAGGGCCCGGTACCCGCGCTCCATGACCCCCTGGGCGGCCTTGTGATAGGCCTCCGGCGTCCGCTCGGTGGTGTACCACCCGTTCGCGTAAGCCTTGACCTTGTCGGTGACCTTGCCGCCGAGCAGCTGCCAGACGGGCACGCCCAGGGCCTTGCCCTTGATGTCCCAGCAGGCCATCTCGACCACGGCGATGCCGGACATCACGATCTCACCCGCGCGCCCGTAGTCGCCGTACTTCATACGGCGGACCAGGTCCTCGACAGCGAACGGGTCCGAGCCGAGAATGTGATTGACCTCGGCCTCTCGCAGGTAGCCGATCAGCGCGTCGGTGTGGCCCAGCATGCGGGTCTCGCCAACGCCCGTGATGCCCTCGTCGGTATGCACCTGGACGTACGTCAGATTCCGCCAGGGGGTCCCGACCACGTGTGTGCTGATTCCGGTGATGCGCACGGAAGTCGCCTTTCAGCTGTTCGAGATTTCGGCTCTCGTTCGAAATGCTGGCCAGACAGTAAGTTTGGCGTGGCGGGAGTGTCAATGGGGCGAACGAGTAACGGTTTCGATACTTTCCCGAGCCTGTTATGTGGTGGCATCGGGGGATGGGCCGGGGATGCCGGGGTTGCCGGAGGGATGCCGCGAGATGGCGCGGAATGTGGGGTGCCCGTATCAAGTCGCCGTGCCGGAACGGCGTGTTTCCCACACAACTTTCACAGGCACTCCTAGGAACGTCACCAAGGGGGGACCTAGTCTTCCCGCGTCATGGACTTCTGCCACCCGTGCCGACGGCACCTCAATGGCGCCCTCGCATGCCCGGGGTGCGGCACAGTAGTCGAAGAACTCCGCGCGTATGCGGAGGAAGCGGACGTGTCTCCGCAGCCGGACGCCGCCGTCGAGCCGTACGGCACCGAGGACTACGGCACCGAGGACTACGGCAGCCCGGACCAGCACACGCACGGTCACGGCGACGGAGGTGTGCCGCAGGGGCGGGCGGCCAGGCGCCAGGCGCAGGGGCGCCGGCGGGGACCTGGACGGGAAGCCGATGAGGAGACGACCGGACCGGTCGGCGGTGGCAGTGCAAGTCGTCGTGACCGCAAGGCCGCGGCCCACCGCCGGCGCCGCCGGCGCACCCTCCTGATCACCGCAGGCTTCGTCCTCGCGGCGGGCGGCCTGAGCCTCGCGGAACTCGGCGTCGACGCGCCCTTCGCCAACTCCAGGCCCCCGGCGGCGGGGGGTACGAACGCCGAGGGCGGTACGTCGTCGGAGGCGCACAAGACGGCACGGCCCGCACGGCCCCTGGACGGCCCGACGAGCAAGGGCGCCGGCTCGACGTCCCCGGACCCCTCGGCGTCCGCATCGGCCTCCAAGTCCGCTTCGCCCTCGGCGTCCACGAGCGCCGACGGCAAGGCCACCCGGCCGGCGACCGCGGGTGCTTCACCGGTCACGCCGACCCAGGGTCCGACGGCGACGCGCCCCGCCGGGACGAGCAGGCCGACGGCGGCACCCACGACGTCGAACCCGGATCCCTCGCCGTCCCGGACGTGCACGCGCTTCCTGTGGTGGTGCACGTAGGGCGACGGCTGGACGCCGATGTCCGGGACACGGCTTGCCTGACGCACTCGCGCCTCGAACGTCCCTGGTGGGGCTCGCTGCGGCGTGTTCCTGTCGCTGCGGCGGCGCCGAGTCGCCGCTCCGCATCGGTGCCCGCGGTTGCCCCGGGCCTCGGACCAGGGTGGATGCGCCGCCGCCCGGTGCGTTATTCAACCGTGAACGACGATCTGATGCATCCCTCTTGACCGCCGTGAATTGTTAGCGCTCACAATAGCCCCCGCATTCACCAGTCAGCGGTCGACGCAGGACGGGGGGTCCGAGCACCGTGTCCACAGTGTGCCCCGACTCGCCCTTCCGGTCAGCGCCGTCGGGCTTTCCGGAACCATGGAGTGAAGCCCGCGGTACGGCGACGACCGCCCACAGCGCAGGACTTACCGGCAGACGGGCGTCAGGGGAGGTGTGGTCGTGACAAGCAGTGAGGTTCGACCGCCCACCATGGCGGACGTGGCGCGTGTGGCCGGTGTGTCCCACCAGACCGTGTCCCGTGTGCTGGGGGACCACCCCAACGTGCGGGACGCGACACGGGCCAGGGTGCTGCGCGCGATCGAGGAGATGGGCTATCGCCGCAACTCCTCCGCGCGGGCTCTGGTGACTCGGCGCACCCGGACGCTGGGTGTGGTCGCCTCCGACACCACCCTCTACGGACCGGCCAGTACGCTGTTCGCACTCGAGGAGGCGGCGCGCGCCGAGGGGTATCTCGTCTCGACGGTCAGCCTGCGCAAGCTGACCATGGAGACGCTCGCCGAAGCCATGGACCACCTCAGCGAGGGCGGAGTGGAAGGAGTGGTCACCATCGCTCCGCAGCGGTCGGCGGTGGACGCTCTCGCCGAACTCCGTTACCCCTTCCCGGTGGTGGTCGTGGGCAGCGCGCCGGGCGTCGACATCCCGGGCGTCAGTGTGGACCAGCACCTGGGAGCGACGCTGGCCACCAGTCATCTGCTGGCCGCCGGCCACCGCACGGTCTGGCACCTCGCCGGGCCCGAGGACTGGCAGGAGGCGGCCGATCGGGCCGCCGGCTGGCGGGCGACGCTCGAAGCGGCCGGCGTCGAGCCGCCCATGCTGCTGCGCGGGGACTGGAGTCCGCTGTCGGGTTACCGCGCAGGCCAGGAACTGGCCGGCTGGGTGCGCCGGGGGCTGACCGCCGTCTTCGTGGCCAACGACCAGATGGCACTGGGGGTGTTGCGGGCCCTGCGTGAGGCGGGGGTCCGAACGCCCCAGGACGTCGCGGTGGTCGGTTTCGACGACATCCCGGAGTCGGAGTTCTATGCTCCTCCTCTCACCACCGTTCGGCAGGACTTCTCGACAGTGGGCAGGCGAGGCATCGCGCTGCTCCTGGAGTTGATCGAGGGCCGGCCACCCGCCACCACGGCCCGGATCACGATCGAACCCCAACTCGTCGTCCGCGCCAGCACTTTCCCGTACGCCGCTCAAACGGAGGGCGTACACCACTGACCAACCGATCGGCCGCTCTGTACGCAGAAACGTGGTCGATATCTCGAACAATGATCGACAGGTTGGACGCGCCGCGGCCGACTCCCTCCAGCACCAGCGGGTCCAATCTCCCGGGTCGGCTCTTCAAAGGAGAAGAACATGCTCAACAGAAGGAACTTCCTCACGGCGGCGGTCGGCGTGGCGGCCGCGGGCGGCCTGGCGGCCTGCGCCAAGACGGACGACAGCTCCTCCGGTTCCTCCGGGGGCGGCAAAAAGACGATCACCCTCGGCTTCTCCCAGGTCGGTTCCGAAAGCGGCTGGCGCAGCGCCAACACCACCTCGGTGAAGGACGCGGCCAAGGCGGCGGGTTACAACCTCAAGTTCTCCGACGCCCAGCAGAAGCAGGAGAACCAGATCTCCGCCATCCGCAGCTACATCGCGCAGAAGGTGGACGTCATCGCCTTCTCGCCGGTGGTCGTCACCGGCTGGGACGCGGTGCTCAAGGAGGCCAAGGCCGCGAAGATCCCCGTGGTCCTCACCGACCGCTCGGTGGAGACCTCCGACGACTCCTTGTACGTGACCCTGGTCGGCTCCGACTTCACCGACGAGGGCCGCCGCGCCGCGAGGATCCTGGAGAAGGTCCTTCAGAAGGCCGGCCACAAGGGTGCGGTGAAGATCGCCCAGCTGGAGGGCACCACCGGCGCCGCCCCGGCGATCGAGCGCGCCAAGGGCTTCAAGGAGGTCATGGACGCGCAGCACAAGGACGACTGGAAGATCGTCGTCAGCCAGACCGGTGACTTCACCCGCGCCGGCGGCAAGCAGGTCATGGCGGCCTTCCTGCAGTCCAACCCGGATGTCAACGTGCTCTTCGCGCACAACGACGACATGGCCCTCGGCGCCATCCAGTCCATCGAGGCGGCGGGCAAGAAGCCCGGCAAGGACATCCTGATCGTCTCGATCGACGGCGTCCACGACGGCTTCGTGGCCATGTCCCAGGGCAAGATCAACGCCATCGTCGAGTGCAACCCGCTGCTCGGCCCCCAGCTCATGGAGGTCGTGAAGCAGGTTCACGACGGCCAGAAGGTCGAGCGCTGGATCAAGACCAAGGAGGGCGACTACATGCAGGACCAGGCCGCAGCCGCGCTCCCGAACCGCAAGTACTGACCGACCGCGCCCACCGGCAGGGAGCCTCCGTCCGGCCGAGCACTCGGTCACGGGGCTCCCTGCGGGCCTGAACCAGTCTCAATGAGGAGCGCTGCCATGGCAGAGCCGCGGCCCGTCCTGGAAATGACGGGCATTGTCAAAGAGTTCCCGGGGGTACGGGCTCTGTCGGACGTCGACTTCCGGCTCTTCCCCGGCGAGATCCACGCCCTGATCGGCGAGAACGGCGCGGGCAAGTCCACCCTCATCAAGGTGCTGACGGGGGTCTACTCCCTGGACGGCGGCACGGTCACGCTGGACGGGAAGTCCGTGCGGTTCGGCAGCCCGCTGCAGGCACAGCAGGCCGGCATCAGCACGGTCTACCAGGAGGTCAACCTCTGCCCGAACCTGTCGGTGGCGGAGAACATCTTCATCGGGCGCGAACCGACCCGTATGGGCCGCATCCAGTGGAAGCGGCTGCGCAAGGAGGCGGCAGAGCTCGTCGACCGGCTCGGCCTCGACATCGACGTCACCGCTCCCCTGTCCTCGTACCCGCTGGCGGTGCAGCAACTGGTCGCGATCGTGCGGTCGGTGGGCACCGGCGGCAGCGGCGACGAGGGCCCGGGCACCAAGGTGCTGATCCTCGACGAGCCGACCTCCAGCCTCGACCGGGACGAGGTCCTCGAACTGTTCGCCCTCATGCGGCGGCTGAAGGGCGAGGGCGTCGCGATCCTGTTCGTCTCGCACTTCCTCGACCAGATCTACGAGGTCTGCGACCGGATGACCGTGCTGCGCAACGGCACCCTCGTCGGTGAGCACATGGTGCGCGACCTCGATCAGGTCGGCCTCGTCCAGCTCATGCTCGGCAAGGCACTGGACCAGCTGGAGGAGCTCCACGACCAGCAGCTGCACTCCGACCTCGGCGAGACGCTGCTCCAGGCGGACGGCCTCGGCAGGACCGGCGGCATCGCGCCCTTCGACCTGGAGATCAAGAAGGGCGAAGTGGTCGGGCTCGCCGGCCTGCTCGGATCGGGACGGACCGAACTCGCCCGGTTGCTCTTCGGCGCCGACCAGCCGGACAGCGGCAAGGTGTCCATCGGCGGCAAGCAGGTGTCGATGAGCGCTCCCAACGACGCGATCGGCGCCGGCGTCGCGTTCTGTTCCGAGAACCGCAAGACCGAGGGCCTGGTGCCCGATCTGACGGTGCGGGAGAACATCATCCTGGCACTGCAGGCCGCGCGCGGCTGGACCCGGCCCATCCCGGTCTCGCAGCGCGACGAACTCGTCGCCAAGTACATCAAGGCGCTGGACATCCGCCCCGCCAATCCCGAGGCCCGGGTCGGACAACTCAGCGGCGGCAACCAGCAGAAGGTGCTGCTGGCCCGCTGGCTGATCACCCAGCCGAAGCTGCTGATCCTGGACGAGCCGACGCGCGGCATCGACATCGGCGCGAAGGCTGAGATCCAGAAGCTCGTGGTCTCACTCTCAGAGGACGGCATGTCCGTCCTGTACATCGCGGGCGAGCTGGAGGAGGTACTCCGGCTCAGTCACACCATCGGAGTGCTGCGCGACCGCCGGCTGGTGGCGCAGATCGCCAACGGGCCCGAGATCACGACCAGCCGGATCCTGGAGACCATCGCGAGCGGAGAGCACCAGTGACCACCTCTTCCCGATGGCGAGCGCTGACCCAACACCACCTTTTCTGGCCGGTGGCGGTCCTAGTCCTCCTGTTGCTCGTCAACGTTCCCTTTACGCCCGACTTCTTCTCCGTCCGGATGTCGGGCGGCCACCTGTACGGCAGCCTCGTCTCGATCGTGCTGTTCGGATCGCCCCTGATCCTGGTGGCGGTCGGTATGACCCTGGTCATCGCGACCGGAGGCATCGACCTCTCCGTCGGCGCGGTGGTCGCCATCACCGGAGCGCTGGCCTGCTCGTACATCAGCCACCAGGCCGACCAGAACGCCCTGTCCGGGGTGCTGCTCGCCATGGGTCTGGGCCTGCTGGCCGCGGTCGTCTGCGGTCTGTGGAACGGCTTCCTGGTAGCCAGGATGGGCATCCAGCCGATCATCGCCACGCTGATCATCATGGTCGCCGGTCGCGGTGTCGCCCAGCTGATCAGCGGCGGCCAGATCATCACCGTGAACAGCGACCCGTACAAGCTGATCGGCGGCGGCTACTGGCTGACGCTGCCGTTCTCCATCTTCGTGGTGGCCGTGGTCGTGGCCGTCACCGTCGCGCTGACCCGCCGCACGGCACTCGGTCTGCTCGTCGAGTCGGTCGGCGGCAACGCCGAGGCCAGCCGCCTGGTGGGCATCAGGTCCCGGCGCATCAAGATCATGGTGTACGTGTTCTGTGCGCTGTGCGCCGGCATCGCGGGCCTGATGATCAGCTCCAACACCTCGGCCGCGGACGGCAACAACGCCGGCCTGTGGATCGAACTCGACGCGATCCTCGCCGTGGTGATCGGCGGCACCTCGCTCCTGGGCGGCCGGTTCTCCGTCGGCGGCACGGTGGTCGGCGCCCTGGTCATCCAGACCCTGACCACCACGATCTACACCATCGGTGTGCCGACCCAGACCAACCTGGTCTTCAAGGCCGCCGTCGTCATCGTCGTCTGCCTGCTGCAGTCCCCGAAGTTCCGCGCCAGGCTGTTCGGTGCCAGGTTCGGCGGGAAGGGGAGCGCCACGCCGGCCGCGGCCCCGGCGGACACCGCCGCGGCGGCCGACGCCGCTCCCAAGATGGAGGTGTCGTGATGAGCGCGACCACCCAGAGCCCCACGGCGCCGGACAGCCGTGCTCCGTCCAAGGCCCGGCGCCTGCTCGGTGACCAGCGCCTGCCCGTAGCGGCGACGGCACTGCTCTTCCTCGTGATGTACGGCGTCGGCCTGAGCCGCTACCAGTACTACGGGTTCGCCGAACCGCAGGTCTTCCTGAACCTGTTCATCGACAACGGCTATCTGCTGGTCGCGGCCGTCGGCGCCACCTTCGTCATCCTCTCCGGCGGCATCGACCTGTCCGTCGGCTCGATGATGGGCTTCACGACGATGTTCACGGCCTGGCTGGTGGAGCGCCAGGGGGTGCCGCTGCCGCTCGTGATCCCCATGGCGCTGGGCGTGGGCGCCTTCGGTGGGTTCCTGATGGGCTACGTGATCCAGAACTTCGAGATCCAGCCCTTCATCGTGACCCTCGCCGGGCTCTTCCTCTTCCGCGGCCTGTGCCTGGTCATCAGCAAGGAGTCGATCTCCATCAGCGACGCCTCGGTGAGCAGCATGGCCGATGCGCAGGTGTCGCTGGGGGTGGGCTTCCTGTCGATCGGTGCGATCGTCGCGCTGGTCGTCCTCGCCGTGGCGTTCTACGTCCTGCACTACACGCGCTTCGGGCGCCGGGTGTACGCCATCGGCGGCAACGAGCACTCGGCCATGCTGATGGGTCTCCCGCAGGGCGGTACGAAGATCGCCGTGTACACGGTGAGCGGCTTCTGCTCTGCGCTCGCCGGTCTCCTGTTCACCCTGTACATCCAGTCCGGTGACCCGTTGCACGCCACCGGCATGGAACTCGACGCGATCGCCGCGGTCGTGATCGGCGGCACGCTGCTGACGGGTGGCTCCGGCTACGTGCTGGGAACCCTGTTCGGTGTGCTGGTGCTGGGCCTGATCAAGAGCATCATCCAGTTCGAGGGCACGCTGAGCTCCTGGTGGACGAAGATCGCCACCGGTGTGCTGCTGTGCGTGTTCATCCTGGTCCAGCGGATCATGACGGCCCGCAAGAGGACCTGATCCGTAAGGGACGTTGCCAGTCCGGGCGGTCCGGGGCACTCCGTGCACCGGACCGCTCGTCCGTTTCCGCCCCGGTGGCGCGCGAGGCCGACAGGGCCTGCGGTACCACCCGTTCTCAGTGTCCCTGAGTGGTGCCCGAGGTCAGCATCCGCTGCAACAGTCCCCGCATCACATGGCGCTCGTCCTCGGTGAGCGCCGCCAGGGGCTCTTTCGCGAAGCGCAGTGACTCGCGCAGGCTGCGGGCGACGCGGCGGCCGTCGTCCGTCGCCGCGGCCAGCTTCACCCGGCGGTCCGCCGGGTCCGGGCGGCGTTCGACCAGGCCGCGAGACTCCAGGCGGTCGACGATGCCGGTGACGTTCGACGGCTCGCACTTCAGTTTCTGGGCCAGCTTGCGCATCGGCAGCGGCTCCAGCGACAGAAGGCTGAGCAGGCGTGCCTGTGCGCCGGTCAGCGCGTGCTCGCCGGCCGCTGTCTCGTAGTCCTCGTAGAAGCGGGCCACCACCTCGCCGATGAGTTCGACGACTTCCAGGGTCAGGGCGTCGGGGCGAGGGGTTTTCCGGAGAGTGGCCATGGGCTTCAGGATACCCGGTTACTTGACAGACTGAAATATTCAGGAGCATGGTTGTTTTAGGTACTGAAGTAAATCCCGAAAGGCACAGTCATGATCAACCGCGAGTGGCACCTGCTCAGCCGACCGGTCGGCTGGCCGAAGCCCGAGGACTTCGCCCTGGTCGACGCGGAGGCCCCGACGCCGGGCGAGGGTCAGGTGCTGGTGCGGAACAAGTACCTCTCCGTCGACCCGTACATGCGTGGCCGCATGAGTGCCGCCAAGTCCTACGTCGCCCCCTTCGAGCTCGGCAAGGTCATGCAGGGCGGAGCGGTCGGCGAGGTCGTGGCCTCCAACGCCGAGGGCCTCGCCGTCGGCGACCACGTGCTGCACTTCTTCGGCTGGCGCGAGTACGCGGCAGTGGACGCGAAGAACGCCGTCAAGGTCGACCCCGGGACCGCGCCCCTCTCCACGTACCTGGGCGTCCTCGGCATGACCGGCCTCACCGCCTACGCCGGCCTGCTGCGCACCGCGGCCTTCAAGGAGGGCGACTCCGTCTTCGTCTCCGGTGCCGCGGGCGCCGTCGGCAGCCAGGTCGGCCAGATCGCCAAGCTCAAGGGCGCCTCCCGGGTCATCGGTTCCGCGGGCTCCGACGAGAAGGTCAAGCTGCTGCTGGAGGAGTACGGCTTCGACGCCGCCTTCAACTACAAGAACGGCCCCGTGAGCGAGCAGCTCCGCGCCGCCGCCCCCGACGGGATCGACGTCTACTTCGACAACGTAGGCGGCGACCACCTGGAGGCCGCCATCAGCTCCCTCAACCGCGGTGGGCGCATCGCCGTATGCGGCATGATCTCCGTCTACAACAACACCGAGCCCGCCCCCGGTCCGAAGAACCTCGCCCGCCTCATCCAGACCCGCGGCCGGATCGAGGGCTTCCTGGTCGGCGACCACTACGACCTGCAGCCGCAGTTCGTCGAGGAGGTCGGCGCCTGGGTCCGCTCCGGCGAGCTGAAGTACCGCGAGACCGTCGTCGAGGGCATCGAGAACAACCTGGAGGCGTTCTTCGGCGTCCTGCGCGGCGACAACGTCGGCAAGATGATCGTCGCGCTCTGACCGGCGGAACACCGCCCGCCTCACCCGTGACGCCCGCCTGACCGGGTTCGTTGCGTACGACGAAGGCCGTGCCCTTGGACGTGGGGTGCGGCCTTCATCGTGCCGTCCGCCTCGGGGAATCGCCGCCTCCACGCGAGGGCGGCACGAGCATGACGGGCGACGGTGACGCCACCATGACAATCGAAAGGCTGATCGCCGATAGGGTTTTCCCATGCATGATCTGGGCGCGGGACTCGGCTATCTCCTCAAGGGTCAACGCTGGGTGGCCCGCCACGGCAAACAGTACGGCTTCGGCATCCTTCCGGGCCTGATCGCCCTCGTCCTGTACGCGGCGGCGCTCGTCGCACTCGCCCTGTGGGGCGACGACCTCGTCACCTGGGCCACCCCCTTCGCCGACGGCTGGCCGGACCCCTGGCTCGGGCTCTTCCGCGGTTTCCTCACCGTCGTGCTGTTCGCCCTCGCCCTCCTCCTCGCCGTCCTCACCTTCACCGCGGTCACCCTCCTCATAGGCCAGCCCTTCTACGAGAACCTCTCGGAGAAGGTCGACCGAGACGTCTCCCCGGACGGCACCGCGCCCGAGTCGGACCTGCCCCTGCACCGGGAGATGTGGATATCGGCCCGCGACAGCCTCCGCGTCCTCGTACGGGCCGCACTCTGGGGCGTCCTGCTCTTCGCCCTCGGCTTCCTGCCGTTCGTGGGCCAGACCGTCGTCCCGGTCATCGGCTTCTTCGTCACCGGCTTCTTCCTCACCGAGGAACTCACCGCCGTGGCGCTCCAGCGCCGCAGCGTCGAACTCCGCGACCGCCTCACACTGTTGCGCTCCCGCAAGCTGCTCGTCTGGGGCTTCGGCACACCCCTCGGCCTGGCGTTCCTCGTCCCGTTCGTCGCCGTCTTCCTGATGCCGGGCGCGGTCGCGGGCGCCACACTGCTGGCCCGGGACCTGCTGGGTGAGGAGAACGCGCGGGAGGCGGAGGACGCCCCCGAGGACGAGCAGATCACCCACCACTGAGGGCGCCTCCGGGGACGTACGCCGCCTCCCCGGGTGGACGTTTGTGAAGGGTTCGTACGGAATCCAGGGCGGACGCTCGATCGCCGACCACCGGGTCACGACGACGATTAACGTCTGAGGCGGGACCGAGTCCCCCTACGAACAGCCCCGGTCCGGGACCTGACGGCCGGACCGGGGCTCGTCGCTCGTTCGACGGACCTCAGCGCACCGAGAAGCGGTACACCGTCTCCGACCGGTACCCCTCGCCCGGCCGCAGCCGCGTGCTCGGGAAGTCCGGGCGGTTCGGGGAGTCCGGGAAGTGCTGGGTCTCCAGTGCGATGCCGTCGCCGGGGGCGAACGGGGCGCCGAGGTGGTCCGCCGTGTACAGCTGCAGGCCGGGCTCGGTCGTGGACACGGTGAGCAGGCGCCCCGACGCCGGGTCGTGCAGCTCGGCGACCTCGACCGGGGTGTGCGTCACACCCTTGTCGAGCACGAAGTTGTGGTCGTAGCCGGAGCCCACCTTCCGGGACTCCCGGAAGTCGAAACGGCTGCCCTCGACGGTCTCCGGCGCTCCCGTCGGGATCAGGTCCGCGTCCACCGGGGTGTACCGCGAGGCCGCGATGCTCAGCTCGTGGCCGCCCGCGTTCCCGGAACCCGCCAGGTTCCAGTACGAGTGGTTCGTCAGGTTCACCACGGTCGGCGCGTCCGTGACCGCCTCGTACACGATCCGCAGCGCGCCGTCCCCATCGAGGGTGTACGTCGCCGAGACCTCGAGCCGCCCCGGGAAGCCCTCCTCGCCGTGCGGGCTGACCCGGGACAGCCGGACGCCGTGCTCCACCGGCTCCACGTCCCAGACCCGCTTGTCGAAGCCCCGTGACCCGCCGTGCAGCGAGTTGGGGCCGTTGTTCGGCTCCAGCGAGTAGGTCCGGCCGTCGAGCGGGAAGCGGGCGCCCGCGATGCGGTTGGCGTACCGCCCGACCAGAGCCCCGAGGAACGGCTCAGGGTGGCGCAGATAGCCGTCCAGATCCGGGAAGCCCAGCACCACGTCCGCCCGGGCCCAGTCCCGGTCCGGGACCTCCGCCGACTGCACGACCCCGCCGTACGACAGGACGCGCACCCGCACCCCGCCCCGCTCCAGCGTCCAGCGGTGGACCGCCGAGCCGTCGGGAAGTGTGCCGAAAAGTTCGCTCATGTGGGAAACCCTAGGTCACGGGAGCCTCGGCGGTGACGGCACGGTAGGCGATCTCGGCGAGTCGTGCCTGACCGTTCCTGCTCGGGTGGAACCAGTCCCAGGGGCTCAACTGCGCGGGCCCGAAGCGGTAGTCGAAGACCGCGTTGCCGTCGAAGCGGCACCGCCGGTCCTTGGCGCACACCTCCTTCAGGACCCGGTTGTACTCCTCCACCCGCGACTGCACGGTGGCGCGCCGCTGGGTGGACGCGGCGTCCAGCGCGTCCGCGTTGCCCAGCATCGACGGGCAGATGCCCAGCTTCCACACCTGCTTGCCGAGCGCACTGGTGCGGCCCTCGGACCACAGCCGCATGAGGTTCGGCACGCTGGAGACGTACACCTGCGCCTTCGGCAGCGACCGGCGCAGGACGGCCATCGCGTCCTCGAACTGCTCGCGGAAGTCGTCGACCGGAGTCATCGCCGAGGTGGAGGAGCGGCAGGCGTCGTTGGCCCCGACCATCACCGTCACCAGTTCCGGCCTGCGCTGCACCGCCTGCGCGACCTGCCCGGCCAGGTCGGCCATCCGCGCCCCGGTCGCCGCGTAGTTCCAACTGTGCTCCGCCGCCCCGGTCGCCCCGAGCAGCCGTACGGCCAGGCTGTCGACGCCGGTGTCGGTGCCCGTGGCCCATGACACCTGGGGGCAGTCGGACAGCACGGTGCAGGCGTCGAAGCCGCGCGTGATGGAGTCGCCGACCGCGGCGATCGAGTCGGGGGAGCGGTTCCAGACCGGTTTCGGGGACGGCCGCGACGACGGCGCGGTGCCCCGCCCCCCGTCGCCACCCGAGGCGTCGCATCCGGCGAGCCCCAGGACGACCGCGGCCGCGACCGCGGCGACGGCCTTGAAGCGGTGGCTTCGCTTCCGCATCCCTGGTCCCCTCGTTCGACAGCGCTTCGAACACGCTGGGTCAGGCCCGCGTCCCCTTGGGTGAAACCTCGGCATTCACGGGCAACGGGACCGACGGTACGTCACACTCCTCGGCCCGCCGCACGGTAGCCTCGCCCCGTGGCCGCCCTTGCCACACCCGTTCCGCAAAGTTACAAGATGTGGCGCTCTGCCCGGAGGTTCAGGTGACGACACGTGGAGTCCTGTACGTGCACTCCGCGCCCCGCGCACTGTGCCCGCACGTCGAGTGGGCCGTCGCGGGCGTGCTGGGCACCCGCGTCAACCTAGACTGGATCCGGCAGCCCGCCGCCCCCGGCACCTGGAGATCGGAGTTCTCCTGGCAGGGCGAGGCCGGCACCGCCTCCAAGCTCGCCTCCGCGCTGCGCGGCTGGCAGCTCCTGCGCTTCGAGGTCACCGCGGAACCGTGCCCGACCGCCGAGGGCGAGCGCTACAGCTGTACCCCCGACCTGGGCATCTTCCACGCGGTCACCGGCATCCACGGCGACATCCTGATCCCCGAGGACCGGCTGCGCGCGGCCCTCATCCGCTCCCAGCGCGGCGAGAGCGACCTGGAGGCGGAACTGGCCCGGCTCCTGGGCAAGCCGTGGGACGACGAACTGGAACCGTTCCGGTACGCGGGTGAGGGAGCACCGGTGCGCTGGCTGCACCAGGTGGTCTGAAGACCTCCGCTCACGACGTGAGGGGCCCCCACCAGCCGGTGGAGGCCCCTCACGTGTAGTCGTGCATGTGTAGTCGCGGTGCTGATCAGACCGTCCGGAACGCCAGCACCACGTTGTGGCCGCCGAACCCGAACGAGTCGTTCAGCGCGGCGATCCGGCCCTCGGCCCGCAGCTTCCGGGCCTCCCCGCGGACGACGTCCGCGTTGGCCTCGGCCTCCGGGTCGATGTTCTGCACGTTGATCGTCGGCGGCGCCACCCGGTTGTACAGCGCGAGCACGGTCGCCACCGACTCCACGCCGCCCGCACCACCGAGAAGGTGACCGGTCATCGACTTGGTCGCGGAGACCGCCATGTGGTCCGCGTGGTCCCCGAACACCTTCCGCAGCGCCTTCAGTTCGGCGATGTCACCGGCCGGCGTCGAGGTGGCGTGCGCGTTGACGTGCACGATCTCCGCCGGGTCGAGGTCGCTGTTGTCCAGCAGGTTGTGCAGGGCGTGCGAGATGCCGCGGCCCTCGGGCTCGGGCTGCACGATGTCGTGGCCGTCGGCGGAGATGCCCTGGCCGACCGCCTCCGCGTAGACGCGGGCGCCGCGCTTGGCGGCGTGCTCGGCGGACTCCAGGACCAGGACGCCCGCGCCCTCACCGAGGACGAAGCCGTCACGGTCGACGTCGTAGGGACGCGAGGCCCCCTGCGGGTCGTCGTTGTTCTTGGACATCGCCATCATGTTGCCGAACGCGGCGATGGGCAGCGGGTGGATCGCCGCCTCCGTACCGCCGGCGACGACTACGTCGGCGCGGCCGGTGCGGATCATCTCGATGGCGTAGCCGATGGCCTCGGCCCCCGAAGCGCAGGCGGAGACCGGGGTGTGCACACCGGCGCGGGCGCCGACGAGCAGGCCCACGTTGGCGGACGGGCCGTTCGGCATCAGCATCGGCACGGTGTGCGGGGAGACACGGCGGACGCCCTTCTCCTTCAGCACGTCGTACTGGTCGAGGAGGGTCGTCACACCGCCGATGCCGGAGGCGATGACCGCGCCGAGCCGGTCGGGGTCGACGCTTGCGTCCTCGCCCGCCGTAGCGGTGAAACCGGCGTCAGCCCAGGCCTCCTTGGCCGCGATCAGCGCGAACTGCGCCGAACGGTCCAGACGGCGGGCCTGGGGCCGCGGGATGACCTCGGACGGCTCCACGGCGATCTGCGCGGCGATGCGGACCGCCTGCTCGGCGGCCCACTCCTGCTCCAGGGGTCCGACACCGGACTTGCCGGCGATCAGGCCCTCCCAGGTAGAGGCCGCGTCGCCACCCAGCGGTGTGGTTGCGCCGATACCGGTGACGACCACGGTGCGATTGGTCGAGCTCACGGGAATTCTTTCTCCAACGGATACGAGGATTCAGCGGCGCCACCGCCGGGTGGCGGGGCAACGGCCCGGCGACCGGACCACTGGCCCGGCGCCTGGCTGTCTGCCCAGGTGATCGGTCGATCAGGCCTGGTGCTTGAGGATGTACTCGGCGGCGTCACCGACCGTCTTGAGGTTCTTGACGTCGTCGTCGGGGATCTTGACGTCGAAGCGCTCCTCGGCGGCGACGACGACCTCGACCATCGACAGCGAGTCGACGTCCAGGTCGTCGGTGAAGGACTTGTCCAGCTGGACGTCCTCGGTGGGGATCCCGGCGATCTCGTTCACGATCTCGGCGAGACCGGCGACGATCTCTTCCTGAGTGGCGGCCATGTCAGGCGCTCCTTCGTAGATATCCATCAGGGTGTGGCGCCCGCCGCGTCAGCGGCAGGTGGTGCAGTTTCCGCACCGGACCGCATGATCCGGCACGGAGTGCCTAGGGGAGGGTAACGACCGTGGCGGCGTAGACGAGACCCGCCCCGAAGCCGATGACGAGCGCGGTGTCGCCGCTCTTCGCCTCGCCGGTCGCCAGGAGCCGCTCCATCGCGAGCGGGATCGAGGCGGCCGAGGTGTTGCCGGTGGTGCGGATGTCACGGGCGACCGTGACATGCTCCGGCAGCTTGAGAGTCTTCACCATCGAGTCGATGATCCGCACATTGGCCTGGTGCGGGATGAAGACGTCCAGGTCGTCCGAGGTGATCCCGGCCGCGTCCAGCGCCTGCTGGGCGACCTTCGCCATCTCGAACACGGCCCAGCGGAACACCGCCTGGCCCTCCTGCGTGATCGCGGGGAACTTGACGTTGCCCTCGCTGTCCACGGGGAGCTGGGAGACGTCGCCGAGCCGGAAGGCGTTCCACGGCACCGTCTGCTTGATCGTCTCGGACTTGTCGCCCTCCGAACCCCACACGGTCGGACCGATGTGCGGCTCCTCGGAGGGACCCACGACGACCGCGCCGGCACCGTCACCGAACAGGAAGGCGGTGGCCCGGTCCTCCAGGTCCGTCAGGTCCGACAGCCGCTCCACGCCGATGACGAGGACGTACTCCGCGGAGCCCTCGACGACCATGCCCTTGGCGAGCGTGAGGCCGTAGCCGAAGCCCGCGCAGCCCGCCGAGATGTCGAAGGCGGCGGCCTTGTTCGTGCCGAGCTTGTCGGCGATCTCGGTGGCGACGGCCGGGGTCTGGCTGAAGTGGGAGACGGTGGAGACGACGACCGCGCCGATCTGGTCGGCGGCGATCCCCGCGTCGGCGATCGCCTTGCCGGCCGCCTCGATCGACATCGCGGCGACGGTCTCCTCGTCGTTCGCCCAGTGCCGGGTCTCGATGCCGGAGCGGGAGCGGATCCACTCGTCGGAGGAGTCGATCTTCTCCAGGATCACCTCGTTCGGCACCACCCGGACCGGACGGTACCCGCCGACGCCGAGGATGCGCGCGTAGGGGGCGCCTTTGCGTGCCTTGATCTTCGACATGCTCTCGCTCTCCTGATCAGGCGCTGTGCTCGGCGATGAGTTCGCGAGCAGCGTCGAGGTCGTCGGGGGTCTTCAGGGCGAGGGTCTTGACGCCCGGCAGCGCGCGCTTGGCGATGCCGGTGAGGGTGCCGCCGGGGCACACCTCGATCAGCGCGGTCGCGCCCAGCTTCTCGAAGGTCTCCATGCACAGGTCCCAGCGGACCGGGTTGGCGACCTGGCCGACCAGGCGCTTGAGCACCTCGGCACCGGTCTCGACGGTCTGCCCGTCCTTGTTGGAGACGTAGGTGACCTTCGGGTCGTCGGGCGTCAGCGCCTCGGCGGCGTGCGCGAGGGCGTCGACCGCGGGGGCCATGTGGTGGGTGTGGAAGGCGCCGGCCACCTTCAGCGGAACGACCCGGCGCACACCCTCCGGCTTGTCCGCCTCCAGGGCGGCGAGCTGCTCCAGGGTGCCGGCGGCCACGATCTGCCCGGCGCCGTTCACGTTCGCCGGCGTCAGGCCCAGCTTGTCCAGGTGCGGGATCGTCGTCTCGGGGTCGCCGCCGAGCAGGGCCGACATGCCGGTGGGCGTGATCGCGGCGGCGTCCGCCATGGCCAGGCCCCGCTTGCGGACCAGGGTCAGCGCGGCGGTGTCGCCGAGGACGCCCGCGAAGGCCGCTGCGGTGATCTCGCCGACGCTGTGCCCGGCGACGGCGCCGGGAATGCCCGCCGCGTCAGCGGTAGATGTGCCGATACCGAGTGCCGCCGCGGACAGCAGCCCGGCGGCCACCAGCAGGGGCTGGGCCACGGCGGTGTCCCGGATGGCCTCGGCGTCGGCCTGCGTGCCGTAGTGGACGAGGTCCAGTCCGATGGCCTCCGACCAGGCGCCGACGCGGTCGGCGGCGCCGGGGAGGTCGAGCCAGGAGGTCAGGAAGCCGGGCGTCTGGGCGCCCTGGCCGGGAGCGACGAGTACGAGCACTCTCACACTCTCTCTTGGGGACGGCCGGGGCCGCCCGTGGGGACAAGGACGAAGAACCGCAGGGGGTTTTGTGGGCCCCCGACAAAAGACTAGGTCTGGGGATCACCCTCGGCCAGACGCCCCAGGATCAGTGCGATCCGCAACGTGAACGCGGAGCGTACATCAGAGGGTGACCAACCGGTGACGTCAGTCACACGTCGGAGCCGGTAGCGGACGGTGTTCGGGTGAACGAAGAGCATGCGTGCGGCGCCCTCGAGACTGGACGCCTGCTCCAGGTACACGCTGAGCGTTTCCAGCAGCGCCGAGCCCGCCTCCTCCAGCGGTCTGTAGATCTCCTCCACCAGTTGCTCGCGCGCACCCGGATCGCCTGCGATCGCGCGCTCCGGCAGCAGATCGTCCGCCAGGACCGGGCGCGGCGCGTCCTGCCAGGCGGAACACGCCTTCAGGCCCGCGGCCGCGGCCTGCGCGGACCGGGTCGCGGCGAGCAGATCGGGCACGATCGGCCCGGCGACGACCGGCCCGGCGGCGAACGGCCCGATCAGCGACTTGGCGACGGCGAGCGGATTGTCACTGCCGCCGGCGATGACCACGAGCCGGTCCCCGAGCACCCCGGTGAGGACCTGCAACTTGGCGTGCCGGGCAGCCCGTCGAATGGCCTCCACCGTCAACTCGCTGTCACCGTCGGGTGCCGTACCGAGCACCACGCACACATGTTCAGGCGAGTTCCAGCCAAGTGCGGCGGCCCGGCTGACGGCCCCCTCGTCGGCCTCCCCGCTGAGCACGGCGTTCACGACGAGCGACTCGAGCCGCGCGTCCCAGGCGCCGCGGGCCTCGGCGGCCTGGGCGTAGACCTGCGCGGTGGCGAAGGCGATCTCTCGCGCGTACACGAGGAGCGCCTCGCGCAGCACGGACTCGTCGCCGGGGGCGGCCACCTCGTCGATGGCGGACTCCATGACCTCGATGGTGGTGCGCACCATCTCCACGGTCTGCCGCAGGGTGATCGCCCTGGTCAGCTCGCGCGGCGCGGTGCCGAACACATCGGTGGAGATGGCCTGCGGGGCGTCCGGGTGCCGGAACCACTCGGTGAACGCGGCGATACCCGCCTGAGCCACCAGCCCGATCCAGGAACGGTTCTCCGGAGGCATCGCCCGGTACCAGGGCAGCGTCTCGTCCATGCGCGCGATGGCCTGCGCGGCGAGGCTTCCGGACGATTTCTCCAGCCGCTTCAGGGTCGCGGCGTGCGGATGGATGGAATGCGGTGCGGGCTCGGTGAGGCGGGCTTCGGGTTCGGGCACGGGGACAAGACTGCCTTATCGGGACGGGACCGTGTGGCGGGGGTCCCTGAGCGCGGGATGTACGGGGCTACGGTGGGGCTGTGATGGACGTACGGCGCACCGGCGAGCGCTACCGCGGAGGGGACCCGGCGGCCGGGATCGAGTCCCTGCACGCCTTCAGCTTCGGCCCGCACTACGACCCGGACAACCTCCGCTTCGGCGCGGTGATCGCCTGCAACGAGGAGCGGCTCGCACCGGGCGCCGGCTTCGACGAGCATCCGCACAGCCACACGGAGATCGTCACGTGGGTGGTGGAGGGCGAACTGACCCACCGCGACTCCACGGGCCGCACGTCGGTGATCCGCCCCGGCGACGTCCAGCGCCTGAGCGCGGGGGCGGGCGTCCGTCACGTCGAACGCAACGACGGTGAGAGCCCCCTGGTCTTCGTCCAGATGTGGCTGTCCCCCCTGACACCCGGCGGCGACCCGGTCTACGAGGTCGTCCACGGCATCGCCGACTCCACCCCGTACGCGGTGCCGGAGGCGGGCGCGATGCTCCATGTACGGCGCCTGGGCGCGGGGGAGCGGACGGCGGTGCCGGATGCGCCGTACCTGTACGTGCACGTGGTGCGCGGTGAAGTGCGACTGGACGGTGAGGAGTTGGGGCCGGGGGACGCGGTGCGGATCACGGACGCCAAGGACCTGGAGGCGGTGGCGGTGACGGGGGCGGAACTGCTGGTGTGGGAAATGACTCCCTAGCAGTGCGACGCCTCCGCACGCACACTCAGGGAAGGTGACCGACCCGTGCTCGTCCCGCTGGCACTGCCCGCCCTGTCGGCGAGCCCCGTCCGGCTCATGGCGGGCGTTGCCGAAAGCTCTTCGCCGCACTCCCCGGACGCCGTCCGGACTGGGCCCTGGACCTGTTGCGCTGGTGCGCCGTCATGGCGGCGGTCGCAGCTGTCGGCCTCTACCTGATCGGGCTCGGCGCGGTCGACTAGGCGGCGCACGAATCCGAGTCCGGCGCGGACTCGACCCCCTCCCCCTCCTGCCGCGACGTCCCGCGGGACGTCCGCGAGCACCTCGTCGGACACCGTCCGTCCCACCTGCCGTCGGGCTCCGACTGCGTCCTGGACGACGGCACGACGTATTCGGGCAGCGGCGTCCACACCTGGATGAACGCTCTCGTCGCCGCGTTCGGTCTGGGCGCCGCCGTGCTGACGGTGGCCTGGGGATTCGCGACCGAGCGCCGCTCCCGACCGGTCAGCCGCGCAGCTCCGCCAGCACCGCATCCGTGAACGGCGTCCACACCTCGATCGCCCAGGGTCCGAACGCCCGGTCCGTGAGGGCCGCGCACGCCACCCCCGCGTCCGGGTCGATCCACAGGAACGTCCCCGACTGCCCGAAGTGCCCGAAGGTCCTCGGCGAGGAAGAACTCCCCGTCCAGTGCGGCGACTTCGAGTCGCGGATCTCGAACCCCAACCCCCAGTCGTTCGGGTTCTGGTGCCCGTACCCGGGCAGCACCCCCTTCGTCCCGGGGTACTGCACCGTCATCGCCTCCGCCACCGTGCGGGGATCCAGCAGCCGCGGCGACTGCACCTCCGCCGCGAACCGTGCCAGGTCCGCCACCGTCGAGACGCCGTCCTTCGCCGGGGAGCCGTCGAGGGTCGTGGACGTCATGCCGAGCGGCTCCAGCACCGCCTGCCGGGCGTACTCGGCGAACGGGATGTCCGTCGCCTTCGCCACATGGTCGCCCAGCACCTCGAACCCCGCGTTCGAGTACAGCCGCCGCTCCCCGGGCGCCGACGTCACCCGGTGCTCGTCGAAGGCCAGCCCGGAGGTGTGCGCGAGCAGATGGCGCACCGTCGCGCCGGACGGCCCGGCGGGCTCGTCCAGCTCGATCGCACCCTCCTCGTATGCGACGAGCACCGCGTACGCGGCGAGCGGCTTGGTGACCGAGGCCAGCGGGAAGCGGTGGTCGACCGGACCGTGCGTACCGAGGACGGTGCCGTCCGCGCGGACGACCGCCGCGGCGGCGGTGGGAACGGGCCAGTTCTCGATCAGTGCCAGGCTCTGCAGGGGCATGCTCCCGAGCCTAAGCGGCTCACAGCTGCAACCGCATCGAGGGGTCAGGCTTGCGCACGAAGCCCAGCGACGCGTACAGCGGCTCCGCCTCGGCGGACGCGTTCAGGTCGACCTGGGGGACTCCCTGCTCCCGGAACCAGCCCAGCAGCTCCTCCATGCAGGCGCGGGCATAGCCGCGGCGGCGCGCGTCCGGATCGGTGGCGACGCTGAAGACGTGCCCCACCCGCCCGTGCGGATTGCCCGCCCGCCCGATCCGGTACTCGATCGTCCCGGCCACCAGCGCCGCCAGCGCCCCCGGCCGCTCCGGATGGTCCACGACGAACGCCGCGAAGCCGCCGTCCGGATCGGCGAGTCGGCCGCGCAGGGTCGGCAGGGACTCCTCGTGCCACTTTGTGGACGAGGCGGAGGAGGCGGAGGAGGAGCCGGTCGAGAAGACCGAGTCGATCATCACCTGGCGCAGGCGCAGCACTTCGTCGGCGTCCTCGGGCACGGCCCGGCGTACGAGACTCATGTCCCGCACGCTAGTCACAGCCCGTCGTCCGGGTCTCGCCATTTTCATCGCATTCCGCTTGCTTGGAGTGCACTCGAAGGCCCTAGCGTGGAGGCCATGACGGTGATCGAGACCTTGGCCGAGGCGGCCGAAAACGGGACCGACATCTGCGGCGTGCCGCCCGGGCGGCACCCCCGCCCCGATGGACAGGACAGTTACACGATCAGCGAGGTCGTCGCCTTCACCGGCCTGACGGCGCACACCCTGCGCTGGTACGAGCGGATCGGGCTGATGCCCGACGTGGACCGCTCGCACACCGGGCAGCGCCGCTACTGCAACGCCGACCTCGACTGGCTCGATCTCGTCGGCAAGCTCCGGCTCACCGGCATGCCCGTCGCCGACATGGTGCGCTACGCCGAGCTGGTCCGCGCCGGAGACCACACGTACGCCGAGCGCTACGAACTCCTGGAGGCGACCCGCCGGGACGTGCTCGCCCGGATCGCGGAGCTGCAGGACACGCTCGCGGTGCTCAACCGGAAGATCGATTTCTACGCGGACGCCGGGCGCGCCCTGGCGTCGGAGAGGCCCCGATGACGGACAGCAGGATCACGCAGGTGCGGCTCGGCGACGACGGCCCCGAGGTGGGTGTGCAGGGCCTCGGCTGCATGGGCATGAGCTTCGCGTACGGCCCCGCGGACGCCGAGGAGTCGCGTGCCACCCTGGAGCGGGCGCTGGAGCTCGGCGTCACCCTGTACGACACGGCGGACATGTACGGCGCGGGGGAGAACGAGAGGTTCCTGTCGCCGTTCTTCAAGGCGCACCGGGACGAGGTCGTCATCGCCACCAAGTTCGCGATCTCGACCTCGCCCGACGACCCGTTCAAGCGGGTCGTCCGCAACGACCCGCCGTACATCCGTCAGTGCGTCGAGGCGAGCCTGAAGCGCCTGGACGTCGACGTGATCGACCTCTATTACATGCACCGCCGGGACGTGAACGTCCCGATCGAGGAGTCCGTCGGCACGATGGCGGAGCTGGTGCGCGAGGGCAAGGTCAAGCACCTGGGGCTGAGCGAGGTCACCGCCGACGAACTCCGGGCGGCCCAGGCCGTCCACCCGATCGCCGCCGTTCAGTCGGAGTGGTCGCTGTTCAGCCGTGACATCGAGGCCCATGTGGTGCCGGCCGCCAAGGAGCTGGGCGTGGCCCTGGTGCCGTACTCGCCGCTCGGCCGAGGCTTCCTCACGGGCTCCTTCTCGAACGCGGAGACGGACCTCACGGACCAGGACTTCCGCCGTACGATGCCCCGTTTCACGGGCGAGAACGCGGCCGCCAACGTGGCGCTCCTCGAACCGATCCGGTCCGTCGCGAAGGCCCACGGCGCTTCGCCGGCGCAGATCGCGCTGGCCTGGGTGCAGCAGCAGGCCACGGTGCGCGGCCTCGCGGTGGTCCCCATCCCGGGTACGACCAAGCGCCACCGCATCGAGGAGAACGTGGAGGCCGCACGCATCGTCCTGACGGAGGAGGAACTGTCCCTGCTGGAGCCGATCGCGGCCAAGGTGGCGGGCGACCGCTACCCGGACATGAGCTTCACGTCGGTGGGGCGGGAGTAGGCGCATCGCAAGGGCCGGAGTGGTACGCCCCGACAGGGGCGCGGGCCTGCGACATCGTGCGGGCCCGCACCCGGCAGGGAAGTCGCCCCGCACCGGGCGGGGCTAAAGCTCCGCCAGCAACTCCGCCTTCTTCACGCAGAACTCCTCGTCCGTGACGAGCCCCGCCTCGTGCAGCTCCCCGAGGTGGCGAATCCGCTCGGCGATGTCCGCCGGGTCCCGCCGGGGGCGGGCACCGCGACCGGGGCGGTGCCCGCGCCGCGCACCGCGGCCAGCACCGCCGCGGCGAACGGCAACGACTCGTGCACCGGGCCGTAGCCGAGCCCGAACACCACAGCCGCCGGGTCCTGGTCCGGCTGAGCCGGCGGCAGGCCACCCGCATCTCGGCGCAGCAACCGCAGGTAGCCGTCGAACACCTCGGGCGACCGCCACTCCACCCCGCTGAGGCCGGTGACCGGGAAACTCTGGTCGCCGGCCTTCCACTTGGCCGAGGACGCGCCCGTCCAGAACCAGCGGAAGGACACCGCCTTGCCGTCGAAGGACGCCTTCCCGTCGTATGCCTTGAACTGCAGCGGCGCCTCGGGCGGCGCGACCAGGAACCGCTCGGCCGGAGTGTCGTCCCCGCCGATACGGGCGCGCAGCTCGTCCGCGTAGGACTCGGCCAGGGTCTCCCGGGCGGCGGGCAGGACCAGCCGGTAGGGGTCGGAGGACTCCTTGAGCTGTCCGTCCGCCGCCTCCATCAGCGGGTCGGCGCCGGGTCTCGGCACCGCGTGCAGGACCACGGTCCCGCGTCTGCCCGGGCTCAGTGCGACCCCAGCGATCGCCTCCAGGGGTATACGGCGCTGCCCGAGCGCCTGGAACAGCTTCGGTGTGCGGATCCCCCGTTCGAAGCGGATGAGCACGGAGTCGGACTCGAACTCCCAGACGGCATGAAATCCGGCCAGTACGTCACCCATGCGGCTCATCGTATGCGGCACGCGCTCCTCCGTCGCTCCCCGAGCAGACCGCAATTCCTGGTCTTCTACGCGCGTCCGACCGGCGTCGTGCCGGGCAGATCCGCCCGGCACGCGTCATCGTCGTGTGCGCAGTGCACCGCGTCGTACGCCCCGACGCCGATCTCGGCGAAGTTGCGCAGGCTCTCG
Organism: Streptomyces cynarae; assembly: GCF_025642135.1. Classification (NCBI taxonomy): domain Bacteria; kingdom Bacillati; phylum Actinomycetota; class Actinomycetes; order Kitasatosporales; family Streptomycetaceae; genus Streptomyces; species Streptomyces cynarae. The sequence goes on along the minus strand of NZ_CP106793.1, from coordinate 2,819,755 downwards.
GTGCCCGGCGCGAAGTAGCCGGCGTGCCCCTGCGCCCCCTGTGCGGACAGCACCCTCGCGCCGAAGCCGCGGGAGACCGGGTCGGCGCCGTGGCCGAGGCCCCCGACCTCCAGGTACGGCACGTCCTGGATCCAGTCGTCGGCGTCCCGCATGGCCCACACCCGGGCCGTGGTGTGCAGCCCGGTGGCCGACTCGGTGCGCATGCCGGGGCTGCCCGCCACCGTTATGTCGGACACCCGTGCGGGCAGCGTGCGCGCGGCGATCCCGCACAGCACCGAGCCGTAGCTGTGGCAGTACAGCTGGACGGGCGAGCGGCCGGGCAGGGCGCGCAGCAAGGCGTTCAGCCGGACGGCGCCCACCTCGGCGCGCATCGCGGTCGCCGCCTCCATGCCGAGGCCGCTGGGCGAGGTGTAGTCGGCCCATGCGATCACGGCCGTACGGGTCCCGGGGCTCGCCGCACGCTCCGCCGCGTACAGCGACTGGGCCATGCCGACCGGGGCCGAGTACGGGCGGACGGTGCGCTGGAAGGTGAGCAGGTCGGTGTCGACGCCGGGCACGACGACCGAGACCCGCCGGGCGGAGTCCAGGTCGCCGAAGACCTCCGCGATGCGGCCCGAACCGTCCGGGTCGAAGGCGAGGATCTGCCGGTCCTGCTGCATCAGCGCCTCGAAGCGGTGCATGAGGCGGCCCGCCTCCTGCTGGCCCACCGACGACAGCCGGTCGTCGTGCATCCGGGCGCGCTCGACCCTCCGCTGCTGGTCGAGGGCGATGCGGTTGGCCTCGTAACGCAGGCCCACCGGCGCCCCGTTCATGTTGCCGACCGCGAGCGGGTAACGGTGGGCGAGCCGGGCACGCTGGTGGGCGCTGAGCGAGGAGAAGAAGCGGGCGAGGTGGGCCGGGGAGTCACCGGGGTCCGGCAGCCTGTGCCCGGTGATCGTGCCGTGCTCCCACGCAGAACGCGACGCCTCGAGGGGCGTCGCGCCACGGTGGCTGCGCACGGCGGTCCAGCCGGTCGTCGCGAGCATCACGAAGACCACGGCCAGCGCGAGCAGTGCGCGCCAGACGTTGAGTTGCGGGGAGGTGTCGAAGGAAGTCACTGGGAGGACACACTAGGAGAACGAGAGGGTCTCGCGTTAACCGAGTGACGCGTCTCACGTTTCTCATATGCCAATTAGGGCAAAACGGGTAGGCCTTGCGTTCGATCGTCACGCTAAGTCGATGAGGCGCACGTCACTTGGCACACGCTGTCACCGAGAGGTCACCCGCCCGGCCGCTGCTGCCTCGGGGCGCGCCCGGAATTCACTTGACGCCTGCGGGGCCGACACACAATCAGTTCCTGCGGTATGCGTACGTCGTCACTCCGTGCGCCACTTGTCCGCCAACGCGGGGCGGAGGGCGTCGAGATACGAGGCCGTCAGCTCGCGGATCGCGTCCACGCTGGTGTCGCCTCCCGCGCACCACAGGCGTTCCGTGACCCGGATCACCCCGCCGAACACGGCCACCGCGACACGCGGCCGCGGGTCCGTGTCCACGTCGAGTCCCTCACGGTCGGCGATGATCCGGGCGATCTCCTCCTCCAGCTCCGCCGAGCGGCGCAGATGGGTGGCGAACAGGGAGGGTGTCGACTCGATCAACCGGTAGGTGCGCATGTGGAGTTCCACCGGGACGATCCGCTCGATGGCCTCGCCGATGCCGTCCCAGCCCTCCAGCACCGCCTGCCGCAGCGCCTCCAGCGGGGCCTCGTCGAGCGGCCGTCCGCGCAGGAGGTCGACGAAGTGCTCCTCCGCGACGGACTGGGCGAAGAAGACGACGTCCTCCTTGCCGGCGAAGTACCGGAAGAAGGTGCGCTGCGAGACGTCCACGGCCTCGGCGATGTCGTCGACGGTCGTCTCCTCGTACCCCCGGGTGGTGAACAGCTCCAGGGCGGCACGCAACAGAGCGTCCCGGGTGCGCTGCTTCTTGCGCTCACGCAGACCCGGCCGCGACGCCGTTTCCATCAGTCCTCATTCCGTTCATCAGTCCCGTTCACACTATCCGGGAGTGGCGTGACAGCTACCGACTTGTGAACTGGTTTGTCAATTGTCAGTGGCTGTCACTAGCCTCGAACGCATGACTAGTCAGACCGTCGACACGACAGGGCCGGGGGACAAGGCGCCGGCAGCCCCGTCGGACCCCGCGCCGGACAGGGGGCTGCGCGGGCACCCGTGGTTCACCCTGATCACCGTTGCCGTGGGGGTCATGATGGTGGCCCTGGACGGCACCATCGTGGCCATCGCCAACCCGGCCATCCAGAAGGACCTGGGCGCCAGCTTCGCCGATGTCCAGTGGATCACCAACGGCTACTTCCTCGCCCTCGCGGTGTCCCTGATCACCGCCGGCAAGCTCGGCGACCGCTTCGGCCACCGGCAGACCTTCCTCATCGGCGTGACCGGCTTCGCCGCCGCGTCGGGCGCGATCGGCCTGTCGCACAGCATCGCCGCGGTCGTCACCTTCCGCGTCTTCCAGGGCCTGTTCGGCGCGCTGCTGATGCCGGCCGCGCTCGGCCTGCTGCGGGCCACCTTCCCGGCCGAGAAGCTGAACATGGCGATCGGCATCTGGGGCATGGTCATCGGCGCCTCCACCGCCGGCGGCCCGATCCTCGGCGGCGTCCTCGTCGAGCACGTCAACTGGCAGTCGGTGTTCTTCATCAACGTTCCGGTCGGCGCCCTCGCCCTGGTCCTGGGCCTGCTGATCCTGACCGACCACCGCGCCGAGAACGCGCCGCGCTCCTTCGACGTCCTCGGCATCGCGCTGCTGTCCGGCGCCATGTTCTGCCTGGTCTGGGCACTGATCAAGGCCCCGACGTGGGGCTGGGGCGACGCGAAGACCTGGCTGTTCATCGGAGCGTCCGTGCTGGGCTTCGCCCTCTTCTCCGTCTGGGAGACGAAGGTGAAGGAGCCGCTGATCCCGCTGTCGCTGTTCCGCTCGGTGCCGCTGTCCGCGGGTGTCGTCCTGATGGTCCTGATGGCGATCGCCTTCATGGGCGGCCTGTTCTTCGTCACCTTCTACCTGCAGAACGTCCACGGGATGAGCCCGATCGACGCCGGCCTGCACCTCCTGCCGCTGACCGGCATGATGATCGTCGGCTCCCCGCTCGCGGGCGCGCTGATCACCAAGCTGGGCCCGCGCATCCCGCTCGCCGGCGGCATGGCCGCCACCACCGTCGCCATGTACGGCATGTCCACGCTCGATGCGGGCACGGGGAGCGCCGTCATGTCGCTGTGGTTCGCCCTCCTGGGCCTCGGTCTGGCGCCCGTGATGGTCGGTGCCACCGAGGTCATCGTCGGCAACGCGGCCATGGAGCTGTCCGGTGTGGCCGGCGGTCTCCAGCAGGCCGCCATGCAGATCGGCGGCAGCCTCGGTACGGCGGTGCTGGGCGCCGTGATGGCCTCCAAGGTGGACCACGACCTGCCCGGCAACTGGAAGGACGCGGGGCTCCCGCCGCTCAGCCAGGCCCAGCTGGACCAGGCCTCCGAGGCGGTGCAGGTCGGTGTCGCCCCGGTGCCGAAGGGGACGCCGGAGGCGTTCGCCGCGAAGATCACCTCCGTCGCGCACGACACGTTCATCTCCGGGATGAGCCTCGCCTCCCTCGTCGCGGCCGGGGTCGCGGCCGTGGCCGTACTGGTCGCGCTGCTCACCAGGCGCGGGGAGAACGCGGAGGCGGGTGCGGGCGCCGCGCACATCTGACGCCGCCGGAGGGCAAGTTCGCTCATCAGGGTGAAGGCGCTCAAGATCCCTCCCGCCGGGCGCGTGCCGCGGGTCACAGTGGGTCACGTCCTGCGGTGCGCTGCTGGAGGGGGGCAGCGCATCGGCAGGACTGAAACGCGCAACGGGGGTACCCGCACATCAGCCCGAACCGACGGCTGAGTTCAGGGAGTTGATGATGGCGGGCTTCGGACACGGCACGCGCAGGTACCCCCGCTCACGGAGCCGGATGTGGTCCCGGAGCGGGCCGGATCGCGCGACGCTCGGGATCGTCGGAGTCATCTGTGCGATCGCGGGCTTCTTCGCCCTCGGCATCATCCTGGGCCCGGTCGCGGTCGTCTGCGGCTGGCTGGCCATGGGCCGCACCTGGACGGGAAACCGTTCGGTGCCGGCCCTGGTGGCCGTGGTCCTGGGAGCGATCGACACGCTCCTGGCGATCGTGTGGCTGGCGGGCGGGACACCGGGGTTGGCGTAGCGCAGCTGCGGGCAGCCGTGACCTCCCCCGGCACCGGGTGCGTTCCGGGCTAACCCCGCTGCCCCTCCCGCTCCCGCGCCAGCGAGGCGACCTCCGCGCGAAGCGCCCGCACCTCCTCCGTCAGCGCCTCGATCGCCGCGGTCTGACGCCGTTCCTCGACGTCGTCCTTCTCGAACCGGGCGATGAACCACGCGGCGATGTTCGCGGTCACCACACCCAGCAGGGCTATGCCCGACAGCATCAGCCCGACGGCGATCATCCGCCCCAGCCCGGTGGTCGGCGCGTGATCCCCGTACCCGACGGTCGTCATCGTCGTGAACGACCACCACACCGCGTCGCCCAGCGTCCTGATGTTCCCGCGCGGCGACTCCCGCTCCACCGACAGCACGGCCAGCGACCCGAACATCAGCAGCCCGATCACCGCTCCGCCGACATACGTCGTCAGCCGGATCTGCGAGGCCATCCGCGCCCGCCGCCCCACGAGTATCAGCGTGGCCACCATCCGCAGCAGTCTGAGCGGCTGCAGCATCGGCAGGATCACCGCGCACAGGTCCAGCCAGTGGGTCCGTACGAACTCACGCCGCTGCCCGGACAGCGCCAGCCGCACCAGGTAGTCGGCGGCGAACGCCGCCCACACCGCCCACTCCGCCACCGCGCAGGCGGTCGCCACTGCCCGGCTCGCCCCGCTGTCCACGATCGGCACCGCGTACGCGACGCCGAACAGGACCGCCAGCGCCAGCAGGGGGCGCTGGGTGTGGTACTCCCAACGGGCCTGCGCCGACTGCTCGTTCATGCCCGCATCGTAAAGAACGTAAAGACATATGACGACGAAGGGCGGCGGGACCCGGGCCCCGCCGCCCTTCGACCGTCACCGCCGCTGCCGCTCAAGCCGAGCGCGGCGTGACATCACGCGTCGCCACCCGCCGCGCCCGGGTCCGCCGCCGTCACATCCAGCAACTGGTACCGGTCGATGGCCTGCTTCAGCACCGAGCGGTCGACCTTCCCCTCCTTCGCCAGCTCCGCGAGCACCGCCACGACGACGGACTGCGCGTCGATGTGGAAGAAGCGGCGCGCCGCACCGCGCGTGTCGGCGAAGCCGAAGCCGTCCGCGCCCAGCGACTGGTACGTCCCCGGCACCCAGCGCGCGATCTGGTCCGGCACCGACCGCATCCAGTCGGACACCGCCACGAACGGCCCCTCCGCAGCGCTGAGCTTCCGCGTCACGTACGGGACGCGCTGCTCCTCCTCCGGGTGCAGCAGGTTGTGCTCCTCGCACGCCACCGCCTCGCGCCGCAGCTCGTTCCAGGAGGTCGCCGACCAGACGTCGGCCTTCACGTCCCACTCCTCGGCGAGGAGCTTCTGCGCCTCGATCGCCCAGGGCAGAGCGACGCCCGAGGCCATGATCTGCGCCGGGACGCTGCCCGCCGTGCCCTCGCTGAAGCGGTGGATGCCCTTGAGGATGCCCTCGACGTCCACGTTCGCCGGCTCGGCCGGGTGCTGGATCGGCTCGTTGTAGACGGTGAGGTAGTAGAAGACGTCCTCGCCGTGCGGGTGCTCGGGCGAGGAGCCGTACATCCGGCGCAGACCGTCCTGGACGATGTAGGCGATCTCGAAGGCGAACGCCGGGTCGTAGGCCACGCACGCCGGGTTGGTGGAGGCGAGCAGCTGCGAGTGGCCGTCCGCGTGCTGCAGGCCCTCACCGGTCAGCGTCGTACGTCCGGCGGTCGCGCCGAGGACGAAACCGCGCGCCAGCTGGTCGGCCATCTGCCAGAACTGGTCGCCGGTGCGCTGGAAACCGAACATCGAGTAGAAGACGTACACCGGGATGAGCGGCTCGCCGTGCGTGGCGTACGCCGAACCCGCCGCGATCAGCGACGCCGTGCAGCCCGCCTCGGAGATGCCGTCGTGCAGCATCTGGCCGGTCGGCGACTCCTTGTAGGCGAGCAGCAGGTCCCGGTCCACGGCCTCGTACTGCTGACCGAGCGGGTTGTAGATCTTCGCGCTCGGGAAGAACGAGTCCATGCCGAAGGTGCGGTACTCGTCGGGCGCGATCAGCACGAACCGCCTGCCGAGCTCCTTGTCCCGCATGAGGTCCTTCAGCAGTCGTACGAACGCCATGGTCGTGGCGATGGACTGCTGACCGGAGCCCTTCTTCACAGTCGCGTACGTCTTGTCGTCCGGCAGCGCCAGCGGTTTCGACCGCACGACGCGCGTCGGGACGTACCCGCCGCACGCCTTGCGCATGTCGTGCATGTACTGGATCTCCTCCGAGTCCCGGCCCGGGTGGTAGTACGGCGGCGCGCCGGACTCCAGCTCCTTGTCGGAGATCGGCAGGTGCAGGCGGTCCCGGAAGTGCTTGAGGTCGGTGACCGTCAGCTTCTTCATCTGGTGGGTGGCGTTGCGGCCCTCGAAGTTCGGTCCCAGCGTCCAGCCCTTGATCGTCTTGGCAAGGATCACCGTCGGCTGGCCCTTGTGGGCCTTCGCCGCGGAGAACGCGGCGTAGATCTTGCGGTGGTCGTGACCGCCGCGGCCCAGGTGCAGGATCTGGTCGTCGGTCATGTTCTCGACCATCGCGCGCAGCCGCAGGTCGTCGCCGAAGAAGTGCTCGCGGATGTACGCGCCGGACTCGGTGGCGTACGTCTGGAACTGGCCGTCGGGCGTCGTGTTCATCTTGTTGACCAGCACGCCGTCCCGGTCCTGGGCCAGCAGCGGGTCCCAGGAGCGGTCCCAGATGAGCTTGATCACGTTCCAGCCGGCGCCACGGAAGACCGACTCCAGCTCCTGGATGATCTTGCCGTTGCCCCGCACCGGGCCGTCCAGGCGCTGCAGGTTGCAGTTGACGACGAAGGTCAGGTTGTCGAGGCCCTCGCGGGCGGCGATGCTCAGCTGTCCGAGCGACTCGGGCTCGTCCATCTCGCCGTCGCCCAGGAACGCCCACACGTGCGACTTGGAGGTGTCGGCGATGCCGCGCGCCTCCATGTAGCGGTTCATCCGCGCCTGGTAGATCGCGCCGATCGGGCCGAGGCCCATGGAGACCGTCGGGAACTCCCAGAAGTCCGGCATCGAGCGCGGGTGCGGGTAGCTGGAGAGGCCGTACGGGGACTTGGACTTCTCCTGGCGGAAGCCGTCCAGGTGCTGCTCGGTGAGCCGGTCCAGGAGGTACGCGCGGGCGTAGATGCCCGGGGAGGCGTGCCCCTGGAAGAAGACCTGGTCGCCGCCGTCGCCCTCGTCCTTGCCGCGGAAGAAGTGGTTGAAGCCCACGTCGTACAGCGAGGCGGAGGAGGCGAAGGTGGCGATGTGGCCGCCGACCCCGATGCCCGGGCGCTGGGCGCGAGAGACCATGACGGCGGCGTTCCACCGGGTGGCGTTGAGGATCTTGCGCTCGATCTCCTCGTTGCCGGGGAAGAACGGCTCGTCCTTGGTCGCGATGGTGTTGACGTAGTCCGTGCTGCGCATCTCGGGCACGGCCACGCGCCGCTCACGGGCCCGCTCGATCAGACGGAGCATCAGGTAGCGGGCCCGCTCGCGGCCGCGCTGGTCCACGGCGGCGTCGAGCGAGTCGAGCCACTCCTGGGTTTCCTCGGGATCGAAGTCAGGAACCTGACTCGGAAGGCCGCCAATGATGATCGGATTGCGATCGGATCCGGAAGCCACGCTGTTCCTTACCTGTCAGAGGGCCACTTTTTCCTGTGCCTGCACCGGTCCCCATCGTGTACCTCGGGGAAGCGAAACGTCATCTCTACCGCGAGGTAACCACGGCGGCGGACCGGATGTTCAGGGGCGGGCCCGATCAAAACGCAACGATACGCCCAGGCCGTGACGCGCCCCGCAAAGTCATTCGGGACTCGTACCCGCGGATGATTCCGGAATGCGCAAACCGGGCAGAACGGTGTGGTGTAGGTCACCTCGCGGCGCGATACGGTGCCTGGAGTTGCGGCGACACGGCCGGGATCGTCACCGTTTCGGCGGTCTGAACCGCCGGGTACTTGCGCGATCCGCCCCGCCCGTGTGGACTACGGCCAATGCTTCGCGTACGCGCGTGGCTGAGATACTCACCAACACATGATCAGGAGGCAACCCGTGAGCGCGACCGCGGACCACGCGGAGGAGCGGACGAACCCTGCCGTGAGGCTGGGGTTCCAGCCCGAGCAGGTGGTCCAGGAGATCGGCTACGACGACGATGTCGACCAGGAGCTTCGCGAGGCCATCGAGGAAGTTGTCGGCAGCGAGCTCGTGGACGAGGACTACGACGACGTTGCCGATGCCGTGGTGCTGTGGTTCCGCGACGAGGACGGCGACCTGACGGATGCGCTGGTGGACGCCACCACGTACGTCGAAGAAGGCGGCTCGATCCTGCTCCTCACGCCGAAGACCGGCCGAACGGGCTATGTGGAGCCCAGCGACATCTCGGAGGCCGCGACGACGGCGGGTCTGTCGGCGTCCAAGAGCGTCAGTGTGGGCAAGGACTGGAGCGGCTCGCGTCTGGTGACGCCGAAGGCCGCGAAGTCCAAGCGGTGACGCTCCGCCGGGGTGCCGTGCGCTGAGCGGTGCCCCCGTCTGGGTGGCCGCAGCTGGGGGCTGCGCCCCCAGACCCCCATCGGCCCAAGCGGCCTCGTCCTCAATCTCCCCCAAGCTCTTCGAGCAGGGGGCACCCCCAGGACGGGCTGGTTTCGCCCAGCCCGTCCGTGAGCGTGCCCCGGTCGCTGCGTAGGGTGGTCCTGCCTCAACCGTCCCGTCGAAAGGGAAGCAGGACCATGGCGATCCAGGTCGGCGACAAGGCCCCCGACTTCGAGCTCAAGGACAATCACGGCAGGGCCGTGAAGCTCTCCGACTTCCGCGGTCAGAAGAATGTCGTGCTGCTCTTCTACCCGTTCGCCTTCACCGGGGTGTGCACCGGCGAGCTGTGCGCGCTGCGCGACAACCTGCCGAGGTTCGTCAACGACGACACCCAGCTGCTCGCCGTCTCCAACGACTCCATCCACACCCTGCGCGTCTTCGCCGAGCAGGAGGGCCTGGAGTACCCGCTGCTGTCCGACTTCTGGCCGCACGGCAACATTTCGCGCGCCTACGGCGTCTTCGACGAGGACAAGGGTTGCGCGGTGCGCGGGACCTTCATCATCGACAAGGAGGGCGTCGTGCGGTGGACCGTCGTCAACGGCCTGCCGGACGCGCGTGACCTGAACGAGTACGTGAAGGCGCTCGACACCCTGTGATCCCGTGTCGAAGGGTCCGCCCGAGGGGCGCGCCCCTTCGGCTTACTTCGGTTCCAAGGCCTGTGGGGTGTGGGAACCCGTCACTAGGATCGACTCGTTGATCCGGTACATCGCACGACGGGGCTCCCCGCCCCTGGACACCATTGGAGGGACTCGTGGGAGTCAGCCTCAGCAAGGGCGGCAACGTATCGCTGACCAAGGAGGCCCCCGGCCTGACCGCGGTCCTCGTGGGACTCGGCTGGGACGTCCGCACCACCACCGGCACCGACTTCGACCTGGACGCCAGCGCTCTGCTGCTGAACTCGTCGGGCAAGGTGGCCAGCGACCAGCACTTCGTGTTCTTCAACAACCTCAAGAGCCCAGACGGCTCCGTCGAGCACACGGGTGACAACCTCACGGGTGAGGGCGAGGGCGACGACGAGGTGATCAAGGTCAACCTCGCCGGAGTGCCGGCCGACGTCGACAAGATCGTCTTCCCGGTCTCGATCTACGACGCCGAGAACCGACAGCAGTCCTTCGGCCAGGTGCGCAACGCCTTCATCCGCGTGGTGAACCAGGCCAACCAGCAGGAGATCGCGCGGTACGACCTGAGCGAGGACGCGTCCACGGAGACCGCCATGGTGTTCGGCGAGCTGTACCGCCATGGCACCGAGTGGAAGTTCCGTGCCATCGGCCAGGGCTACGCCTCGGGCCTGCGGGGCATCGCCCAGGACTTCGGCGTCAACGTCTGAGCCGAGCGCACCAGCCCACGGACTCCTCCGCACCGTCCGGCGCGGACGGTGCGGGGAGCCGTCAGCTGGGCGGAGGGCCGGGTGCGCCTCGGGGAACGTCGGCGTGCCCCCGGCCTCGACGACTCCGCCCGCGCGGCACCAAGCCTCCGGCCGCCGAGGTTTCCACTTCGGCCACCGGGGGAGAAACCAGGACCACCGGGGCCCCCGACCAGCCGGGGAAGAAGCCCCCATCGCCGGGATCGACCCCATCGCCGGGGCCGACCCCCCAAGTGGGGCCGACCCATCAGTGGGTCCGAGCCCAAGCAACGGGGTGAAGCCCTGGCACCGGGGCCGAGCCCTGGCACCGGGGCCGGCCTCAACGCCGGGGCACCACCCCGGACACCGGGGGAGGAACCCCCGCGACCGGGGGACCAGCCCCCGGCCACCGGGGGTTTTCGCCCCCGGGGCAACCACGTACCGGGGAGGATCAGGATCATGGGCGTCACGCTCGCCAAGGGAGGCAACGTCTCCCTGTCCAAGGCCGCGCCGAATCTCACGCAGGTGATGATCGGGCTCGGCTGGGACGCGCGCTCCACCACCGGGGCCCCCTTCGACCTCGATGCCAGCGCACTGCTGTGCAGCGGCGGTCGGGTTCTCGGTGACGAGTGGTTCGTCTTCTACAACCAGCTCAAGAGCCCCGACGGCTCCGTCGAACACACCGGCGACAACCTCACCGGTGAGGGTGAGGGCGACGACGAGAGCATCCTGGTGGACCTCTCCAAGGTCCCGCCCCAGTGTGACAAGATCGTCTTCCCGGTCTCCATCCACCTCGCCGACGAGCGCGGTCAGACGTTCGGCCAGGTCAGCAACGCCTTCATCCGTGTCGTCAACCAGGCCGACGGCCAGGAGCTCGCCCGCTACGACCTCAGCGAGGACGCCTCCTCCGAAACGGCCATGATCTTCGGCGAGGTCTACCGCCACAGCGGCGAATGGAAGTTCCGCGCCGTGGGTCAGGGGTACGCGTCCGGCCTGCGCGGCATCGCTCTCGACTTCGGAGTGAACGTTTCGTAAAGGGGCTCTCCGCTTGGTGCGCCTCCAGGCCTTTGCCCTCCCGGACCTGCGATGTTCCGGTCCGGCTTGACCACATGTCCCGTCTGGACCGGGACCCCTCTAGACTCTGTGGTCAATGTTGGGTAAAGCCGGGTACGGCGACGGGTAGCCCCGTACACATACGGATTGGGTAGCCAGTGCTTCTGAAAACCTTCGGCTGGTCGTTCGTGGTCACCGCGGTCGGCTTGGCCCTGGCGGTCCTCTATGGGGGGTGGACCGCCTTCGGCATCGTGGCGATCCTCTCCATCCTCGAGATCTCGCTGTCCTTCGACAACGCGGTGGTCAACGCCGGAATCCTGAAGAAGATGAACGCCTTCTGGCAGAAGATCTTCCTCACGGTCGGCGTGCTGATCGCGGTCTTCGGCATGCGACTGGTCTTCCCCGTCGTCATCGTCGCCGTCACCGCGAAGAAGAACCCCATAGACGCCGTCAACCTCGCGCTGACGGACAAGGACCAGTACCAGCAGCTCGTCACCGACGCCCACCCGGCGATCGCGGCGTTCGGCGGTATGTTCCTGCTGATGATCTTCCTCGACTTCATCTTCGAGGACCGGGACATCCAGTGGCTGCGCTGGATCGAGCGTCCGCTCGCCAAGCTCGGCAAGGTCGACATGCTGTCGGTCTGCATCTCGCTGATCGTCCTGCTGATCGCCTCCATGACCTTCGCGGCCCACGCCCACCAGCACGGCGGCGCGCACGTCGACAAGGCGCAGACGGTGCTCATCTCGGGTATCGCCGGTCTGATCACCTACATGATCGTCGGCGGTCTCTCCGGTTACTTCGAGGACAAGCTCGAGGAAGAGGAGGAGCGCGAGCACGAGGAGGAGGAAGAGGCCGCCCGCAGCGGCAAGCCGCGCTCGGCGGTGCTCCTGGCCGGCCAGGCCGCGTTCTTCATGTTCCTCTACCTGGAGGTCCTGGACGCGTCCTTCTCCTTCGACGGCGTGATCGGCGCGTTCGCCATCACCAACGACATCGTCCTGATGGCGCTCGGCCTCGGCATCGGCGCGATGTACGTGCGGTCGCTGACGGTCTACCTGGTCCGCCAGGGCACCCTCGACGACTACGTCTACCTGGAGCACGGCGCCCACTACGCGATCGGCGCGCTCGCCGTGATCCTCCTCGTCACCATCCAGTACGAGATCAACGAGGTGGTCACCGGCCTCGTCGGTGTCGTCCTGATCGCAGCGTCCTTCTGGTCCTCCGTGCGCCGCAACCGAGCGCTCGCCGCGGCCGAGGGAAAAGCGACGGCCTCGGACGAGAAGACTGAGGTCTCGTCCGGGGTGTGATGGGACGCGGGGTGAGGAACGCTCTGTGCGGGGCGGTCGCGAGGAGGCGTCCTCGGCGGCCGCCCCGCGGCTGTGGAACCGGTGGGACGTGTAGGTGCAGGGGGCGGGCATGGGTTTCTGGGACGGTGTGTGGCGCGCGCGGGCGACGGATTTCGACTCGGGCAGCGCGGCGACCAACGCGATCGAACTGACCAAGCGGCACCACCGGGTCTCGCTCACCAAGCAGGGCGCGGCGAGCGGCAACCTGCGCATCAACCTGTCGTGGCGCATGCGGACGTCCGACATAGGCGGCCCCGAGCGCGGCAGCCTGCTCCGCAACCCGCTGCGGTTCTTCACCCCCGAGGTCGTGCAGGCGCACACCCAGAGCATGGTCAACGTCGACCTCGACCTGGGGTGCCTGTACGAGCTGAGCGACGGCACGAAGGGCGTGGTGCAGCCGCTGGGCAGCTTCTACGGGGAGCTCAACGACCCGCCGTACATCAAGCTGAGCGGCGACGACCGGTTCGGCTCCGGATCCGGTGAGACGATCTTCGTCAACCTCGACCACCGGGACGACTTCAAGCGGCTGCTGATCTTCGTCTACATCTACGACCAGACGCCGGCGTTCGACCGTACCCACGCCCACGTCACGCTCTACCCGAGCAGCGGCCCCCGCATCGAGATCGGCCTCGACGAACGCCACCCCCAGGCCCGCTCCTGCGCGGTCGTCCTCATCGAGAACGTCAAGGGCGAGCTCATCGTCCGCCGAGAGGTGAGGTTCGTCTACGGCTTCCAGGCGGAGCTGGACCGCCTGTACGGCTGGGGCCTGCAGTGGGGCCGCGGCTACAAGACCAAGGCGTAGCCGCCCCGGCTGCGGGCATTCGCGCCTCCTCCAGAGCCCTGACGGCGTGGGGGCCCCGGTTGCGGGCCGACCCCCGGCAACCGAAGCCACCGGGTGCGTGCGTCTACCCCTGGCGCCCGATGAACTGCGGCCCCTGCGGCGGCAGCTTGAAGTCGGGGTCCGGCACCGGCACAGCCGTCTGCGGATACCCGTACGCGGGCACCGGCGCAGTCTGCGGATACCCGTACGCCGGCTGCGGATACCCGTACGCGGGCTGCGCCGACGCAGTCGCAGGCGCAGCCACAGCCGCAGTGCCCGCCTCCGCCGGATACCCGTACGCCGCAGGCGCCCCCACCGGCCGCTCCGGCGGCAACGGCACCGACCCCTCCGACGCGGAAACCGGCACCTCGGGCGCGGAAACGGGCACCTCGGGCGCGGAAACCGGCGCCTCCGCCGTGGGACCCGACGCCGCCGCCGTGGGACCCGACGCCGCCGCCTCCTCCGACTCGTCCACCGAGATGCCGAAGTCGTTCGCGAGGCCCTTCAGCCCGTTGGTGTATCCCTCACCCAGCGCCCGGAACTTCCAGTTCTCCCCTCGCCGGTACAGCTCCCCGCAGATCAGCGCCGTCTCCGCGCCCGTCTCCGGCTTCACGTCGAAGTACGCCAGCGGCTCCCCCTCGGAGACCTCCGCGTCGTACAGCAGGATCCGCAGCCCTCGCACCCGGTCGAACGTGACGTCGTCCGCCGAGGCGACCAGCAGGATCCGCCCCACCCCCGGCTCGACGCCCGCCAGGTCCGTCTGGATGGTGTCGGTCAGCCCGTCCGTCTCCCGTTTCTTCCCGAGCAGCCGGACCTTCCCGGACGGATGCCGGGGCTGGTTGTAGAAGACGAAGTCCTCGTCGGACCGCACACGACCGTCGGAACCCAGCAGCAGCGCCGAGGCGTCGACCTCGGGCACGCCCTGCCCCGGCGCCCAGCGCAGCACCGCCCGTACCGCCGTGGCCTCGAGCAGTACGTTCGACCCCTTCAGCATCGCGTGCGTCATGCCCGTCATCCTGCCCTCTCCGTCCTGGTCACGACAACGCGGGGGCCATCCGTCCGCATGTTCTCCGCACGGTCGTCGACATGGCCGAGTTACCTGAACTTCATGCCTGAGGGGAACCCATGACACGGAGTTGTACGTACTATTACCGGCCACGTCTTTCCGGGCAGTCCTGCATCACGGGGGAGTCATATGCGTCATTTCGGGCACGTCGCCCCTGAGGAGCGGAAGCGTCTCTTCTATCGCGAGCCGGCCGTCTTCACCGCCGACTCGCCGGCCCCCGTTCTCGCGGCGGCCCTCGGCGCCACCCTCTACAGTCCGGCTACCCGCCCGCACCTGGCCGACGACGTGGTCAAGCAGGCGGCCCGCGGTGTCGTCTCCATGGTGCTGTGCCTGGAGGACTCCATCGACGACGCGGACGTCGTGCCCGCGGAGGAGAACCTGGTCCGGCAGTTCACCGACCTCGCATCGGGCGGGGACGCAGAACTGCCGCTCCTCTTCGTCCGCGTCCGAGCCCCGGAGCAGATCCCGGACCTGGTCGCCCGGCTCGGCCCGGCCGTCCGGCTGCTGTCCGGCTTCGTGCTGCCCAAGTTCACCGAGGAACGCGGCGTCCCCTTCCTGGAGGCGCTCACCGCGGCCGAGACGGCGAGCGGGCGGCGCCTGTTCGCCATGCCCGTCCTGGAGTCGCCCGACCTGCTCTACCTGGAGTCGCGCCGGGAGACCCTGGACGGCATCTTCCGCACGGTCGACAAGTGGCGCGACCGCGTCCTCGCGCTGCGCCTCGGCGTCACCGACTTCTGCTCCTCGTACGGCCTGCGCCGGGCCCCCGACATGACCGCCTACGACGTCCAGATCGTCGCCTCCGTGATCGCCGACGTCGTCAACGTCCTCGGCCGCGCCGACGGCACCGGGTTCACGGTGACCGGGCCCGTCTGGGAGTACTTCCGGGTCCAGGAGCGCATGTTCAAACCGCAGTTGCGCCGCAGCCCCTTCCTCGAGGGCCACGTCGAGGAACTGCGCGAGACGCTGATCGAGCACGACATGGACGGGCTGCTGCGCGAGATCTCCCTCGACCGCGCCAACGGCCTGCTCGGCAAGACCTGCATCCACCCCTCGCACGTGATGCCCGTGCACGCGCTGTCGGTCGTCAGCCACGAGGAGTACAGCGACGCCCAGGACATCCTGCGGCCCGAGCGACTCGGCGGCGGCGTCCTGCGCTCGGCCTACACCAACAAGATGAACGAGGTGAAGCCGCACCGCGCCTGGGCCGAGCGCACCCTGCGGCGCGCCGAGGTCTTCGGCGTCGCCAACGAGAACGTCGGCTTCGTCGAGCTGCTGGCAGCCGGGCTGCCGCAGTGACCGCCGTGAAGGAATCGATGAAGAACGTGGTCTGGTCCGGGACCTGGGTCGCCGAGCGGCTCGGGGTCGAACTCGTCGGCGACGAGCGGTTGACGCAAATGCTGGGGCTCGCGCTGCGCCGCAACCCCAAGCGGGCCCACCTGCTCGTCTCCAACGTGCTGGGCAAACACGTCCCGCAGTTGCCGTCAGTCGTCCACGACCACGGGGTGGCGCTCGGCCGGCGGGTGCGGGACCTGCTGGGGGAGGAGGAAGCGGGCCGAGCGGTCGTCCTCGGATACGCGGAGACGGCCACCGGACTCGGCCACTCCGTCGCGGACGGCCTCGGCCCGGTGCCCTGTCTGCACTCCACCCGCCGCCCCGTCGAGGGTGTCGCCCGCGCCGGCGGTTTCGAGGAGTCCCACTCCCACGCCACCTCGCACCTGCTGCTCCCGGAAGACCCGGCGCTGCTGGCGGGCGACGGCCCGCTCGTCCTGGTCGACGACGAGTTCTCCACCGGCAACACCGTCATGAACACGATCCGCGACCTGCACGAGCGGTACCCGCGCGAGCGGTACGTCGTCGTCGCCCTGGTCGACCTGCGCTCGCCCGCCGATCTGGGCCGGCTCAAGGACTTCGCCCAGCAGATCGGCGCCCGGGTGGACCTGGTGGCCGCGGCCTCGGGCACGGTGAAGCTGCCCGAGGGCGTCCTGGAGAAGGGGCAGGAGCTGGTCGCCCGGCACGAGACGTCCGTGCGCCCAGAAGAGGCCCACGGGACGATCACCCGCATCGACCTCGGCTGGCCCCACGGGCTGCCGGACGGCGGACGGCACGGTTTCACCCCCGAGCACCGCTCCCGCCTCGAGCGCGCACTGCCCTCGATGGCGGCGCGGCTCGCCCGGGCACTGCCCGCGGGCGCCCGCCGCGTCCTCGTACTCGGCTTCGAGGAGCTGATGTACGCGCCGCTCAGGCTCGCCCGCGAGCTGGAGGAGACGGTGCCCGCCGAGGTCCGCTACTCCACCACCACCCGTTCGCCCGTCCTCGCGGTCGACGACCCCGGCTACGCGATACGCACCCGCATCGTGTTCCCCGCGCACGACGACCCGGCCGACGGCCCCGGCGAGCGGTACGCGTACAACGTCGCGGGCGCCGGCTTCGACGCCGTCGTCGCGGTCGTGGACTCGGCGGCCGACACCCCCCGACTGCACGCCCCCGGCGGGCTCCTGGACCGGCTCGCCGCGCACACCCCGCACGTCCTGCTCGCGGTGGTCCCCGCCTACGTCCCCGCGCCGCCCCCGCCCGTCGCCGCCTCGTCAGAAAGTTCCGCCATGCTGCCCGAGCCCCTCCGCGGCCCCGCCTTCTCCTCGTACGCGCCCGACGAGGTCGGCTGGCTGCTCCAGGACCTCTCGGACGTCACCCTCGAGGCGCCGACCGAGGAGCGCGAGGAGGCCATCCAGCGCGGCGGCGCGCACTACGCGGAGTCGCTGCCGGTGGAGTACCAGCCGAGCGAGCAGTACCAGGAGCTGTTCCACGCGGCGCTCGATGCCTCGGCCGCCCGTCTGGCGCAGGCCGTCGGCGTGGTCACCGAGACGATCCTCGCCGAGCTCCCCCACTCTCGACTTCGCTCGAGTGGGGGGACCCCCATGCCACGGCCCGTCCTGGTCTCCCTGGCCCGCGCCGGCACCCCCGTCGGGGTCCTCATGCGCCGCTGGGCCCGGCACCGGCACGGCCTCGACCTGCCGCACTACGCGGTGTCCATCGTGCGCGGCCGCGGCATCGACGCCAACGCCCTGCGCTACCTCGCCGACCGGTACGACCCCGGCGACGTCGTCTTCGTCGACGGCTGGACCGGAAAGGGCGCCATCGCCCGTGAACTCGCCGAGGCCATCAGGGAGTTCGAGAAGTCCGACGGCATCACCGGCTTCGACCCGGAGATCGCGGTGCTCGCCGACCCGGGCTCGTGCGTACGGACGTACGGCACCCGGGAGGACTTCCTCATCCCCTCCGCCTGCCTCAACTCCACGGTCTCCGGCCTGATCTCGCGCACGGTGCTGCGCACCGACCTGATCGGCCCGCACGACTACCACGGCGCCAAGTTCTACCGCGAGCTGGCGGGAGCCGATGTCTCGGTGGCCTTCCTCGACGCCGTCTCGGCCCGCTTCACCGAGGTCGAGGAGGCGGTCGATCTCCAGGCCAAGGAACTGCTGGCCGGTGACCGTACGCCGACCTGGGAGGGCTGGGCGGCCGTGGAGCGCATCAGCGAGGAGTACGGCATCCACGACGTGAACCTGGTCAAGCCGGGCGTCGGCGAGACCACGCGCGTGCTGCTGCGCCGGGTGCCGTGGAAGATCCTGGCGCGCGCCGGGGCCGGCGCCGACCTCGACCATGTGCGCCTGCTGGCCGCCCAGCGGGGCGTGCCGGTGGAGGAGGTCGAGGGGCTGCCGTACACCTGCGTGGGGCTGATCCACCCCCGGTACACGCGGGGTGCGACGGGCGCCGACGGCAAGGCGGTGGCCGGATGAGCCCCGTACTGGTCGCCAGCGACCTCGACCGCACCCTGATCTACTCCTCCGCGGCGCTCGCACTGACCATGCCGGACGCGCGGGCGCCCCGGCTGCTGTGCGTGGAGGTCCACGAGAGCAGGCCGCTGTCGTACATGACCGAGACCGCGGCCGGGCTGCTCACCGACCTCGGCGACCGGGCGGTGTTCGTACCGACCACCACCCGCACCCGCAAGCAGTACCAGCGCATCAACCTGCCTGGCCCCACCCCGGCGTACGCGATCTGCGCGAACGGCGGCCATCTGCTCGTCGACGGCGTCACGGACCACGACTGGCACGCCGCGGTGCTGGCCCGGCTGGCGGACGAGTGCGCGCCGCTGGCCGAGGTGCGCGAGCATCTGACGGCCACCGCCGACCCCGCCTGGGTGCGCAAGCACCGGGTCGCGGAGGACCTGTTCGCCTACCTCGTCGTCGAGCGGGAGCTGCTGCCCGAGGAGTGGGTGAAGGAACTGGCCGTCTGGGCGGAGAACCGTGGCTGGACGGTGTCGCTGCAGGGCCGCAAGATCTACGCCGTGCCGGGGCCGCTCACCAAGAGCGCGGGCGTGCGCGAGGTCGCCCGCCGCACCGGCGCGACGCTCACGCTGGCTGCCGGGGACTCGCTGCTCGACGCCGACCTGCTGCTCGCCGCGGACCGCGGCTGGCGCCCGGGCCACGGCGAACTGGCCGACTCCGGCTGGACGGCCCCCGGGATCGGTGCGTTGCCGGAGCGGGGCGTGGTGGCCGGGGAGCGGATCCTGCGGGAGTTCCTGAAGGCGACCAGGGAGGCATGACCGGTCCCGGCACGGGGGCCTTCGAGGCTACGGTGGAGGGGAGCCGGGAGCCCCCGGGGTTGCGGGGGCCGAGTCAGAGGAGGGCCGGGTGGCCAGGGGGAACGGGACGCCGCTGACGGACGAGCTGTACGGGTACATGCTCGGCCACAACCCGCCGCTCGACCCCGTGCAGCGGATGCTCGTCGAGGTCACGCACACGCAGCTGCCGCTGGTGGCCGGCAAGCAGGTCGCCGAGGAGCAGGGGCCGCTTTTGGCCTTCCTGGTGCGGCTGACCGGGGCGCGCCGGATCGTCGAGGTAGGGACCTTCACCGGGCTGTCGGCGCTGTCCATGGCGCAGGCGCTGCCGCCCTGCGGGAAGCTGCTGACCTGCGACGTCTCCGAGGAGTGGACGCGGCACGCGCGGGAGGCGTGGGAGAAGGCGGGCGTGGCCGACCGGATCGAGCTGCGGATCGCCCCCGCGCTGGAGACGCTGCGGGGGCTGCCGTCCGAGCCGCACATCGACATGGCGTTCATCGACGCGGACAAGGACAACTACACCGCCTACTGGGACGAACTGGTGCCCCGGATGCGCCCCGGCGGCCTGCTGGTGGTCGACAACGTCTTCTTCCACGGCGGCGTGACGGACCCGGACGCCACCGGGCCCGCCGGGGCGATCAGGGACTTCAACGCCCATGTGAAGGCGGACGGACGGGTGGACAGCGTGATGCTGTCGATCGCGGACGGCCTGACCCTGGCCCGCCGCCGCTGACGGCGTCTCGGCCCGCGAACCCGCCGTTGACGGCGTCTCGGCCCGCGAACCCGCCGTTGACGGCGTCTCGGCCCGCGGCAGCCGGTGCTGACGGTATCTCAGCCGGTACAGCCGCCCCTGACGGGGCTTCAGCCGCAGCAACCACCGCCGCAGCAGCCGCCCCCGAGCCGCCACCCGCCCTCGGGGCCGGCGCCGGGGCGGAGGCCGTGCCGCCCACCGCCACGGTGGACAGCAGCTTCACCGTGTCGTCGTGGCCCTGCGGGCAGTTCGCGGGGGCGGAGGACTCCGCCATCGGACGGCTCAGTTCGAACGTGTCGCCGCAGGTACGGCAGCGGTACTCATAGCGTGGCATGCGCACAGATTAACGGTCGCTCACCGGCGATCACAGGACTTCCGGCTCCCCGCACCGCTTTGTGAATGCCGCACGATCTCCCCGAGATCTCCTTAATATTCTCTCCGTGACCACGTACTGGCCGGTACCTGATCGAGGACATCACAAAGGTCGCTGCTAATTTAAGGAAGCCGCGATGAGCCGCAGTGTCGGGGAGGGGGGCTCGCTGCCGCATGTCCGGCCGCTGCATCTACCCGCGCGTGCAATTCCGAGTGCGGAGGGAGACGCAGTCGTGACCGAGGCATGGCATCGAACAGGTGACAGGCCGTCCCAGGGCCGTCCGCACACCGGGGCGGGCCGTGGCTAGCCAGGACGGCGGCCGTCCGGACCGTCGTACGGACCGCCGCACCGGGGCCGACGACCCGTCGCAGGCGCCGTTCGACCCGGACGTCACCATGCAGTTGAAGGCCGGGGCACCTTCCGACGCCGACGGCGCCGCGCAGTTGAGGGCCGCCGAACCCGTGACGACCGACCGGACCGCGCAGTTGAAGGACGTCAGGCCCCTCGCGCCGGACGAGACCATGCAGTTGAAGGCCGTAGCGGTCCCGGCTCCGGACGAGACCATGCAGTTGAAGGCCGTCAGGCCCGTGGCGCCGGACGAGACCATGCAACTGCGGATGCCCCGCCCGCCGGAGGCGCCCAAGTCTCGCAGCGCGCGGCGCAAGGCCGCACGCCCCTCCGCCCTCACTCGTGTCACCTCGTACCTGACGCCGTACGTCCGCAAACTGGCCCCGTACGCCCAGCGGTTGACCCCGTACGCCCGACGGCTCGCCCCGTACGCCCGCAAACTCAGGCCCGTCTATCCGCGGCCCGGCCGCGTCGGCTGGCGCCGCTGGATGCCCTCATGGCGGCAGTGGCTCGGCGCCGTGCTCACCTCTTTCGGTCTGAGCAGCGTGTTCCTGGTCGTCGCGTACGCCGTCACCGACATACCGGACAACCTCAACTCGTACGCCACCCAGCAGGACAACGTCTACTTCTGGTCCGACGGCACGCCCATGGCCCGCACCGGCTGGGTGCAGCGTCAGGCCATGCCGCTGAAGGACATACCCGAGCAGGTCCGCTGGGCGGTGCTGGCGGCGGAGAACGAGAGCTTCTACTCCGACCCCGGCATATCCGCCAAAGGCATCACCCGCGCGCTGTGGAAGACGGTCGGCGAGGGTGACACCGAAGGCGGTTCCACCATCACCCAGCAGTATGTGAAAAACGTCTATCTGACGCAGAACCAGACCATCGGCCGCAAATTCACCGAGGCCATGATCGCCCTCAAGCTCGACAACAGGATGAGCAAGGACAAAATCCTCGAGGGATACCTCAACACCAGCTGGTTCGGCCGCGGCACCTACGGCATCCAGCGCGCCTCCCAGGCCTATTACGGCAAGGACGTGAGCCAGCTCAACGCCGGCCAGGCCGCCTTCCTCGCCTCCCTGCTCAAGGGCGCCGGCCTCTACGACCCCACCCTCGGCGAGGCCAACCACCACCGGGCCGTCGAACGCTGGAAGTGGATCCTCGACCGCATGGTGAAGATCGGCAAGCTGTCGAAGGCCGAGCGGGCCAAGTACACGACCTTCCCCGAGCCGCTCAAGCAGAACCCGCTCTACGACACCGGTCAGCAGAGCGACTACCTGGTGGAGCTGGCGTCGAGTTACGCCAAGAAGGCCGCGCACATCTCCGACCAGCAGTTCGACCTGGGTGGCTACCAGATCTACACCACCTTCGACCGCAAGCGGGAGAGCGCGCTCACCGACGCCGTCAACAAGGCCCGCAAACAGGCGCGGAAGGACCACCCGGACACCGCGCCGACCGCCCACTTCGGCGCCGCCTCGGTGAGCACCGACGGCCGGATCCTGGCCGTCTACGGCGGCCCCGACCACCGCACCCAGGGCTACAACGAGTCCAACGCGGCCACCGTCCCCGCCGGTTCGGCCTTCTTGCCGTTCGTCTACGCCGCCGGCCTCGAACACGGCGTCCACAAGACGCGCGGCGGGCCCGCGACCCCGGTCACCCCGGAGTCGGTCTACGACGGCCGTGACAACATCCCCGTCACCACCCCCGAGGGGCCGTACTGGGACCGCAGCGGCAAGAAGGTCTCCGCCCACAACGACGGAAACAAGTCGTACGCGCACATCACCCTGCACGAGGCCCTCGCCCGGTCGGTGAACACGCCGTTCATGCAACTCGGTATGGACATCGGCCTGGACAAGGTGCGCGAGACGGCGGAGGCGGCCGGGCTGCTGTCCGACAGCATGGGACCACAGGTGCCCGCGCTGTCCCTGGGCAACTCCACGCCGAGCGCGATCCGGATGGCGAGCGGATACACCACGTTCGCCGCGGGCGGCACGCACACCGAGCCGTACTCGGTGCGACGCGTCACCCGCAACGGCGCCACGGTGTCCCTGAACGTCCCGAAGTCCCGCCGCGCGGTGGGTGCCCAGGTGGCCGGGGAGGTCACCGAGGCGCTCACGGATTCCTTCCGCGCCGCCCACCCGGGCGCGGGGGACGCCTCCGCGCAGGTCGCCGGGAAGGCCGGAACCACCCAGGACGACACGGCCTCTTGGTACGTGGGCACGGCCCGGTCCGTGTCCACCGCGGTGGTCGCCTACCGCATGGACCTGTCCAAGAGCCTCGAACCACTGCCGCTGAAGGGAGTCGCCGGCACGCCGAACGACGGCGCCCCCTACGGCATCTGGTCCGCGGCCATTGGACCGCTCGGCTGACGCCACCGGCCGAGCATGCAACCCCCCACCTTCCTCCTCGGAGAACGAGCCGCCCATGACCACGAGAAACGGCCGTCGCCGCCGCCCTCGCTCGTCCCGCATCGAGCAGTGGAAGAGCCGCCCGAGCTTCATGACGCTGGCGGCCCTCCTCGCCGTCGCATCGGTGACGGTGACCTTCCTGGCGGTGTCCCGGCCGGACAGCACCGCGGCGACCGCCACGGCGGACGTCGGCAAGAGCATCGGCAGAGGATTCACTCCCCGGCCCACCACGGAGCCCAAGTGGGACGGCAAGACGAAGATCATCGGTGACGGCTCCACCTCGTACACCGGACCGCAGAAAGACCAGTTGAAGCCCAAACCGCTCAAACCCGGGGAGAAACCACCCCAGTTCGTCGTCTTCTCCTGGGACGGCGCACTGGAGGGCGACGACCACCTCTTCTCCCACTACCGGGAGATGGCCGAGCAGTACAACGCCCACATGACCTTCTTCCTCACGGGCATCTACCTGCTGCCCAAGAGCAAGAAGGACCTCTACCACCCGCCGCAGCACCCGGTGGGCTCCGCGGCGATCGACTACGCCACCGACGAGCACATCCGCGACACCGTGGAGCAACTGCGCCTGGCGTACGACCAGGGCAACGAGATCGGCACCCACTTCAACGGCCACTTCTGCGGCGCCAAGGGCGGCGGCGACTGGAGCGTGGAGGAGTGGAAGAGCGAGATCGACCAGTTCTACTCCTTCGTGCAGAACTGGAAGACCAACACCGGCTCCAAGAACATCGCTCCGCTGCCCTTCGACTTCCAGAGGGAGGTCATCGGCGGCCGCGCACCCTGCCTGGAGGGCCAGCCGAACCTGCTGAAGGCCATCAAGAGCTACGGCTGGCGCTACGACGCCAGCTCCCCGGGCGACTTCCAGATATGGCCGACGAGGAAGAACGGCATCTGGGACTTCCCGCTGCAGATGCTCCCCTACGAGGGCGGCAAATACCAGGGCCTGTCGATGGACTTCAACTTCCTCTACAACCAGTCCAAGGGCGAGACCAAAGGCGACCCCGCGAAGTACCCCCAGTGGGAGCAGCAGACCGTCGACTCCTACATGGCCGGCTTCAACCGCGTCTACTACGGCAGCCGGGCGCCCCTGTTCATCGGAAACCACTTCGAGAACTGGAACGGCGACATCTACATGAAGGCCATCGACCAGGTCGTCAAGAACGTCTGCACGAAGGACGGCGTCAAGTGCGTGTCGTTCAAGGAGCTGACCGACTGGCTGGACGTGCAGAAGCCCGCCACCCTCGAGCGGCTCCGCACCCTTGACCCGGGGCAGTCGCCGGACTGGTCGGCCGTCGTGCAGTGACAACCGGGCGCTCCGCCAAGCCACTTGGACCACCCCCTTCACACAAGCCACACACGGCGTGCGAAGATGCGGCCCCCGGTATCGGAGTACCGGTGTTAGAGGGGAACATCATTGAAATCAAGAAGATTGAGCCGTAAGCGGCGCCGCGCGACCATAGTCACCGCGGCCGCCGCATCGGTCGTCGCCGGCGCCGCACTGCTGCCCAACTGGGGCGCGAACGCGGCGAGCGTCGCGGAACCCACGGTGGACCCGGGGACCAGGGCCACCTTCCAGCGGCTGGCGGACGCGGTCTTCACCGACCGTACGGACGCCCTGGTCGACAAGAGCGACAGCGGACGGGGCAAGCCCCTGGCGGCCCGCTTCTCCGGCGACGTACGCCTGTCGTCCACGCTGTCGCACCAGGAGGACACCGCCCTGTCCACGCTGCGCGGCCGCAAGTCCCGCCTCGCCGCGCTCGGCGAGAAGTACAGCAAGTCCGACACCACGGTCTCGCTGGACCGGACACGGGTGAAGGGCCGGCACGCCACGGTCGACGTCACCGAGACCACCACCCTGACGTACGAGAAGGCCGACAACGGGCCGAAGACCACCGGCTTCCAGGCCCACCACCAGCTGACGTTCCAGGCCGACCGGCAGGGCACCTGGCAGCTGACCGGCATCCGCGACACCGACGCGGGCATGGCGGTGAACACGCTGTCCAAGCCGTCCGTCAAGGCGCCCGCCACCGCGGACGACGGCGGCATGCCGAACGCCCCGCGCGCGGCCACGACCCGCAACCCGGTCGCCGTCCCGAAGACCGGCACCGCCTACAACTACAAGGCCATGGCGGCCTACGCCGAGAAGTACTGGAAGGTCTACAACAAGGACTACCCGGACTACAACGGGCACGGCGCGGGCGGCGACTGCACCAACTTCGTCAGCCAGTCCCTGAAGGCGGGCGGCTGGAAGCACGTTCCCGGCTACGTGTACGACTACACGAAGTGGTTCGGCAACGCCGACATCCAGTCGGACTCGTTCGTCGGCGTCAACGAGTGGTCCTGGTTCGCCCAGAACTCCAAGCGGACCAAGCCGCTCGCCAACGTCTACCAGCTCGAAGTCGGCGACGTGCTCCAGATGGACTTCGACCGGGACGGGTCCAAGGACCACACGATGATCGTCACCTACAAGAGCGGCGGCGTCCCGTACGTGACGTACCACTCCAACAACACCCTCCGCAGGTCGGTGGCGAGCCTCATCGCCTCCTACCCGAACGCGTACTACTACGCCTACCGCACCTGACCGGTGGTCCTCCGGGGCGGGGGCCGGGTCAGTGGCCGGTTCCCCGCTCCTCCCGGATCCGCGCCACGACCTGGGCGACCGCCTGCCGCACCGCCTCGGTCTCCGTCAGGAAGTGCCAGTAGTCCGGGTGGCGGCCCTCCAAGGTGGCGATCGCGCGCTCCAACCGCGCCACCGAGTCGTCGAGCGGGCGGGCGTGCCGCGGATCGGGCGTCGTACGGCCCGCCATCGCCAGCCGCTGCGCGTCCCGGATCGCGAACCGGGTGCGCTCGATCTCCTGCTCCGGATCCTTCTGCACGGCGTTGAGCCGCCGCAGGCGCTCCCCGGCGGCCGACACGGCCTCGTCGGTGGTGTTCAGCAGCGCCCGTACGGTCGACAGCAGCGTGGTGGCGTCCGCCCAGCGCTGTGCGTCACGCGCGCCCTGCGCCTGCCGCAATTCGAGCTCCGCCCGCCGTACGTTCTCGACGGCCTGCTCCGGCACGTGCTGGAGATCCTGCCAGCAGGCCGCCGCGAACCTGCGCCGCAGCTCGCTCAGCACGGGCTCGACCTGCCCGGCCCGCGTGGTCAGCGCCTCTGCCCGGGTGCGCAGCGACACCAACCGACGGTCGATCTCGGCCGCCTTCTCCGGCAGCCGCTCGGCCTCGGCCCGAACCGCCGCCGCCTCCCGCGTGACCCGCTCGGCACGCTCCAGCGTCTGCTGCACCCCGTGCTGCCCCGCGCCCTGGTTCAGCCTGGTCAGCTCCGGGCCGAGAGCGGCCAGCCGGGCGGCCAGGTCGTCGGCCTTCAGCCCGGAACCCCGTACCCCGTCCAGGGCGTTGCTGGCGGCGAGCAGCGCCTGCCGGGCGCGCTCCACGGCCGGGGCGAGACGGGCCAGTTGGGTCTCGGCCTTGCCGAGCAGCGGCCCCAGACCCTGGGCGAATCGATCCAGCTCCTGCTTGACCCGGACCAGCTCGTCCTTGGCGGCGGTGAGATCCGCCCGGGCCCGGGAAGCGGCGGAGGCCTCCAGATCCACCCGGTCGAGATCATGCGCGTCCACGGCCTGGATGTACCGGTGACTGACCTCGTCGATCCGCCGCCCGAGCGCCTCGAAGTCGGTGAGGGCACGGCGGGCGGCCGGGGAGTCGTCCACGGCGGTGATCGTCTCGACGGAGATCCGAACATCCCGCTGAGCGGTGTCCAGCTCGTAGAACGCTTCGGCGGCCGCGTCCTTGGCCCCCTGCGCCTCGGCCCGCTGAGCCTCGCCCCGCCCCCCGAACCACCGCCGGGTACCGCCCGAGGCGAAGGCGGCGGGGAGGACGAGGGCGACGAGAAGAGGGAGGAGGAGGACTCCGGGGACGGACCGAGCGACGCGGTCGGACTCCTGCCGTGGTGTCGCCGTCACATCCCTCTCCCGTACCGTGATCCACCCTGCCCGGTGTCATTCTCCCACCGGTAGAGGACGAACACACGGGCCGGTCGGTTCGCGGTGCGGCCGGACTCATGGCCGCGGTACCCGCGACGACGTGCCGTGCCGGTGACGGCCGGCTCAGCCCGCCGCCCGTACGCTGACCGACCCGTCACGGGTCCGGGCGTCGATCAGGTGGGAACTCTTCGACTCCGTCGGGACGGACACATGGACGGAGCCGTCGGCGGAGCGCGTCGACACGCGGTACGTGCTGTGCGGCAGCGCGATGGCGACCGACCCGTCGTGGCTGCTCGACTCCACCCGGTCGGGCACGTCACGGAACTCCAGGCTCACCGACCCGTCGTTCGTGGTCGCCCGCACACGCCGCGACCGTACACCTGTCGCGCGCACCGATCCGTCGTCGCTGGCGAGCGCCAGCGGTCCCGTGGAATCGCTCACCCGCACCGACCCGTCCCGCGTCCGGATGTCCAGCGCCGCGGCGAAGCCCTCCGCCCGCACGCTCCCGTCACCGTCCTCCACCGTGACGGCGACCCCGCGCGGCACCTCGATCCGATGCCGCGCGGAACAGTCCGCGACGATCCCCGAGCACTTCAGCCGCAGCACGAGCCGGTCGCCCTTCATGGCCCAGGTCACACGCGGATCCCCACCCACCACGACCGTCCCGCGGAACCAACGGGTGACCTGCACCTTGTCCACATCGGCCGGGACGATCTCCAACGCCGAGTCGTCGGAGTCCACGGTGAGCGTACGGCCGTGCAGCGCGAAGGCCGCGTGGTCCGGGTGCGGGTCGTCGCGGGCCTCGTTCCCGCAGGCGGCGACTGTGCCGATGAGCACGGCGGCGATCCCCGCCACGGCGACCACCCGGGTGCGCCGCGCGAGCACCGTCGTACGAGCCATGATGTTCCCCCTGAGAGCCGGAGGGCCGGATGCCCTCAACGCCGAAGTGCTTCGACGGTACGAAGCCACGGCTCTCGACGGCATCCGGCGTGCTCCCGGATCGGGGGTGGGGATATCCCCCGGTACGGGTTTGCGAGGCATCCCCTTCGGCAATGTAGGCTGTCGACTCGTCTCGGGTGCGTAGCTCAGTGGTAGAGCGCCTGCCTTACAAGCAGGATGTCGGCGGTTCGAAACCGTCCGCGCCCACCGGATGATCGCGGCAGAGCCCCGGAAGTGCCTGTGCAGGCCACTTCCGGGGCTCTTCCGTGTCGGGCGAGGGGTCAGTGGTAGGCGTGGACGACGGCGTGGCCCTTGCCGCGGCCGATCATCCACCGGTTGACCGGGGTGGTCAGTACGAAGGCCAGGGCCAGGGAAAGGCCGAGCGAAGCCCAGAAGAGGATCTGTCCGAGACCGGCGTCCATGGCCCCGGGCACGCCCACCATGACGGTGTTGTCGATCAGTTCCATCACGGCGATGGACACGGTGTCCGCGGCCAGCGCGACCTTGAGCGCCTGCCGGAGCGGCAGCCCGGCGCGCAGCACGCCGCGCATGGTGAGTGCGTAGCCGAAGACGAAGGCCAGCGCTATCGAGATGACGACGGTGGCCGCGTTGTGCAGGCCGGCGGCGGTGCCGATGACCATGCCGAGGACTTCGCCGATGGCGCAGCCGGTCAGGCAGTGCAGCGTGGCTTGTGCGGCCGTGCGCCAGGAGGTGCCGGGTGCATGGTGATCGTGATGCTCGTGCACGTGCTCATGTGCGCTGTGGTCCATCGCTCGTTTCCCCTCGCACGCTCAGGTCTTTGCTCCACTGAACGGAATACCCCCCAGGGGTATTCCGAAGCGGGCTTCGCCGACCCTCCTGCGCCGGTACCGGGACTTCGAGTGCATCGCCGCCGTCACCGGCCGGGCGCTGCAGTACGAGTGGTACGGCTTCGAAGCGGCAAGTGAGAGGACCGAGCGCCGCTGCTCCCGGATGACGAATCGCAGCGCACTTTTGACAGGCAGCACAACCAGGGAGCCCGTCAAGGAGTCGTACGCGGCATGATCGGCATGCGCGCGCGGCAGGCTTTCGGCGGCTCGACGATCGTCGTGGTCCTGGCGTCATTGTTGCTCTCCTGCTCCAGCAGCCCAGGTGCGACGTCCAGCGAGGAGTCGCCCGCCCGTGCTGTCCGGCAGGCGTCGTCGTCCCCCGCGACCCAGGAGCCGTCCGCCCCGAGCACGGTGGAACCGGCACCGAGTGTGGAGAAGGTCCGTGACGTGTTCGCCCGGCTTCAGGCCACCTACAACGACGGGTGCACGACCCCGGGGAACTGCGAGTACTTCCTGGGGCGCGTGCTCGATGAGCTGAGCAGTCTCGACGAGGCGATGAAGGCTGACCGTCAGGGGCCTGAACACTTCGAGGAACCCCTCGCGTGGATCGCGAAACTGCGGGCCGGACTGGGCGACGACAGGTCCTTCGAGAACCTCAAGAAGCACCAGAGCCTGCTCACCGGCACGCGCGACAAGATCAATGCTTGGATGCAGGGCCACCCGGAGGACTATCGGTGACACCGGCGCCGAGCGCGCGTGCCGTGAAGTCGGATCCGGTCAGCGCACCGAGCCGTTGAGGTGGTTGACGGGTGGGCGGCCGTACAGCGCCGCCTGCGGCTCCCGTCACGTGAAACCCGAAGACCCCGGCCGCTCCCGCCGGGGTCTTCGCGTTTCAGTTCTCCTTCTGCTCGTTCCTCTCGTCCTCGTGCACGTGCTTCAGGCGCGTCCGCGCGTCCATCCTGTCCTCGGCCGCCACCTCGTTCCAGAAGCGGTGGCAGGAGACGAACACCGCGAGTTCCCGCTCGCGTCGGCGAAGCTTTTCCACCTCCGCCTGTTCGTCCTGGGTCCAGCCCGGGGAGGCGGGGCGCTCCACCTTGCGCCAGCCGGTGTCGTCGCTGAATCCGTCCAGCGGTTCCACCGACCACGGCAGCCGCTTCAGCAGGGCCAGGAGCTCTGCCCGGACCTGATGCAATTCCTCCTGGCCGGCCAGGAGGTCACTCGGAAACTCATAGCTCGCAGCCACAGGCCAATGCTACGCCTGTTCGATTTTCGGGGGCGACCCTCTTCCCTCGGTTCACTCGAACGGACGTCCGTCTCGTTGATCACGCGCCGGCCCGGGATGTGGCTCCCCTCCAATCTTCAGGCAGACCTGCTCAGTTGAAACTGGACAGTCCTACCTGGCGGATCTAACGTGAGGCCCATGGACCACAACCCGGAAGGCGTCTCCGAGTCCGCCGCCCGTGCGGCGCGTGACCTGCGGGTGGTCGTCAGCCGACTGCGGCGACGTATACGTGAGGTGGCCGGGGACGACGACCTCACACCCTCCCAGGTGTCCGCGCTCACCCTGGTCGGTAAGGGCGGTGCCGCCACCGCGAGCACCCTGGCGTCCGCCGAGGGTGTGAGGCCGCAGTCGATGGCCGCCACCCTCGCCGTCCTCGAACAGCACGGCCTGATCCGGCGCAGCCCCGACCCCGACGACGGCCGCCGCCAGTTGGTCACCCTCACCGAGGCCGGCCGGGAGCGCGTCGAGGGCGACCGACAGGCCCGGCAGGAGTGGCTCGCCCGCGCCCTGCAGGACCGCTACAGCGAGGGGGAGCGGCAGACCGTCCTCGCCGCGCTCTCCCTGCTGGAACGGCTGACCCAGCCGTGATGCCGTAACTCCGTTCATGACGGCGGGAGCGGCGGGATCCGTCCTGCTCGTGCCGGTGGCCCCCCTCGACCGCTCCCTGTCCGCATTCACCCCCGCCACGCGAAAGGCCTGACCATGGCTCTCACCACGCTCGACCCGCGCACCGCCCTCGTCGTGATCGACCTCCAGAACGGCATCGTGGGGATGCCCACCCAGCCCCACACCGGCTCGGAGGTGGTCGCCCGCACCGTCGAGCTCGCGGACGCGTTCCGGGCCCGGAACCTGCCGGTGGTCCTGGTCCGGGTCTCCTTCGCCGCCGACGGCTCCGACGCCGTCCCCGGACGCACCGACCAGCAGCGCGGCGCCCGCGCCTTCTCAGAGGGCTGGGACCTCGTCGTCGACGAACTCGCCGGCCACCCGGGCGACATCCACGTCACCAAGCACAACTGGGGCGCCTTCCACGGCACCGATCTCGACGTCCAGCTGCGCCGCCGCGGCGTCACCCAGATCGTGCTGACCGGCATCGCCACCAGCATCGGCGTGGAGTCCACCGCAAGGGCCGCGTACGAGCACGGCTACCACGTCACGCTCGCCACCGACGCCATGGCCGACGCCTCCCCGGAGGCGCACCGGAACAGCCTCGAGTGGATCTTTCCGCGCCTGGGCGAGTCCGGCACGACGGCCGAGGTCCTGGAGCTGCTGGCCAAGACGCACGCGGTCTGAGGCCGACGGAAGCGGAAACCCTCCTCGCCCCGCGGGGCGAGCAGGCCACACTGGAGTCATGTGCCGCAGCATCAAGACGCTCCGCCCGCCTGCCCTGCCCGAAGAGGCCACCGAGGAGGAGATCCGCGCCGCCGCGCTCCAGTTCGTGCGCAAGGTCTCCGGGTTCCGCGCCCCGGCCGCCCACAACCGCGAGGCGTTCGAGCGCGCGGTGGACGCGGTCGCCGAGGCGACCGCGGAGCTGCTCGCCGGCCTGGAGGTACGTGGCGGGCAGCCCCGGCAGGCTACTTCGACGACGCCGGGCCGCGCATGAGGTGGGCCGCGCCCGCGCCGCCGCGAACAGGGCCGCGACCGAGACACCGGTCGCCAGCCAGCTCGCGCCCAGCCACTGGGCGCCCAGGTAGCCGAGGGCCACGCTGTAGACGGCCCAGGTGATGCCCGCCAGCGCCGACCAGGGCAGGAACTCGCGGGCGCGCCGGTGGGCGGCGCCCGCGCCGAGCGAGACGAGTGAGCGTCCCGCGGGCGCGAACCGGGCGACGATCACCAGCGCACCGCCGCCGCGCGCGAGTGCCGCACCGAGGCGTTCCTGTGCGTGCCTCAGGCGGCGGGAGCGGGCGATGGCGCGGTCCAGACGCTCACCGCCGCGCCAGGCCAGGCCGTACGCCACCAGGTCGCCGAGGACCGACGCCGTGGCCGCGCACAACGTGAGCCCGACGATGTCCGGTGTCCGCGCGACGGCCGAACCGGCGGCCGCCGCCGTGGCCGCCGTGATCACCAGCACGCCGCTCGGCAGCAGCGGCAGGAAGACGTCCAGCAGGACAGACACGGCCACCACGGGGTAGATCCAGGGGCCACCGGCCAGCGACCCCACGCTCTCCATCACCGGAACTCCCCGTACGACTCCCCAACGGCGACCATGTGCCGCGATGTGGCGGGGGAGCGGCAGCCGGCGGCCTTCGACAGCCGTACAGCGTACGCGGCGGGTGTGACTAGCGGTGCGTAGGGGGCTGGTGAGACAGTCGCCCGCACCCGTTGGACGACACCCGAAGCGGTCGCGGTACACGCCGGACACGCCGACGAGCCGGACAGGCCGGACACGCCGACGGCGCCCGCAAGCGGGCGCCGCCGTCCGTACGGAACTCGATCAGGCCGCGACGGGCTCCGAAGCCCGCTCCTTCTCGGCGGCCGCCGACCGGGAGGCGAACAGGCGGTCCAGGCCGAGCGCCCCCGAGCCGGTGAAGACCAGCAGGAGGAAGGCCCAGCAGAACAGCACCGGCAGTTCGCCGCCGTTCTGGATGGGCCACAGGGCGTGGGACTGGTGCACGTCGAAGTACGCGTAGGCCATCGAGCCGGACGCTATGACCGCGGCACCCCGGGTGCCGAGGCCGACCAGGATCAGGGCACCGGCGACCAGTTGGATCATCGCGGCGTACCAGAAGGGCCAGGTCCCGGTCGGGACGGTGCCGCCGTTGGTGCCCGCAACGCCGCCGAGGACGCCGAACAGCGAGGCGGCGCCGTGGCAGGCGAAGAGCAGGCCGACGACGATGCGGAACAGTCCGAGGGCGTAGGGCTGGGCCCGGTTGAGGCGTGCGGTCATGTGGGGGGGCTCCTTCGGTCTGGTTCGGTCCGCGAACGGACCGGTCTGGGGGACGGAAACCGAGTGAGCCCACAGGTTAGGCAGCCCTAATCAATACTTGCAAGTTCAACATCCGGTCGATGGCTGATCCGTTTCGCATCCTGTCGCGATCGCGTCACTCCAACCGCAGGCGAGAGATGGTTTTTTGACAGTACGTCAGTTCCGACCGTTCGCCGAACCACGGGCCGCCCGCGCGGCGCGGCCGGGGGCGGGGTGGTGGCTCCGCGGTCCCGGGCGCGTCGGCGGGCCGGCCGGGCTCGGGACCCGCGAGGCGGCTCAGCAGCTCGCGAGGTAGTTCTGCAGCGCGCTCTTCTCGGCGGAGTCGACGGAGAGGTCGTAGTAGTACTTCACCTGCACCCAGGCGCGGACGTAGGTGCAGACGTACGACGAACGGGACGGAACCCAGGTGGCCGGGTCCTGGTCGCCCTTGGCCTGGTTGACGTTGTCGGTGACGGCGAGCAGCTGCGGACGGGTGATGTCGTTGGCGAAGGCCTGGCGCTGGGACGTCGTCCACTTGCTCGCGCCGGAGTCCCAGGCCTCGGCGAGCGGGACCAGGTGGTCGATGTCGACGTCGGAGGCGGCGTACCAGGTCGCACCGTCGTACGGGGAGTACCAGCTGCCGCTGGTGGCGGCGCAGGAGGAGTCGGTGACGACGTTGGAGCCGTCGCGCTTGAGGATGTACTCGCGTGTGTTGCAGGTGCCGCTGATGGTGATCCAGGTCGGGAAGAGGTCGCGGCTGTAGCCGGTGCGGTTCTCGGTGGCCACCGTGAGCGTGGCGAGGTAGCTGCGGGCGGTGGCGGCGCTGACCGGGGTGGGGAGTGCGGCGGAGGCGGTCGGACCGTTGAACAGGCCGACGGAGGCTATGAGGCCGGTAAGAGCGGCGAGTATGCTGACGCGTCGACGCGCGTAGACCTTGGACATGCCAACTTCCTTGTCGTGTGGGGGTGTTGAGGTGCGAGCGAGGGAATGCTCGCGGGGGCGTGTTGCCTCCAGGTGTGTGTTTGGTAAGAAGCTAATGACGCGAACATGACACGACAAGGGGTGTGGCGGAGTCGGCGGTGTGACCGGCGTCCTTTGGTGTGGGTTGTCCCGTCCCGTACGATGGTCGGCGCAGAAGGGGAGTAGCTCTTCGCCGGACCGTCGACACACTGCTCAGTTCCGCTGAGCCGGCGCCCGGAGGCGGACCTCGGTCAGGGGTCGGCCAGCGAGACCTTCGGCAAGCAGTGCACGCCCGTGCCGTACGGCAGTGGGCGATCCGTGTGCTGCCGTGCCGAGGTGTCGAAGCGTTCACAGCACTCTCGGTGGGGCGGCCCCGACCGATTGAGGAACCTTGATCAGCATCACCGTCCTGGCGCTCGTCTTCGGCGTCATCTTCCTGGCCGAACTGCCGGACAAGACGGCCCTCGCCGGACTCGTCCTCGGCACTCGGTACCGCGCCTCCTACGTCTTCGCGGGCGTCGCCGCCGCCTTCACGCTGCACGTCGTGCTCGCCGTCGCGGCGGGCAGCGCGCTGACCCTGCTGCCGCAGCGGCTCGTGCACGCGCTGACGGGTGTGCTCTTCCTGGGCGGCGCGGCGATGCTGCTGCTGAAGAAGGGGGACGACGAGGAGGAGATCCGCAAGCCGGAGGACCAGTCCTTCTGGAAGGTGGCCGGAACGGGCTTCATGCTCATCCTGGTCGCGGAGTTCGGCGACCTGACCCAGATCATGACGGCGAACCTCGCGGCCCGCTACGACGACCCGCTGTCCGTGGGCCTCGGCGCGGTCCTGGGGCTGTGGGCGGTCGCGGGGCTCGGCATCGTGGGCGGCAAGGCGCTGATGAAGCGGGTGCCGCTGGGACTGATCACGAAGATCGCGGCGCTGGTGATGCTGGCGCTCGGGGCGTGGAGCCTGTACGAGGCCGTGGCCCGGTGACGTCGACGGGCCCGGCGGGGGTGGCCGGGCGGCGAACGGCTGGTGACGTCTTCGTGGGAGCGCTGGCGGGATCCCGCACGGTTTTGTACCGTGGAGGAACAAAGTGGCTCCCGTCCGTTTCCCCTGACCGGCGGGCGGGGCCGCCTTGTCCCCGCGGGGCCCGCACGTGCGGCCCCTCCGCCGTGTCTTGGAGTTGCCGATGACGGCCACCACCGTGCTCACCGCCCGCGCCCTCCTGCTGGACATGGACGGCACCCTCGTCAACTCCGACGCCGTCGTGGAGCGGATCTGGCGCCGCTGGGCCGACCGGCAAGGTCTGGACGGCGACGAGGTGATGAAGGTGGTGCACGGCCGGCAGGGTCACGCCTCGATGGCGCTGCTGCTGCCCGACCGGCCCGTCGAGCAGAACCTGGCGGACAACGCCCGCATGCTCGCCGAGGAGACCTCGGACATGGACGGAGTCGTGGCGATCCCCGGGGCCCGGGAGTTCCTGCACTCGCTGCGGGGGCTGCCGCACGCGCTCGTGACCTCGGCCGACGTGGCCCTGTCGACCGCGCGGATGGCGGCGGCGGGTCTGGAACTGCCGCCGGTACGGATCACCGCCGAGTCGGTCGGTGTGAGCAAGCCCGACCCCGAGGGCTTCCTGAAAGGCGCCGCGGACCTGGGCGTGGCCCCGGAGGACTGCGTGGTCTTCGAGGACTCGGGTGCGGGCATCGCGGCGGGACGCGCCGCGGGGATGCGGGTGGTGGGGGTCGGCCCCCGCGCGGGGCTGCACGGACCGGACGCGCTGGTGCCGGACCTGACCGGGGTGCGGGTGGACACCGCCGGGGACGGCACGATACGGCTCCACCTCGCCTGACGGTCCGCTCGCGCGCCGCAGTTCCGACGACGGGGCCCGGCCTCGCGGCGGAAGCCGTGGACTACGGCCGCGTCGTCTCCGATTCCAGCCTTGCTCTCGTTGCCGCGCCGTACACCCCCGGCTCGTCCTGTGTGATGCCCCGGCTGGTCTGGTAGTTGCGGACCGCGCTCTCCACCTGGGCGTCGTAGGTGCCGTTCGCGGGGCCCAGGTACAGGCCCAGTTGACGCAGGCGAAGCTGCAGTTCCCTGACCTCCGGGCCCTCGTCGCCGGTGCGCAGGGCGGAGGCGCTGTGCCGGGGCTGGGCGTGCGTGCCCGGGGACGCCGTTGTGGTGGGCGGTGCGGTCGTCGGTGTGCCGCTAGGGGTCGGCGACGTGGACGGCGTGGGGGACGGGCTCGACGGTGACGGCGACGGAGACGGGCTCGTACTCGGCGACGGCTTCCTGCTCGGCCGGGGCGCCGCCGCGGACACCGTTGCGGCCGGCACCGACGTACCGGCCGGCGACGACGCCTCCGGCACGCTCGCCCGTATCTCCTGCGGCAACGCACCGTCCCGCTTCGGAGGGTCGTAGGAGAACAGCCCGCTCGCGTAACCCGCCGCCGCCACGACCGCGACCATCGCACCCCCGGTGGCCAGCAGGACGGTGCGCCGCAGGCGCCGGGGCCGCGGCTCGGCGTCCGCGGGCACGGCGGCCGCCCGGTCCTCCACGTCGGGCACGGCCGGCAGAGCCGTCGTCACGTCCGGTACGGCAGCCGACCGCACCGTCGCGTCCGGCTCGTCCGGTACGGCGCCCAGCCGCACCGTCGCGTCCGGCTCGTCCGGTACCGCGCCCAGCCGTACCGTCTCGTCCCCCAGCTCCACATACGGCCTGATGCGCAGCGGATCGAAGTCCTCCGCCGCTGCCGCCTCCGCCGTGCGCGCCTCCTGGAGTGCCTCGGCCGCCCGCCGGGTGCATCCGCACGACGGTGTGCCGTCCCCTCGTCGCGGTGCCGCGCACTCCGGACAGGCCCGTCCGTTCGGTCCGTTCACGCGTGGGTCCCCTCCCCGCCGAATTCCAGAAATTATGCAGATCTCCCTCACGGAATCTCCCGGCAGCCCCCGGAATTCCTCCCTCCCATCAGGACTCAACAGGCCATAACAGGTCACACCCACCACGATGAGAGTGCACGATGGACGACAGCGCACGGAGGTCGTACGACCGTCCACGGGAGGCCTTCATGACCGATGACACCCAGGGCAGGGCGGCGGGGGAGGACACGCGTCCCACGGAAGGGGCCATACCCGGTACCGGGACCGGTGCGGGCACCGGCGGCTCCGTCGCCGCACGCCACGCGCCCGGCGACGACGGCGTGCACGGCGGCGTCCTCGTGTCCATCGGCGCACTGCTGCTCGGCATGCTGCTGGCCGCCCTCGACCAGACGATCGTCTCCACCGCGCTGCCCACCATCGTCAGCGACCTCGGCGGTCTGGAGCATCTGTCCTGGGTGGTCACCGCCTATCTGCTCGCCTCCACCGCGGCCACGCCCCTGTGGGGCAAGCTCGGCGACCAGTACGGGCGCAAGAAGCTGTTCCAGGCCGCGATCGTGCTCTTCCTGATCGGCTCCGCGCTGTGCGGCATGGCGCGCAACATGCCCGAGCTGATCGGGTTCCGCGCCCTGCAGGGGCTCGGCGGCGGTGGGCTCATCGTGCTGTCGATGGCGATCGTCGGCGACATCGTCCCGCCCCGGGAACGGGGCCGTTACCAGGGCCTCTTCGGTGCCGTCTTCGGTGCGACCAGCGTCCTCGGCCCGCTGCTCGGCGGCCTGTTCACCCAGCACCTCAGCTGGCGCTGGGTCTTCTACGTCAACCTGCCCGTCGGTGCGGTCGCCCTCGCCGTGATCGCCACGGCCCTGCACATCCCACGGAAGGCCGAACGGCACGTCATCGACTACCTCGGCACCCTCCTCATCGCCTCCGTCGCCACCTGCCTGGTCCTCGTCGCCTCGCTCGGCGGCACCACCTGGGCCTGGGGCTCACCGCAGATCGCCGGCCTGGCCGCCCTCGGTGCCGTGCTGCTCGTGGCGTTCCTCCTCGTCGAACGCCGTGCCGCCGAACCCGTCCTTCCGCTGAAGCTCTTCCGCGTCCGCACCTTCACGCTCTCCGCCGTCATCAGCTTCATCGTCGGCTTCGCGATGTTCGGCGCGATGACGTACCTGCCGACGTTCCTGCAGATCGTCCACGGCATCAGCCCCACCCTGTCCGGTGTGCACATGCTGCCGATGGTGGCCGGCATGCTGCTGTCCTCCACCGCCTCCGGCCAGATCGTCAGCCGCACCGGCCGCTGGAAGGTGTTCCCGATCGCGGGCACCGCCGTCACCACCATCGGTTTGCTCCTGCTGCACCGGCTCACCGAGAACAGCAGCACCGCGGAGATGAGCGGCTACTTCTTCGTCTTCGGCCTCGGCCTCGGCCTCGTCATGCAGGTGCTGGTGCTGATCGTGCAGAACGCCGTCGCCTACGAGGACCTGGGCGTCGCCACCTCCGGCGCCACCTTCTTCCGCTCCATCGGCGCCTCGTTCGGTGTGGCCGTCTTCGGCACGATCTTCGCGGGCCGCCTCGCCGACAAGCTCGTGGCCGCGCTCGCCGGGCATCCGCTCCCGCCGGGCGTCACCCCGGCCGCCCTGAAGGCCGACCCGCGCGGAATCGCGGCCCTGCCGCCCACCGTCCGGCCCTCCGTGCTGCACGCGTTCTCCTCCTCCATCACCGACGTCTTCCTCTACGCGGCCCCGGTCGCCCTGCTCGGCTTCGTCCTGGCCTGGTTCCTGCGCGAGGACAAGCTGCGCGGCTCGGTCACGGCACCGGACGTGTCGGAGACCCTGGCGAGCAACCCGGTGCACCGCTCGTCGTACGAGGAGGCCGGTCGCGCGCTGTCCCTGCTCGGCTCCCGGGAGGGCCGCCGGCAGATCTACGAGAAGATCACCAGGCGGGCCGGGTACGACCTGCTGCCCGCGACGAGTTGGCTGCTGCTGCGGATCAAGAAGCACGGCTGGGCCGAGCCGGCGCTGCTCGCGGAGCGCAGCTCGGTTCCGCTGCCCGTCATCATCGCCGCCGCGCGGCAGGTGGAGGAGCGGCGCCTCGGCGTGCGCGAAGGGCTCGACCTGGTGCTGACCGAACAGGGGCGCGAGGTCGCCGACCGTCTCGCCGAGGCGCGTGAGGAGTCCCTGGCCGAACTGCTCGGCGACTGGTGGGGCCCCGACCGTCCGACCGACCTGATCAAGCTGGTCCAGGAACTGAACGCGGAACTGTGCGGCTCGGACGCGGAACGCCCGCACAACGGCTCGACGACGCCGCGACAGCTCGGCCGGGCCGTCTAGGGCGGCTTGCTCAGGTCAGCTGCTTGGCGAACCAGTGCTCGGCGTAGTCGTTGTCGTTGTACGGCGCTGTCTCCTCGTATCCCAGACGCGCGTACAGGGCGCGGGCCTCCACCAGATCGTTGCGGGTGTCGAGCACCATCCGTCCGGCGCCCAGTGCGCGGGCCGCGTCCTCGGCGGCGGTCACCAGGAGCGGGGCGCCGCCCTTGCCACGCACGTCCGGGTGCACGAAGACCCGCTTGAGCTCGGCAGTCGCCGGATCCATCAGGCGTACGCCCGCCATGCCCGCCGGGCGGCCGTCATGACGGGCCACCAGCAGCACACCGCCGGGCGGCGCCAGGTAGTCGCCCCTGTCGGCGGCGATCTCGCGCTCCAGCTCGCCAGGCTCCGTGCGACGCCCCTCGTGCAGCAGATACCAGCGGTCGCTGACCTCCGTGTAGTACGCCCGCCACAGCGCGGCGGCGACCGGGGAGTCGAAGGGTTCCGGGGCGATGGTCCAGCTCATGCGGCACATTCTCCAAAGGGCCCGGGAGGGGCACGCAAACGAATTACGTGCGCCCCTCCCGGGCCTTGCGGCGGCACGGGGCCGGGCGGCTCGTTTGGGCGCGGCCGTCCGGGCAACCCGGGCGGGAGACGGCCCGCCGGGCCGTAAGACCTGAAGGCAATCCCGGAAGGCACCCATGTCCACAGGCTGGATCATCGCTCTGATCGTGATCGTGATCGTGGCGGCCGCCCTCGCGGGCGCTGCCGCCGTGTCCCCGAAGGCCCGGGGCGCGGTCGGCGGTCGGAGCCTGAAGCGCCGCTTCGGACCGGAGTACGAGCGGACCGTGGCCCGGCACGACGGCGACACCAAGGCCGCGGAGCGCGAACTGACCGAGCGGCTGAACAAGTACGGCGCGTTGAACGAGCACCCGCTGGAGCCGGCCGAGCGCGAACGGTACGCGGCGCGCTGGACCGCCGCGCAGGAGCGCTTCGTCGACTCCCCGGGTGAGGCGGTGGCCGAGGCGGACCGCCTGCTCGCCGAGCTGGCGGGCGTGCGGGGGTTCCCGGACGGCGCGCGCTACGAGGAGCAGCTCGACGCGCTGTCCGTGCACCACGCCCATCACGTCCACGGCTACCGCCGGCTGCACCGGGCCGCCCACGCCCCGGACACCGGCGTCTCCGCGGACGGCTCGGACACGGAGGAGATGCGCGAAGCCATGCTGGAGGCGCGTGCGCTCTTCGAGGACCTGGTGGCACCCCCGCGCCGGCAGTCGGCCGGCCCCACGGAGAAGACGCCCCGGCACGCCGCCGGCAACGCCGGGCAGTCCCGTCTGCCGTGGGCGTTCCACAGGCAGCATGTGAAGGGGAGTTGAGGGCGATGACGGAATGGACACCGGGCGGCGCCGCTGAACGCCCGGAAGCGACGGGGCGTCGGCCCGACACCGGAGAGCCCCGATCGGCGGCGGAGTTCCGGCCCGAGACGGGTGAGCGCCGGTCGGGCGCGGAGTTCCGGCCGGAGGCAGGGGAGTCCCGGGTCGCGGGCGAGTACCGGCCCGGGACGGGTGAGCCCCGGCCGGCGGCGGAGTTCCGGCCCGATACCGGCGAGTCCCGGCCGTCCGCGGCGGGCTCCTCGCGGGAGCCCCGGCTGCTGCCGCGCGACGAGTGCGACAAGTTCGAGCTGCGGTTGCAGCACGCGGTCGGCAGGTTCGTCGACCGGCCCAAGGAGGCCGTGGAGGAGGCGGACCAGGTGGTCCAGGAGGTCGCCTCGCGCCTCGCGGAGGCCGTGTCCTCACGGCGCCGGACCCTGAAGGCGTCCTGGCAGGAAACGGGCGACACCGCCCACCCGACGGGCGACACGGAACAGCTGCGACTGGCGCTCCGGGACTACCGGGCGACGGCGGAGCGGCTGCTGAACATGTGAGCGACTCCCCGGCGAGCGGGCCCGCCCGGAGTGCGAGCGGCCCCCGGCGAGCGGGGCCGACCCGGACGACACCTCCGGGTCGGCCCCGCTCGCCGTGTCACTGCGTCGGTCCCGCGGCCGCTCGGCTCGACGGCCGCTGTGGTCGGCTTCCCGACGGCCGCTGTGGTCGGCCTGCGCCTTCCCCGGCCCGTCTCCCGGGCGCTCAGCCTGCTCCCGAGCGACCCCCGTGGCGTTCACGCCACTCCTCGACGACCGCCTCCACGTCGTACGGCTTCAGGCCCAGCGGCGGGCCCGGCGGCGGCTTGAACATCATGTCGCGGATCTTCACGTTCAGCTGCTCGACCAGTCGCCGTGCCACCCGCTCCGACGGTGCCTGAGCGGCCGCCGCCAGCGTGTCCTCCGCCTCCTTGCGCAGGGCCAGTGTCGGCGGCAGGACCGAGATCCCCTCGCGGGCCATCTTGCGCTTGATCCACCACAGCTCGTCGTACGCCGTGTCACTGACGGCCGGTGACGGCTCTCCCGCGCCGGCGAGGTTCGAGAACTCTCCTCGTGCCTGGGCGTCACGGATCTGCTTGTCGGCGAACGACTCGAAGCTGACACCAGGTGGCTTGCGCTCGGTCATGGGTTCATTGTGCGCGACGTCACCCGGCGGGGCGATCGGGCGAATTATCATTCCGGCGCGGCACGCCAATCGGGCCGGACCGCAGCACACTTGAACCGCCGCACCAGAAGGAGCGCACGTGCTCGAACTCACCATGGCCTCGGTTTCCGCGGCGGACGCCGGGGCGACGGCCGGCATGCAGATGGCCGACGCGCCCAGCGACCCGGGCACCGTGCTGCGGGTGGGCCGGGACAGGTCCGTGTGCCGGCTGGCGACCCCCGACGACTGGCTGTTCGTCTCCCGCGTCCATCTGGAGTTCCAGTGCGGCCCCGACGGTGTCTGGCAGGTCACCTGGCTGCGCGGCTCCCAGCCCGACCCCTCCTCAGAGGTCCTGCTCACCCTCGCCGGGCACCCCGCGCAGCCCCTGCCCTACGGCGGGGCGGTCGAGCTCCCGCAGGGCGCCCCCGGTGAGCTGGTCATCCAGGACCGCGCCGCCCCGCGCAGCGTCAACGTGGGCTTCTACCAGGAGGCCTGAGGGCCGCCCGGGTGGTCAGCCCACCACCCGGGCCAGCGCGAACCCGTCGTGCCCCTTGCTGCCCACCGTCTGCACCGCCGTCGCGCTCAACTTCGGGTTCGAGGCCATCAGTTCCAGCGCGGCCCGGGTCCCCCGCACGCTCGGGTCCTCGCTGCCCGCGTCGGTGACCTGGCCGCCGCGCACCACGTTGTCGAGGACGATCAGGCTGCCGGGGCGGGTCAGCTTCAGCGCCCACTCGACGTAGTGCGCGTTGTTGACCTTGTCCGCGTCGATGAACACCAGGTCGAACGGCTCGCGCTGCTCCTCGGCCAGCTTGGGCAGCGACTCCAGCGCCGGACCGACGCGCACCTCCGTGATCCCGGCGAGGCCCGCCCGTTCCAGGTTCCGGCGGGCGACCTCCGCGTGCTTGGCCTGGTACTCCAGCGTGATCAGCCGGCCGTCCGCGGGCAGGGCGCGGCCCAGCCAGATCGTGCTGTACCCGCCGAGCGTGCCGATCTCCAGGATGTGGCGGGCGCCCTGGATCCGGGCCAGGAGCTGGAGCAGCTTGCCCTGGTTCGGCGCCACGTTGATGTGCGGCAGTCCCGCGTCGTCGCTGTCCCGCAGGGCCGCGGTGAGCGCCTCGTCCTCGGGGGCGAGCAGGTCCGTGAAGTAGGCGTCGACGTCGTCCCAGAGCTGTTGCGCTGTGCTCATGCACCATGCCTTTCATATGGCTGGTTAGATCACCTAACTAGGCTCCCTAACGAATATAGCCAGGGCAGGGTGGCGTGTCAGCCGATTTCCACCAGTCGGGTGACGTGCCGCACGGTCGAGCGGCACGTCACCCGGGAGTCGGCTCAGGTGGACCGGATCAGCGCTTCGCGCCGCGCTCCAGCGACGGTGCCGAAC
Organism: Streptomyces cynarae; assembly: GCF_025642135.1. Taxonomy (NCBI): domain Bacteria; kingdom Bacillati; phylum Actinomycetota; class Actinomycetes; order Kitasatosporales; family Streptomycetaceae; genus Streptomyces; species Streptomyces cynarae. The sequence continues at coordinate 2,776,809 of NZ_CP106793.1, read as the reverse complement.
CCGGCAGCGGGCGGCCCGCCGACTCGGTCATGAACCACACCGCGGCACCGCCGATCACGGCCGCCGCCATCATGTAGTAGGCGGGCATCATCATGTTCCCGGTCGCGCCGATCAGCGCCGTGACCACCAGCGGGGTCGTGCCGCCGAACAGCGACACCGAGACGTTGAAGCCGATCGACAGCGAGCCGTAGCGGACCCGGGTCGGGAAGAGGGCCGGCAGGGCGGACGGCATGGCAGCCGTGAAGCAGACCAGCAGCAGACCCAGCGCGCCCATGCCGAGCGCGACCGCGAGCAGGCTGCCCTGGCGGATCAGCAGGATCGCGGGGACGGACAGGAACAGAAAGCCCGCGCACCCCGCCGCGATCACCGGACGGCGGCCGACCCGGTCGGTCAGCGCGCCCACGAACGGCTGCACGATCATCATCAGCGCCATCACGGCGAGCACGACCAGCAGCCCGTGCGTCTCGTCGTACTTCAGCTCACTGGTCAGATAGCTCGGCATGTACGACAGCAGCATGTAGTCGGTGACGTTGAAGACGAGCACCAGCCCCATGCACAGCAGCAGCGCCTTCCACTGGCCGGCGATCATCTCGCGCAGCGGCACCTTGGGCCGGGCGGCCTCGGCCTTCTCCACCTCGGCCGCGAAGGCGGGGGTCTCCTCCAGGCGCAGCCGCAGGTAGAGGCCGATGACGCCCATCGGGCCGGCGATCAGGAACGGGATCCGCCAGCCCCAGGACACCAGGTCCTCGGAGGACAGCAGGGCCGTCATCAGGGTGACCAGGCCCGCGCCGCCGATGTAACCGGCGAGCGTGCCGAACTCGAGCCAGCTCCCGAGGAAGCCGCGCCTCTTGTCCGGCGCGTACTCGGCGATGAACGTGGACGCGCCCGCGTACTCGCCACCGGTCGAGAAGCCCTGCACCAGCCGGGCCACGAGCAGCAGGACCGGCGCGCCGACGCCGATCGCCGCGTAGGACGGGATCAGACCGATCGAGAACGTGCCGATCGCCATCATGATCATGGTGACGGCGAGCACCTTCTGCCGCCCGACGCGGTCGCCGAGCGGCCCGAAGACCATGCCGCCGAGCGGACGGACCAGGAAGGCCGCGGCGAACGCGCCGAAGGTGGACAGCAACTGCGCGGTGGAGTTGCCGGACGGGAAGAACACCTTGCCCAGCGTGACCGCGATGTAGCTGTAGACACCGAAGTCGAACCACTCCATGGCGTTGCCGAGCGCGGCGGCCTGTACGGCACGCTTGACGAGTGCCGGGTCGGTGACGGTGGCGTCGGAGGGCTTGGGGGCGGGGGTGAAGCGCGAAGCGGCAACTGTGGCAGCCGACAAGAGTTCGCTCGCCTACCTTTCGACGGGGACAGGGGCGGGCCCGCCGTAGTACGAGGCGTGCGTGTCTGCTGCGTCTCGTACGGCGGACCGGTGGGTCGGCCGCAGAGGGGCCGGCCGTTGCCGGTCAGGGCCCGGCCGCAGGACCGCGAGGACGGGCCGAGAGGGCGACCGCGGCGGCCCTGGGGCCAGGGTCTGGCACGGCGATGGGCCAGGACCAGCTACAGGAACAAGACTTGCCACAAAGGCGAGCCGAAAAACGACCATAAGGGAACTTGCCCTCATAACGGACGGTAACCGGATCGGCGCGCAGAGCGCGAAAAGGCGCCGTGTCCAGGAGCGACGGCCGCACTGTGACCCGCCGCCATCCGGTCGTTCTGTGATCCATCTCGCGTACCGCACTGGAACCGGACCGGCCGTCCACGAACCGTCGAGTAAGATCGCCGGGTTCATCGCTTCGCTCAACTCAATGGGCTTCCACGGGGGGATTGCGTACATGGGACGGCGCGGCACGCCCGGTTCGGCCCGTCCGACAGCGCGTCGGAGATACGTGCTGCCACTCATGGTGACGACGGCCGCGGTCGCGACCGCGTGCGTCTCCGCACTGACCGGCCGGACGCCCGGGACACCCGCGGCTCACGCGCCGCAGAAGAGCCCCGCCGTCGACTGCTCCGGCACCCGTGTCATCGGGCACCGCGGCTCTCCGCGGCGCGCGCCGGAGAACACGATCGCCTCCTTTCAAGCGGCGGCGGCTCACGGAGCCGACTACGTGGAAACCGATGTGCAGGTCACCGAGGACGGCGAGCCGGTCATCATGCACGACGCCACCGTGGACCGCACGACCGACGGAACCGGCCGCATCGATCAGCTCACCGCGCAGGAGGTGTCCCGGCTGACGGTGAAGGGCGGCGGGCACGTCCCGACGCTGCGTCAGGCGCTGTCCGCCGTCAAGGCGCTTCCGGTCCGGTTCCTCCTGGAGATCAAGGGGCCGCAGACGCCCGCGGCGGTCGACCAGGTCCTGCGCCTGGTCTCCGAGTCCGGAATGACCGAACGCACCGTGGTCCAGTCCTTCGACGAGAACATCGTCCTGCACGCGGCGGCCTCACCGTACAAGATCAAGCCGGCCCTGCTCCGGGACAGGGTCGACGCGGACCCCGTGGCGACGGCGCGGAAGTTCTCCCTGGCCGCCTACGCGGTGAACTTCAACAGCCTCAAGGCGCACCCCGACGCGGTGCGCCGACTCCACGCGGCCGGTGTGCAGACGTTCGTGTGGACGGTCGACGGCGACAGCAAATGGCGGACCGCGACGTCGTGGGGCGTCGACGGCGTCATCACCAACACCGCTGACCGGTTCTTCCAGTGGCGGAAACATCACTGTGCCCAAAAATGACCTGGTGAGAGAGGTTCAGCCTGTACGCAGCAGAGCATTGAAGGCTCTGCCTTCACGCTCCTGGTAAGACGCTGTTCGCGGCCCTCATCCACGTGCGCGTCAGTGGCTTCGTCGTCAGCTCAGGGCAGGGATACAAGCGGCCGCCTGCAGCGGTGGTGTCTGCTGCCTGCCCTGCCCCGATCAACAGGGTTTCGCTCTGTCAGGCTTCACGTGCTCACTGGTTCTCCAGCGGCCGATTCTGACGCATGACGTCGCCGATGACTGTGGCGACGTGAGGAAGGTTCCAGTACGCCGAGTGGGTCCACATGCCCGTGCTGGCCTGATGGCTTACGGGGAGGTCCACCGGAGCGGTTCCGTCGTGCAGCTGGAACACCTTGGAAGCGGCGAAGGCCAGAATGTCCAGTGGCTCCCAGAGGTTGGTCCAGCGGTTCAGGGAAGCCGGCAGATGCACGGGCGTGCTGCCTCCGTAGGGGGTCAGTTGCCCTCCTCTGGGATCGCACACATGGAAGAAGGCAGCCTGGGAGCCGAACGTGATCAGGGATTCGGTCCACAAGGGTGCGGTGGCGGTGGCCATGTCAACGGCGATGACGCCACCCAGGCTGTGGGCCACGATGCGCACCGGTCGGGCGGAGCTACGCCCGAGTTCGGGGTGTACTTCGTCGATGACCTGCCGTACGCGGGCGTGAACAGCGTCCCGGTGGCGTTGGTAGACGAGCACGTCGCCGAGGAAGCGTGTGGTGCCGGGCCCGAACCGGCTGCGTACGGCGTGGTTCAGCCGTGCCCCCACCGCCTGAACGGCTGCGCCCGCGACACGGTCCAGGTCCTTCAGCCGACGCCGCACCAGGGAACGGACGCGGCTGTGAAGATCGGTTCCTCCGCCGCGCAGTCCGTGATACGAGTCGTCGTAGTCGGGATCGGTTTCATCCAAGAGTGACCGTGCCAGAGAGCGCCCGGTCTCAAGCAGCAACTGCGCGTCGTCGGTACGGCAGAGCCACTCGGTGTCGGCCCACGCCTCCCTCACGTACTCAAGGATCTCGTCGGGATCGAGCTTGTCGCGGCCGCTATCTCGCAGCCCCTCGTCCTGCGCGTCGTTCCCTGCGCTCAGCTGTTCGCGGACGGCGGCATCGAGCAGCGACAGCTGCCGCACTTCGTCGATCGTCTCGGTTAACAGGGCAGCGGCAAAGTGCTTGGCCATGACGGGCTCCGGTGCCTCGCCGTCACGCAAGGTGTCCGTATCAGTGCGGTAGACGGGCAGTGTGGCGTCGATGAACCGGTCCTGCGCACCCAGGTCACCCCAGTGCACCGGGACCATGTCGACTCCGGCCGCCGCAGCAAGTGCCGAGACGGCCGCGGTGAACTCGTCCCGGTCACGATTGGCGACGCCGTGGATGACGAAGACCGGATCCTTCACGTGCTACTCCTTTATGCGCTGATGTGCACGGTCGCTGCGGGACTGCCGTACACGGCGTACGCCAGCCATGTCGGATCGCCTCCGTGCAGGTCGTGGGTGGTCCGCCGGGCTGTGAGCGAAGCCTTGCCGAGTGGCTGCCGGTGGGTGATCAACTGGTCGTAGAAGGTTTCGGCGAACTGCAGCGCGGATCGTGACCGTACGGGCCAGAGGGTGCCGACGAAAGCGCCCGCGCCCGCGGTCAGGAACTGGGGGGCCCACCCCAGGCTCTCGCCGAACCAGTCGATCTCCCCGGCGCTTCTGCAGGCGTTGAAGAACACGAGAGGGCGATGGGTGCGCAGGGTTCGCAGTTGTGCGGCCGACGCGAGGTCGATGGGGTCGAACGGTCCGTCAGCCATGGTCACGCACGAGCCGGTGCCCGTGAAAGCGTTGTGGCAGGCGAAGTGGAGCAGGCCGGCGTGGCCGCCCTTGATCAGCGCGGTAAGGGCCGCCCGCTCGGTCAACACCCCGGCGTCGGATACGGCTGTTCCCAAGCGGGCACGAAGGGATCTCACTTCCTCGCCCGCGTCGTCTGGAGAGCCGGGAGGAACCACGAACGCCACGTCCGGCAGACGCAGGCTGCGGACTCGGTCCTGCCCGTGCACCCGCCGCACCACGGGAAGCCACTCCGCCAGGAAGCCTCTGTTCTCGTATCCCGCGTTCAACGGATACAGCAGTTCCCAGGGGACGATGTCGTGCTCCCCCAGGACGGTGAAGGCCGTGACATGGTCGGACTCTTCCCAGAATTGGCTCTGGATGCGCTGCGGGACCACGGATTTCCACAGCTCTACGCCTTGACTCTCCAAACGGTCGGGCAGCCACGATGCTCCGCCGCCCGTCGCGGCGGCCTTCGCGGCTTTCCTCAGCTCGGCGTATATGGCCTCGGTGGCTTTGCGGGGGTCGCCGGCCCGGAAGTCGACGATCTCCCGCGCGTAGAACGTCTCGCTGATCAGTTGGAAGCTGAAGGCGCCGTCGCCGTCCTCCTTCAGGACCTGGAGAGTGACTTCCCCGGGGTCGAAGGCCATGGAGGCCAGCGATGCATGGCGTTGCGGGCCGTCTCTTGTGACACTTCCGTGCCCAACCGACGTCTGACATGTCACTTCACCCAGGAAGGTGCCGCCCCGGAACGCCCGCACCGTCACCTCATGCAGCCCCGGCTTCGATGCCCTCAACCGGAACAGCAGCACGTCCGAGTCCCGGCCGGGCCACAGGTGCAGCTCCTGGTACAGGTCATCGATGGCCTCAAGGCCAGGAGCGTGAACGGTGACCATCACCTGGGCCCCGCCGGGCGGGAGCATGAAGGAGCGCAACTGCACACCCCTTTCACTGCCATGGACAATCTGCACATGCAGCGGTACCACTCGCCCGGGCGAGGTCTGCTCGACCAACTCCGCGACCAGGGAGCGCGGCTCCATCGAGCCGATCTCAGGGGGGCCGGTGTCCGAAGGCGGAGTGACAGGAGGCTGGGGAGGACTCGCCGAAGTGGTGTCCGACTGCGACTGCGCAGGCGGGGTGGTGGGACCAACCGCCGGCACCTGCGACGCCGGCCCCGCGGTGCCCGGGGCGTTCTGCATGTACCAGGCAGGTGGGACGTAGTCGATCGTGAACTCGCCCGTCAGCTCCGTGGTGTTCTCGACGTCCCCGGCTTCATCGTCGGAGGTTGTCCACCCACCACGGATTCCGTCCCGGTCCGACCTCGACCGGCCCGTAGAGGCCTGAGACTCGTCGTCTGGCGAAGCTGGGACATCCGGCGCTTCGGTGGCTTCGGCTTCCCAGATTTCGGCGAGGTCGGCGTTGAGTTGCCGAAGTTCGAAGGGTGCTGGCAACGTGGCTACGCGCGTGCCATGAAGAGGAACCGAATGCGAATGGCTCCCGTGACCGGCAATGAATACCTTTCGGGGACCGGCAGCGGGGCCAGGGAACGAGAAGTTGCAGTGTGGTGTGGACTGCTCGGGAGCGGCAGCGTCGTCAGCACTGTCGCTCCCACTGTTTTCCCTGGCCTCGATACGGGCTCGAAGGCGGCGCAGGCAGCGCTGGCGCATGGGCCCGATGCTGCCGACGGGGATACCCAGTGCGGCGGAAACCTCCGCGTAGCTGGGCGGCGGTGAGGCAATGAGCACGCGCAGCAACTGCCTGCACCGCTCCCCGAGTTCCTCGAACTCCTGCCATATGATCCGGCTTCGCTCAGCCTCGGCTGCCGCCTCCTCGGAGTCGAGGAAGGACTGCTCGGTCGTGCGGTCTTCACTTCCCGAGTCCGGGAGCTGCGGACCGTCTGTCTGGGACAGCCGTCTTGAGCTCTTGAGTACCTTCAGGCACTCATGCCGCGCTGTGCTCGCCAGCCACACCCCCGCCTTCTCTGGTTCCGGGATCCTCCCCAGGTGCTGGGCGAAGCGGAACCACACGGTCTGATAGACCTCGTGCCCGTCGGCGTCGGGGAGCCGGTGCGCCCGCACCACGGACCACACCAGTGGGCTCAGTGCTTCCACCAGCGCCTTCCACGCCGCTGCGTCGCCGTCTACGGCGGACTGAACCAGCGCGCCGACATCTGCTCGGTCCACGGCACACCCCTCGTATAGGGCATGTCATCGTACGCTGCGGAACTATCCGCTCCGCCACACACGTCGGAAGCCGAGGAACTGCCGTCTCACACGATGAAGTCGCGCATCGGGCCGCCGCGCTCTCCCTCAGGGACTCGGCGGAGCTGATCCGGCACGTGATGGAGGGACGTTATGGAGAGCAACGCGACTCTGGCGGGGATCCAGTGGCGGAAGTCCAGCTACAGCAGTGACCAAGGCGGCGACTGCGTCGAGTGCGCGCCGCTCGGCGCCCTGGCCGCCTGGCGTAAGTCCAGCTACAGCGGAGACCAGGGCGGCAACTGCGTGGAGATCGCCGAGGTCCCCTGCGCCACCGTAGCCGTACGCGACTCCAAGACGCCCGCCGGGCCGGTGCTCACCCTCGCACCGGCCGCCTTCTCCGCGTTCGTCTCCTGGGCGGCTACAACCGCTGAATGATCGTCCCGGTCGCCAGCCCGCCCCCGGCGCACATCGTCACCAGCGCGAACTCCTTGTCCGTGCGCTCCAGTTCGTGCAGTGCCGTCGTGATGAGCCGGGCCCCGGTGGCTCCCACCGGGTGGCCCAGCGCGATCGCGCCCCCGTTGACGTTCACCTTCTCCAGGTCCTGGTCGAAGACCCGCGCCCAGCTCAGGACCACTGACGCGAACGCCTCGTTGATCTCCACCAGGTCGATGTCCCTCAGGGACATCCCGGCCTTCCCCAGTACCGCCTTGGTCGCGTCGATCGGGCCCTCCAGGTGGAAGTGCGGGTTGGAACCCACCAGGGCCTGGGCCACGATCCGGGCCCGCGGGCGCAGCTTCAGCGCGCGCGCCATCCGCTTCGACGCCCACATGATCGCAGCCGCGCCGTCCGAGATCTGCGAGGAGTTGCCCGCCGTGTGCACCGCCGTCGGCATGATCGGCTTCAGCCGGGACAGCGCCTCCATCGACGTGTCGCGAAGGCCCTCGTCCCGGTCGACGAGCCGCCACATGCCCTGGCCGGCCCGCTGCTCCTCCTCCGTCGTCGGCACCTGCACGGCGAACGTCTCACGTTTGAACCGCTCCTCCGACCAGGCGATCGCCGCCCGTTCCTGGGAGATCAGGCCCAGCGCGTCCACGTTCTCGCGGGTGAGGCCACGGTGGCGGGCGATCCGCTCGGCCGCCTCGAACTGGTTCGGGAGGTCCACGTTCCACTCGTCGGGGAAGGGCTTGCCCGGACCGTGCTTGGAGCCCGAGCCGAGCGGCACCCTGGACATGGATTCGACGCCGCATGAGATGCCTACGTCGATCACGCCCGCCGCGACCATGTTGGCCACCATGTGCGACGCCTGCTGGGACGAGCCGCACTGGCAGTCGACCGTCGTCGCCGCCGTCTCGTAGGGCAGGCCCATCGTCAGCCACGCCGTGCGCGCCGGGTTCATCGACTGCTCGCCGGCGTGCGTCACCGTGCCGCCGACGATCTGTTCGACGCAGTCGGCGGGGATGCCGGTGCGGCCGAGGAGTTCACGGTAGGTCTCGCCCAGGAGGTAGGCGGGGTGCAGATGGGCGAGCGCGCCGCCGCGCCTGCCGATGGGGGTGCGCACGGCTTCGACGATCACGGGTTCCGCGGCCATGGGGGCTCGTCCTCTCCTCGGTCACCCGCGCGGCGCGGGCGTCCCGGCCCACCCGCCACGCAGAACTAGTACGCGTTCTAGTTCTGTGTGCAGTTTGCTGACAGGGTGTCCAGGGCCGCAAGGGTCGTGCAGCCTCCGAAGTCGTGATCTGCACGAGTCTCGCACGCAATCGGGGCGCCGTGCCCCTTGCGGCTTGTAGAACCCGTTACTACCTTCACCGCAATTCCTGATGGACCGTCAGAATGGTGGGAGTCGCCCATGCCCTGTCCCGCGCTGCCCGACGGGTTCGACTTCACCGATCCCGATCTGCTGCACCACCGCGTGCCCCTGCCGGAGTTCGCCGCACTGCGCCGGGCCGAACCGGTGTGCTGGGTACCCCAGCCGGCCGGGCTCGCGGGCTTCCAGGACAAGGGGTACTGGGCGGTCACCCGGCACGCCGACGTCAAGTACGTCTCCACGCACCCCGAGATCTTCTCCTCGTCCCTCAACACCGCGATCATCCGCTTCAACGAGCACATCGAGCGCGACTCGATCGACGCCCAGAGGCTGATCATGCTGAACATGGACCCGCCTGAGCACACCCGGGTCCGCCAGATCGTCCAGCGCGGCTTCACCCCGCGCGCCATCCGGGCCCTGGAGGAGCGGTTGCGGGCCCGCGCCCGGGCCATCGTGCAGGGTGCCCTCGCCCACGACGGCCCCTTCGACTTCGTCACCCAGGTCGCCTGCGAACTGCCGCTGCAGGCCATCGCCGAGCTGATCGGCATCCCCCAGGACGACCGGGCCAAGATCTTCGACTGGTCAAACAAGATGATCGCGTACGACGATCCCGAGTACGCCGTCACCGAGGAGGTCGGCGCCCGGTCGGCCACCGAGATCATCGCGTACGCCATGAACATGGCCGCCGACCGCAAGCAGTGCCCGGCGAAGGACATCGTGACGACGCTGGTGGCCGCCGAGGACGAGGGGAATCTCAGCTCCGACGAGTTCGGGTTCTTCGTGCTGATGCTGGCCGTCGCCGGCAACGAGACCACCCGCAACGCCATCACGCACGGCATGCACGGCTTCCTCACCCACCCCGGCCAGTGGGACCTCTACAAGCGGGAGCGGCCCCGTACCGCTGCCGAGGAGATCGTCCGCTGGGCCACCCCGGTCAACGCCTTCCAGCGCACCGCCACCCAGGACACCGAGCTCGGCGGCAAGCAGATCAGGAAGGGCGACCGCGTGGGGCTCTTCTACTCCTCCGCCAACCACGACCCCGAGGTCTTCGACCACCCCGACGGCTTCGACATCACCCGTGACCCCAACCCGCACCTCGGGTTCGGCGGCGGAGGCCCGCACTACTGCCTCGGCAAGTCCCTGGCCGTCCTGGAGATCGACCTCATCTTCGACGCGGTCGCCGGAACCATGCCGGACATCAAACCGGCAGGCGACCCGCGCCGCCTGCGCTCCGCCTGGATCAACGGCGTGAAGGAGCTCCCGGTCACCGCGGGCTGACGGACCCGGGCCGCCGGCCTCCAGGCGCCGTCGGCCCGACCCGAGGGAGGCAGGGGCATCCCCCCTACGCCCCGCCCCTGCCTCCCCCGAGACCCGCGCGGCGCAGCCGCCTCGCCGTCCGGGTCGCCCACAGTCACTCCCGCTCGGACGCGACCACCGCCAGCACGGCCGTCGTCACCGCCGTGAGCAGCAGGGGCCAGCCCAGGCCGTGGTGGACGACCAGCCACCCGCCGAGGACAGCGCCCGCCAGCAGGCAGATCGCCGAGGCCGCGCGGCGCCGGGAGCGCCTGCCCGTGCCCCCGCCGAGCCGGGAGTCCGAGGCGAGCCCGGTCAGGGTCGAGGTGAGGACGGTGGTCGTCGTCAGGTCGGGCACGGCCAGCTTCCGTACCGTCGCGTTGCGCACCCCCATCGCGAAGGCCGTCACCGCGATCAGCGTGTACCTGGTCGTGGTGGTGCCCGGCGCGATGAAGGCGACCGCCGCCGACGCCCCGAGCAGCACCGCCTCGACCGCGAGCGCCATCCGGGCCCAGGCGCGCCGCGACCCGCCGCCGTACCGCCGGCCCGCGCGTCCGCCCGCCACCGCCCCCACCAGGAACGACCCCAGCGAGATCACCGCGTGCGAGGTGGAGAAGCCGGGCGCCCCGGCGGCGGCGAAGCCGAGCACCACCACGTTGCCGGTCATGTTCGCCGTGAAGACGTGCCCGAGCCCGAGGTAGCTCACCGCGTCGACGATCCCGCTGATCACGGTCATCACCAGGAGCGCGGGCACCAGACGCAGTCCGCGCGTTCCGGGTTCCTCCACCGGTGTGTCAGTGCTCATAGGGGCCTCCGGGCAGTGGTGACGGGCGCGGTGTACCCAGGTACACCCCGGACGCGGGGGATGTTCGGATGTCCGGGCGAACGGGGCGGCCCATAGCCTCGGACCATGGGTGAGGACACGCACAAACACCAAGAGAACCATACGAGTTGGACGGTCGGACGCGGGCTCGCCGCCGCCGCGGCCTTCCTGCTCGCGAGCGTCGCCGCGGCCCCCGCGGTCGCGGCGACGCACACGCCGGACGGCACAGCGCCCCGTCGCGGCACCCTCGTCTCGCTTACCCCGGTCGTGTCCCGGGGCGCCACCGGCGTACGGACCTTCCTGGCCGGCCGGGACATCGCCACGGACACCGTGCGGTACGGCGTGACCGGATACCGGCTGACGTACCGGACCGTCGACCCGTACGGGAAACCCACGACAGCCACCGGTCTGCTCACACTGCCCGCCGGCGGCGCGCACCGGCTCGACCTGGTGTCGGACACGCACGGCACGATGGTGTACCGCGGTGACGCCCCCTCCGTGGGCGACGACTTCGGCCGCATCCCCTCCTACCTGAACGCGAGCGCCGGCCGTGCCGTCGCCGCGCCCGACTACCTGGGCCTCGGCGAGGGCCCCGGCCGCCACCCCTACATGGACACCCGCTCCTCCGTCACGGCGTCCGTCGACATGCTGCGCGCGGCCCGTACGGCGGCCGCCCGCCTCGGCAGGCCGCTCACCGGCGACGTCTATGTGACGGGCTTCTCCCAGGGCGGGCAGGTCGCGATGGCGCTCGGGCGCGCGCTGCGGCAAGGGGCCGACCAGACGTTCCGGCTCAAGGCGCTGGCGCCCGTCAGCGGCCCGTACGACATCGAGGGCCAGGAGGTCCCGGCGCTGTTCGACGGCCGGGTCAACGACACCAGCGGTGTGCTGTACACCGCGTACTGGCTGGTCGCGCAGAACCGCCTGCACCACCTCTACGACAAGCCGTCCGAGGTGTTCCGCGCCCCGTATGCGGACCGGGTGGAGGCCCTGTTCGACGGCACCCACGCGGACGAGGACGTCGTCAAGGCGCTGGCGCCCAGTGTGGGCGAGCTGCTCACGCCGGCCTTCCACGAGCGGATGCGGCATCCGAGCGGTGCGCTGCGGGCCGCGATGCGTGCGGCCGACGGCACCTGCGACTGGAAGCCCGAGGTGCCGGTGCGGCTGTACGCGGGGGCGGCCGACACCGACGTGCCGATCGGGAACGCGCGAAGCTGCGCCACCGGACTCAGCGGGCACGGCGGGCGGGTGCGGCTCGTGAACCAGGGGCAGGTGGACCACTTCGGGTCGTTCGCGGTGTCGGCGCCGCAGGTGGTGCGGTTCTTCGACGCGGTGCGCCGCTGACCCAGGACGCCGAAGGCGGCGGCCCCGGAATCGGGGGCCGCCGCCTTCGTGAGGTCGTGGGACCTGTGTGGTCGCTCGGGACCGCTGTGGTCGCGTGGACCGGCTCGATCAGTACCAGTGGTGGGTGGACCAGAAGTTCCACGCCGCGGCGGGGCTGCCGTAGCGGGAGTTCATGTAGTCCAGGCCCCACTTGATCTGGGTCGCCGGGTTGGTCTTCCAGTCCGAGCCGGCGGACGCCATCTTCGAGGCGGGCAGCGCCTGGACCAGGCCGTAGGCGCCGGAGGAGGCGTTGGTGGCGTGGGGGTTCCAGCCGCTCTCATGCGAGACGATCTTGTTGAACGCTTCGTACTGCGCCGGGTCCGGGATCATCTGGTGCGCGATCGCCTGGGCGGAAGAAGCCGAGCCGGGCGCCGCGGTCGGGGTGGCGGCCTGGGCGGGCGCCGAGGTGAGCAGCGCGCCGGTGGCGGCGGCGGCGACGGCGGTGGCGGCGATGGCCTTCTTCGGGGAAGCGATGCGGCGGATGAAGGAGACGGTCACAGGAAACCTTTTCGTCGGGTACATGGGGGGCCGCGCACATGCCGGAACCGCGAGGAACGCGGTGGGGGGCATGCGTCGGCGCCGCGACCCGGGTGGGCTCGTCGGCGCCTGGCGACGTCATCCAGAGAAGCAGGCCGACGAGGTGTCCGCAATGACCCCTTTTACTAGTTGTGGTCGCATCCGCCGGAAAGGTCTTGTGTGTGATCTGGCTCTCAAACCGCAGGTCGCACGGGCAATTGGCGCATGCATGCCATGAGGATGGATCTACGGTCGGGCGTCGTAGGTGACGGCGGTCACGTGGGGCTCGTCACGGTTTGGGTCACGGATCGCCAATAGTGGATATACGGTGCGGAATCGGGCGGTGTGACCCGTGCCGCACGAACGGGGGTGCAGATGTGACCGGCGTCGCAGGCGTGAAGCCCGGAAGACTGCTCGGGTCCGGTCGCAGCGCGGACGTGTACGAGATCGACGAGACCTGGGTGCTGCGCCGCTACCGGCACCCGCACGGGGACGCGGCCGCCGAGGCCCTGGTGATGGGGCACCTCCGCGACCACGGCTATCCCGTGCCCGGCGTCCGCGCTGCGACGCGCGGCGACCTCGTGATGGAGCGGCTGTACGGCCCGACGATGCTGGACGCGCTCGTGGCCGGCCGCCTCGGTCCCGAGGGGGCCGGCACGATCCTCGCCCGGCTGCTGCGCGAGCTGCACGCGCTCCCCGCCCGCCGCTCCGCCGCACCGGCCGTGCGCATCCTCCACCTCGATCTCCACCCGCTGAACGTGATCATGGCCGCGGACGGCCCCCGGGTCATCGACTGGGCCAACGTCGAGGAGGGGTCGCCCGGGCTCGACTGGGGCATGTCCGCGGTGATCCTGGCGCAGGCCGCCGTGGTCGGCGAACCTCACGTGGACGGCGTGCGCGAACTGCTGGGCGCGATGCTGGCGGGCCAGGCCGGTGCCTCGGCGCTCACCGAGGAGGGTCTGGCTGAGGCCCGCAGCCGCCGCGCGGCGAACCCCACCATGAGCGACCGCGAGGTCGAAGCCCTCGGGGAGGCCGAGGCGTTGGTCCGCGCGCTGCTCCAGCGCTGATCCGAAGGACAGGCCCTTGGAGCCCCGGGCCCCCATTTTGTTCGGGCTCTCAGCCGGCCGGGAGCCGCGTGGTCGGGCCGCCGAAGGGCAGGTGGAGGGTCCGGGAGGCGAGCAGCCAGGCGCCGTCGGACTTGCGGAACGTGTCCTCGTAGTGGCCGACCTGGACCGGCGGGCCGGGCGGCACCATGGCGCCGGAGTAGCCGTCGACGCGGTACGTCGTGAAGTACGACGTGGCCTCGGCCGTGTCCGGCGACGTCACCGTGACGAGGATGTTGGACATGATCCGGCGCGAGAGCCGGTCCGCCGGCCGTGACCCGAAGTACTCCCGCAGTGCTTCCCGTCCCTCGGACCGCCGCCCGTCTCCCGGTGCCGGCCACTGCCAGACGCCGTCCTCGGTGAACAGCTCGGCCACGGAGGAGGGCTCGCCCAGGTCGAGGCGGCGGACGAAGTCGACGACGAGGCGCTCACAGGCGCGTTCGGCCAGAAGGCGTTCCAAGGGGTCCAGGTGTTCCATGTGTTCGTGGTCCATGTGTCTGGGTACCAACTGCGGAACGCGCCGCGCCAGCGCTTTTTCACGCCGCCACGTACGCCACCGGATCGCTCCCCGCCACCGCCTCCGCCCGGCCCAGCTTCACCAGCCGGCGCAGATGGGCCTCGGCCTCCGCGACCGCGATGTGCCGTGATCCGTACGGGATCTGCTCCCAGGGGCGGTTCCACTCCATGCGTTCGGCGAGCTGCCAGGGGGTGAGCGGGGCGGACAGCAGGGTCAGCAGCCCGCTCAGCCGCTCCCCGTGGTGTGCCAGCAACTCCCGTACGCGGCCCGGCGCGTCGGTGAACGCGTGCTGGTGGGCCGGCAGCACCTCGGCGGGCTCCAGACGGCCGACGCGCTCGAGGGAGTCGAGGTAGTCGCCGAGGGGGTCGGTCGCGGTGGTGTCGTCCGGGTCCTCGTACAGGCCGATGTGCGGGGTGATCTCGGGGAGCAGGTGGTCGCCCGAGAACAGGCGGCCGTGGCCCGGGAGTCCGGCCGGGTGGTCCTCCTCCAGGTGGAGGCAGACATGGCCGGGCGTGTGTCCCGGCGTCCAGATCGCGCGCAGGCGGCGCCCGGGGAGGTCGAGAAGTTCCCCGGGGACGATCTCGCGGTCGGGCAGCGTGGGGCTGAGGCCCGGAAGGTCCCGGCGGCCGTGCGCGGCGCGTAGCGGGGTCAGATGCTCCTCGGGGGCGCCGGCCGCGGCCAGCTTGTCGGCCATGTACGCGTACCAGCGTTCGGGGCGGGTCTCGCGTGTCCGCCGTACGACCGCGGTGTCCGCCGCGTGCATGGCGACCCACGCGCCGGACGCCTCGCGGACCCTTCCGGACAGGCCGTGGTGGTCGGGGTGGTGGTGCGTGATGACGACGCCGAAGACCTCCGCGGGCGAGGCGCCGCACGCCGCCAGGCCCTGCGCGAACGCGTCCCAGGAGTCCGGGTCGTCCCAGCCGGTGTCGATCAGCACCGGGCCGCGGTCGGTGTCGACGACGTGGACGAGCGTGTGGCCGAGGGGGTTGTCCGGGATGGGAACCCGGAAGGACCGTACGCCCCCGCCGTGGTCGCGCGCCTGTGCCACCGGCTCCCCGTCCTGACTCGTCGTCATCGCGCCTCCACCCCGCCGTTGGCCATTGCCCACTATAACTAGAACTGGTTTCAAGAGACGCTCAGGTCGACTGATCTCGTCGGCGGCCGGGTCGACCTGATCCGATGTGACCGCTGCCTTTCATGGTTTGTCGACGAAGGGCGCTCCACGAGTTTGCTGCTACGACAGCAACCAAAAGCGGTGCAGCTAGGTCTCACGGACATGAGCCCTCGTTTTGCAGCGCCGGGTGCGACACGACTCCGCGTGGTCCGACTGCTCGGGGTCGGCACGGTCGTGATCGGTGCGGTAGCCGGGTGCACCACCCGGCCGACGGTGTGCGCGGCCTCGGCGGTGTTGGCGCTCCCCTCCGTCGACCTGAACGTCTCGGCCTGGACGCGATCGCACCCACAGGCGACAGTGCGAGCCTGCGCCGACACTCACTGCGTGTCGTACCCGGCCGGAGAAGTCGGAGCAGACCTGCACGTCCCGACTTCGCCCGGCACCGACCCACACCGCATGGTGACCATCACCCTCACCGCGGACCAGACCGGACAGCAGGTACTCCGGACCGACACCCGGGTGCGGCTCGTGCACCACACCGCGCACGATCCGTGCGGACCGCGCGACTGGTGGACGGCGTCGGTCACCCTCACCGCGACGGGACGACTCCAGCCGGGCTGATCATCGGCCACGGCTTCCCGGGGCGGCCTCCGCGGATCCCCCGTTGTTCCCCATGGCTCCCCGTCCGATCGGGCACATGAGGGGCATGCGTGCCGCTAGCCGTCCAGCCTTGCCCAGAAGCGCCGTTGTGCAGGCCAGAGCAAGGCGGTGACGGTCACGCCTGCGGAGAGTCCGAGCGCCCAACACCACCAGACCGAGAGCACAGTGCCGAGCAACAGGGCGGGGAGCACGAAGAACAAAGTCGCAAAGACGAACACGAAGAGGACGAACGTTGTGATCAGGTGGCGCCTCAGCCACGACGCCGCCCCGGCGCGCCCGAAGATCGTCGCCAGCCACCAACTGTAGACCGCGGTGCCTTCGAGCAGTCCCCATGTGGTACCGAACCGCGCCCAGGCTATTGCGCCGGGAAGCAACGGCCAGGCCCATAGGAAGACCTGCTTGGGAACACTCATCGGCTCGCCGGCCGCATCCTTGAAGACGAACACCGTTGTCCTCCGAGCGCTCGACGATGCCGCCCGTTGACTAGAACGCAGGCAGTGCGGCCGGTCAAGCCATTCGCTTCGGTCGTCGCCTGCGTGAGCCGCCGACGCGGCCCGCAGCCGCCGACGGCCCCTGACGGCCCAAAGGTTCCGAACTCGCCCGTGGTCACCGGGAACCGCTGGTCAGGACATTCTTGTGTCGTCCGTGGACTACTTCAACTAGAACTGGTATCAGTTCTGAAATACCGTCAGGAACGGTACCGCCGGCTCCGCAGGAGGCAGTCGCCATGACCGAGCTCGTGGAACACGGACAGCTGTTCATCGGCGGGGAGTTGACCGACCCCCTGGGTGAGGACGTCATCGAGGTGGTCTCCCCGCACACGGAAGAGGTCATCGGGCGGGTGCCGCACGCCTCGCGGGAGGACGTCGACCGGGCCGTCGCCGTGGCACGCCGCGCCTTCGACGAGGGGCCCTGGCCGCGGATGACGCTCGACGAGCGGATCGGGGTCGTGACGAGGATCAAGGACGCGATCGCGGTACGGCATGAGGAGATCGCCCGCGTGATCTCCTCCGAGAACGGCTCCCCGTACTCCTGGAGCGTCCTCGCGCAGGCGCTCGGCGCGATGATGGTGTGGGACGCGGCGATCACGGTCGCGCGCGACTTCACGTATGAGGAACGGCGGGACGGCGTTCTCGGGAGGATCCTGGTGCGGCGCGAGCCGGTCGGGGTGGTGGCGGCCGTCGTGCCGTGGAACGTGCCGCAGTTCGTGGCCGCCGCCAAGCTCGCGCCCGCGCTGCTCACCGGCTGCACGGTGGTGCTGAAGCCGTCGCCCGAGTCTCCGCTCGACGCGTACCTCCTCGGTGAGATCGCCCGTGAGGCCGGGCTGCCCGAGGGCGTGCTGTCGATCCTGCCCGCGGACCGCGAGGTCAGTGAATACCTCGTGGGGCATCCGGGGATCGACAAGGTGTCCTTCACCGGCTCGGTCGCGGCCGGCAAGCGGGTCATGGAGGTCGCCGCGCGGAACCTGACGCGCGTGACCCTGGAGCTGGGCGGCAAGTCGGCGGCCGTGGTGCTGCCGGACGCGGACGTCGGGACGACCGTGGCGGGGGTCGTCCCGGCCGCCTGGATGAACAACGGCCAGGCCTGCGTCGCCCAGACCCGGATCCTGGTGCCGCGCTCGCGCTACGACGAGTTCGCCGACGCCTTCGCCGCCGCGGCGAGCGCCCTCGTGGTCGGTGACCCGCTGGACCCCGCGACGCAGGTCGGGCCGCTGGTGGCGCGGCGGCAGCAGCAGCGCAACCTCGACTACGTCCGCATCGGCCAGGAGGAGGGGGCGAAGATCCTCACCGGCGGCGGGCGGCCCGCGGGTCTGGAGCGTGGCTGGTACGTGGAGCCGACGCTCTTCGGCGACGTGGACAACTCCATGCGGATCGCCCGGGAGGAGATCTTCGGGCCCGTCATCTGCCTGCTGCCCTACGGCGACGAGAGCGAGGCCGTGAAGATCGCGAACGACTCCGACTACGGGCTGAGCGGCAGCGTGTGGACGGCGGACGTGGAGCACGGCATCGAGGTCGCCCGGCAGGTCCGCACCGGAACGTACTCGGTGAACACCTTCAGCCTCGACATGCTCGGCCCCTTCGGCGGCTACAAGAACTCCGGGCTCGGGCGGGAGTTCGGCCCCGAGGGGTACGGCGAGTACCTGGAGCACAAGATGATCCATCTGCCGGCCGGGTACGGGGAGGCGTAGCCCATGGGAGACCGCTGGCACATCGAGGTCGACCGCTCGGTCTGCATCGGCTCGGCGCAGTGCGTGCACCAGGCGTCCGGTGCCTTCCGCCTCGACTCCGCCCGTCAGTCCCGTCCCGTCACACCCGACGCCGACGCGGGGGAGCAGATCCTTCAGGCGGCGGAGAACTGCCCGGTGGAGGCCATCACGATCACGCTGGCGGGAAGCGGGGAGCCGGTGTTCCCGCCGGGGGAGTAGGCGGGGCGACGGGTCCGGGCGACGAGTGTGGGTGGTTTGCCCGAAAAAAGTATAAAAATCATGGTTCGGGGTCTTCCATCTGGCCGCAGAAGTCCTAATCTAGAAATTGCCTACGAGGCGAGTGAAGGAACTCGACCGGAGATGCCGACTGGGGCGTGAAGCTTAGGCTTCCGCTGTGGCCGACATCGACGGTCGACAGGCCGGAAGGTCGAGAGACCGGAAGGTCGACCGGAACCCGTCTCGTAGGTCTTTTCGTGCCCTGGTCCCGTGTGTCCTTGTGCCCCGGTCCCATGGTCCTTCTGCGCCCTAGTCGCGCGCCGGGGCGTCCGTGAGGTCGATCAGCCGGCACACCGTCTCGATGTCGATCCTCACCTGCGCGATGGAGGCGCGGCCGGAGAGCCAGGTGATCAGCGCCGAGTGCCAGGTGTGCTCGATGACCCGCACCGCCGAGAGCTGGTCCGGCGTCGGGTCGCCGTCCAGGCCCATCGCGTCCAGGATGATCGCCGTCGTCTGCCGGGAGACCTGGTCCACCTCGGGGGAGACGCTGCGGTCGGCGAAGGTGAGGGCGCGGACCATGGCGTCGGCCAGGTGCGGCTCGCGCTGGAGGGCGCGGAAGGCGCGCATCAGGGTCTCCGCCACCCGCTCGGCCGCGGTCCGACCGGCCGGCGGCTTCTTCCGCAGCGTGCCGTGCATGCGCTCCAGCTGATCCTGCATGGTCGCGACCAGCAGGTGCACCTTGGAGGGGAAGTAGCGGTACAGCGTGCCCAGCGCCACCTGCGAGGACTCCGCAACCTCCCGCATCTGCACCGCGTCGAAACCGCCCCGGCTCGCCAACTGCGCGCTCGTGTGCAGGATCCTGCGGCGGCGTGCCTCCTGCCGCTCGGTGAGCGGAGGTGAGGCCGGCTGCGCCGCCGGTCGCGCGGTACTGGCTGGCACCTTGGCTTCCGCAGGCATGGGTCCCGTTCCGTGACAGTCGGTGAGGGTGATGATCAGGTCGGTGAGGGGTGGCGGTCGGACAGCATGGCAGGGCGTCGGCCGTGGCGCGAATCACCCGATCCGCCGCTCACAGCGGGGCTACCTGCCGGTAGATTCAGAGGCTCTTGAACGATCAAGTCTGTAACTTGTTCTAGATTACCGTCCCGGCGTAGTCTCGCGGGAAACTGCAGGGAAGAAGGGGCCGAGAGTGACCGCTGAGGGCAGGGAGGCGGGTCCCGAGGGGGGTTCCGCCGCCGGTGGGGGTCCCTCCCTGTTCGAGCGCAGTCGAGAACTTGGGGGAGGCCGGCCGCTGCGCATCGCGCTCCTGACGTACAAAGGGAACCCGTTCTGCGGGGGCCAGGGCGTCTATGTACGGCACCTCTCCCGTGAGCTGGTCCGGCTCGGCCACCAGGTCGAGGTCATCGGCGCGCAGCCCTACCCGGTGCTCGACGAGGGCGAGGGCCTTCAGGGCCTGTCCCTCACCGAACTGCCCAGCCTGGACCTGTACCGCCAGCCCGACCCCTTCCGCACCCCCAAGCGCGGCGAGTACCGGGACTGGATCGACGCCCTCGAGGTCGCCACGATGTGGACCGGCGGCTTCCCCGAGCCCCTCACGTTCTCCCTGCGCGCCCGCCGCCATCTGCGCGCCCGACGCGGCGACTTCGACGTCGTGCACGACAACCAGACGCTCGGCTACGGCCTGCTGGGCGATGTGGGTGCGCCGCTGGTGACCACCATCCACCACCCCATCACCGTGGACCGGCAGTTGGAGCTGGACGCTGCGGAGGGCTGGCAGCGGCGGCTGTCCGTACGACGCTGGTACGCGTTCACGCGCATGCAGAAGCGGGTAGCGCGCCGGCTGCCGTCGGTGCTCACCGTCTCCGGCACCTCCCGCCAGGAGATCGTGGACCACCTGGGCGTCGAACGGGACCGTGTCCACGTCGTGCACATCGGCGCTGACACCGACCTGTTCTCGCCGGACGCGTCGGTGCCGCAGGTGCCGGGCCGGATCGTCACCACCTCCAGCGCGGACGTGCCGCTCAAGGGCCTCGTCTTCCTGGTCGAGGCGCTCGCCAAGGTGCGGACCGAGCACCCCGGGGCGCATCTCGTGGTGGTCGGCAAGCGCGCCGAGGACGGGCCCGTCGCTCAGGCCATCGAGCGGTATGGGCTCGAGGGCGCCGTCGAGTTCGTGAAGGGCATCTCCGACGCGGAGCTGGTCGACCTGGTGCGGTCGGCCGAGGTGGCGTGCGTGCCGTCGCTGTACGAGGGGTTCTCGCTGCCCGCGGCCGAGGCGATGGCGACCGGTACGCCGCTGGTGGCCACCACGGGCGGTGCCATACCGGAGGTCACGGGCCGCGACGGGGAGACGTGCCTGGCGGTCCCGCCCGGTGACGCAGGGGCGCTGGCCGCCGGCCTGAGCCGGCTGCTGGCGGACCCGGAGCTGAGGGCACGGCTCGGCGCGGCGGGCCGCGAACGGGTGCTGCGGCACTTCACCTGGGCGAAGGCGGCGGAGGGGACGGTGGCGCGGTACCGCGAGGCCATCGCCCTCACCCAGACCCGGCTCGGCCCGCTCGGGGGCGCCCCCGTCGAAACAGTCGCCGCCCCCGCAGCCGCCGCCGAAGACATCGTCGTACCCAACCGCGAAAGCAGGGCCACGTGCTGACCGTCGACTTCTCCCGGTTCCCGCTCGCCCCGGGCGACCGCGTCCTGGACCTCGGCTGCGGTGCCGGACGGCACGCGTTCGAGTGCTACCGGCGCGGCGCGCAGGTCGTGGCGCTGGACCGGAACGGCGAGGAGATCCGCGAGGTCGCCAAGTGGTTCGCGGCGATGAAGGAGGCGGGCGAGGCTCCGGCCGGTGCCACCGCGACGGCGATGGAGGGCGACGCGCTCGCCCTGCCCTTCCCCGACGAGTCCTTCGACGTCGTGATCATCTCTGAGGTCATGGAGCACATCCCGGACGACAAAGGCGTCCTCGCCGAGATGGTCCGGGTGCTCAAGCCGGGCGGCCGTATCGCCGTCACCGTGCCTCGCTACGGCCCTGAGAAGGTCTGCTGGGCGCTGTCCGACGCCTACCACGAGGTCGAGGGCGGCCACATCCGCATCTACAGGGCCGACGAACTGCTGGCGAAGATGCGGGAGGCGGGCCTCAAGCCGTACGGCACGCACCACGCGCACGCGCTGCACTCGCCGTACTGGTGGCTGAAGTGCGCGTTCGGCGTCGACAACGACAAGGCGCTGCCGGTGCGCGCGTACCACAAGCTGCTCGTCTGGGACATCATGAAGAAGCCGCTCGCCACCCGCGTCGCCGAGCAGGCGCTGAACCCGCTGATCGGCAAGAGCTTCGTGGCGTACGCGACCAAGCCGCACCTGCCGTCTCTCGCCGAGAGCGCCAGGACCGCAGAGACCTCCGAGGCGGCCGCCAAGTGACCACCCCCCGGACAGAACACCTCGTCCTGCCCGGGGTCCTCACCGCCGAGCAGGCCGCCGCGACCGTCGCCGGGATCCTCGCCGTGCAGCGGGAGGACGGCGCCATACCGTGGTTCCGCGGGCACCACCTCGACCCGTGGGACCACGTCGAGGCGGCGATGGCGCTGGACGCGGCGGGGGAGCACACGGCGGCCGAGCGGGCCTACGACTGGCTGGCACGCCACCAGAACGAGGACGGGTCCTGGTACGCGGCCTACGCCGACGGCGACCCGGAGCAGATCACCGACCGCGGCCGCGAGACGAACTTCGTCGCGTACGTGGCCGTCGGCGTCTGGCACCACTACCTCGCCACCGGCGACGACACGTTCCTGGACCGCATGTGGCCGACGGTGTACGCGGCGGTCGAGTTCGTGCTGCGGTTGCAGCAGCCGGGCGGGCAGATCGGCTGGAAGCGGGAGGACGACGGCACGGACGTCACCGACGCGCTGCTGACCGGCTGCTCCTCCATCCACCACGCGCTGCGCTGCGCGCTCGCGATCGCCGAGCAGCGCGAGGAGCCGCAGCCGGACTGGGAGTTGGCTGTGGGCGCGCTCAGGCACGCCATACGCCGGCACCCGGAGCGGTTCCTGGACAAGGACCGCTACTCCATGGACTGGTACTACCCGGTGCTCGGCGGAGCGCTGACGGGCGCCGAGGCCAAGGAGCGCATCGAGGCGGACTGGGACCGTTTCGTCGTCCCCGGCCTCGGTGTGCGCTGCGTCGTCCCCAACCCGTGGGTGACCGGCGGAGAGTCGGCCGAACTCGCCCTGACCCTGTGGGCGATGGGCGAGTCCGACCGCGCCCTGGAGATCCTCCAGTCGATCCAGCACCTGCGGGATCCGAAGACGGGCCTGTACTGGACGGGCTACGTCTTCGAGGACGGCGCGATCTGGCCCGAGGAACTCACCACGTGGACGGCCGGCTCACTGCTGCTCGCCGTGGCCGCCCTGGGCGGCGACGAACCGACCTGCACGGTCTTCAGCGGAGAACAGCTGCCCCGGGGCCTGGACACCGACTGCTGCCCATAGCTCCGCGGG
Organism: Streptomyces cynarae; assembly: GCF_025642135.1. Lineage (NCBI taxonomy): Bacteria > Bacillati > Actinomycetota > Actinomycetes > Kitasatosporales > Streptomycetaceae > Streptomyces > Streptomyces cynarae. The sequence goes on along the minus strand of NZ_CP106793.1, from coordinate 2,753,947 downwards.
CTGCTCGGTGCCGGTGGGGGTGCCCCAGGGCTGTCGCGCTCAGCGGCAGTGCTCAGTGGCCGCGTTCAGTTGCCGCGTTCAGTGGCGGTGGATGCGGTTGGCGATGGCGTGGCCCACGAAGAGGTAGACCACCGCGGCGAGGCCGTAGCCCGCGACCACCCGTGCCCACGCCTCGTGGAACGTGAACAGGTCGTGGGACCAGCCGGCCAGCCACGCCGCCGCGTTGTGGACGAACTGGACCAGATCGTTGCCGGGGTTCGCGTTCAGCAAGTACATCAGGATCCACAGGCCCAGGATGACGGCCATGATGTCCGCGATCACGGCGATGACCGTACCGGCCTGATTCGCACCGTTGCGATATCGAGGGGACATGCCCTCCGGGTTGCCCGGCGATTCCCCGTCAAACTCGTAGAAGTCCGGGGACGACCGTGCGCAGCCGGGGTCACCCGATCGCCACGCCCGGGCGGCAAGGCCGGGCGGTGTGGGTGAAGCTGTCGGTGGATCAGTCGGCTTCCCGGTCCCGGAGGCTCCCGTGCCCGCACCGATACGCTCCCCCAAGCTCTTCGAGCAGGGGGTACCCCCACTCGTCGTGGCGCTCGTCCTCTGCTCCACGGTGTTCGCCGGTGCCGCCGCCTGCGGTGACGGGAGCGCCGTGCAGCGGGCCGCCGCGTACATCGCGGTCCCCACGCCCACCCCGACCACCCCGGCGGAGCGGCAGAAGTTCGCCAGGGCGCGGTTCGCGGCGAACGCGGGGCTCGCGGCCGGGGCCGTCCACGAGTGGATCGTGAAGCCATGGAAGGCCGGTACGTTCAAGAAGGGCGCCAAGGGACGCAGGACCGCCCTGGCCAAGGCCGGACTCGTCGGCACCTTCGCCTACAACCGGCTCGGAGCCGCCGCACGCAACGCCCAGGGCGACCCCGCGCTGGCCAAGGGCCTCGCCCCGCTCGCGCCGGGCATCGACGGGCTCAAGGATCTGCCGTCCCGTCTGAGCAAGGGCGACGAGTCGGCCGCGGCGTCCTACGCCGGTCTCGTCGACAAGGTGAAGGCCGCGGCCAGGAAAGCGGGCGTCCCCGTCCGCAACCAGCTCCCGTCCGCCGCGCAGCTCGCACGCGGCTGACGGGGCCAACGGGGCACCGCCGTGCAGCGCTCCGCGGCGGTGCCCTACCCCCTGTGGTCAGTTCAGCTCGGCCAGCACCCGCAGCGTGTGCGGGTCCGGTGCCAGCGCCAGCAGGTCCGTCACCGGGCCCCTGCGCCACAACTCCAGCCTTTCCGCGATGCGTTCACGCGGCCCGACCAGCGAGATCTCATCAGCGAAGGCGTCCGGCACCGCAAGCACCGCCTCCTCGCGCCGCCCCTGAAGGAACAGCCGCTGGATACGGCGCGCCTCCTCCTCGTACCCCATGCGCGCCATCAGGTCGGCATGGAAGTTCCGGGCCGCGTGCCCCATCCCGCCGATGTAGAAGCCGAGCATCGCCTTCACCGGCAGCAGCCCTTCGGCGACGTCGTCGCACACCTTCACCCGCGCCATCGGGGCCACGACGAACCCCTCACGCAGGTCGGCCGGCGCCACCCCGTACGCCTCCGGGCGGGTCGGCGACCAGTACAGCGGCAGCCAGCCGTCCGCGATCCGCACCGTCTGCGCCACGTTCTTCGGGCCCTCCGCGCCCAGCAGGACGGGCAGATCGGCGCGCAGCGGGTGCGTGATCGGCTTCAGGGGCTTGCCGAGGCCGGTGCCGTCCGGGCCAGGGTAGGGCAGGGGATGGAAGCGGCCGTCCAGCTCCACCGGCGCCTCGCGGTGCAGCACTTGACGTACGACCTCGACGTACTCCCGGGTCGCGGTGAGCGGTGAGCTCGGGAACGGGCGCCCGTACCAGCCCTCCACCACCTGCGGCCCCGACAGGCCGAGGCCCAGCATCACGCGCCCGCCCGAGAGGTGGTCCAGGGTGAGCGCGTGCATCGCGGTGGTGGTGGGGGAGCGGGCCGCCATCTGGGCAACCGCCGTGCCCAGCTTGATCCTCGACGTCCGCGCGGCGATCCAGGTGAGCGGGGTGAACGCGTCCGACCCCCAGGACTCGGCGGTCCACACCGAGTCGTAGCCGAGCCGCTCCGCCTCCTGCGCCAGCGTGACATGGTCCGTCGCGGGGCCCCGACCCCAGTAGCCGAGCGCGAGCCCGAGCCGCATGCCGTCACCCACTTCTCTGACGAAGTATCAGATCCAAGGAGCGGCAGCGACTCTACGACAACGGCCCCCCGCCCGGAAGGGCGAGGGGCCGTACCGACGGGCGTGGGGCTCAGCCGCGCTGGATGCCGCTCGTGTCCTGCAGCACACCGCGGCGGCCGTCCTGCGTCTGCGCCACCAGGGCGGGGCCGCGCTGTTCGACGGCCAGGTACCAGGTGCCGGGCGCCAGTTCGGCGATCGGCGTGGGCGAGCCGTCCTCCGGGAACAGCGGGCGCGGCACCGGCACCGCGAACCAGAACGGCGAGAAGTCCGCGGCGGGAACCGTCTGCTGCGGCTGCTGCCCGCCGAACGGCTGCCCCTGCTGCGGCTGACCGTACGGCGACTGCTGCGCACCCGGGTAGCCGTACCCGCCCTGCGGCTGCCCGCCGTAGGGCTGCGGGGCTGCGGGCTTGGGGGCCGGGACGAGGGCGGCCTGCAGGGCCGGGACCAGCGGCGCGGCGATCGCCGCAGCGGCCATGACAACAGTGGCGACGAGGCCGAGGATCAGTCCGGTGCCGGCGCCGACCCCGTTGTCCGAGGCAGAGCCGACGTTGTCGACGCCGCCCATCGGATCGAAGACGTTCCCGAGCGCGCTCCATGCGGCGAAGACCGTGAACGCGACGCCGAACTGACCGAGGTCGAGACCGGCGACCTTGGGCACCTGCGGCAGGCCGTGGGCGACGACGACCAGCGCGGCGCCGATGATGCCGGCCAGGAAGACGCTCAGCAGCAGCGGTCCGCTGGCCCAGGCGCTGGGGATGTCCGCGCTGCTGGGCGCCCCGTCGATCGAGTAGATGTCGAGGAACGACGCGATGAACAGCAATACCGCTGCTCCGATCACCACGCCGTCGCCTCTCGTGAGGGAGCGGATATTCACTTCGGGTCCTTCGTCTGTCGTCTCGTCGTCGGAGGAGGCGTCGCTGTCACCATGTCGACCTCGGGCCGCGGTGTGAAGCGCGGGGGTGACCCCTCATCGTAGGGATGACACTATCGTCAGCCCGGCCGGGGTGTCCGCCGGGTCGGAGCCGATGATCGCTACCCGCGCAGGAAACTCACGATTCCCTCAGAGATCCCCTGCGCCGCCTTCTGCCGCCACGAGCCGCTGGTCAGCTGCGCCGCGTCCTTGGTGTCGCGCATGTTGCCGCACTCGATGAAGACCTTGGGAACCGTTGACAGATTGAGACCGCCGAGATCGCTCCGTACGACGAGACCGGTGCCGTCGCCCACGTAGTTGGAGGGCGCGCTCCCGGTGACGCGGACGAAGTCGCCCGCCACGCGCTCGCCGAGGTCGCGGGAGGGGCCGACGATGCGACGGGTGTCCGCGGCACCCTTGTGCACCGAGGCCGGCAGGATGACGTGGAAGCCGCGGTCGCCCTGGGCCGCGCCGTCCGCGTGGATGGAGATCGCCGCGTCCGCGTGCGCCTCGTTGCCGATCCGCGCCCGCTCGTCCACGCACGGCCCCCACGACCGGTCGCCGTCCTGCGTGAACTTCACCGTGGCACCCTGCTGCTCCAGGAGCGTGCGCAGCCGGCGCGCCACGTCCAGGGTGAACTGGGCCTCCGTGTAACCCGAGTTGGTGGACGTGCCGGTGGTGTCGCACTCCTTGGAGTTCGTACCGATGTCGACCTTGCGGTTGATCTCGGCCGTGTGGTGGACGTTGCCGGGGTTGTGTCCGGGGTCGACGACGACGACCTTGCCCGCGAGCGGCTTGGAACCGGCCCGTGCGGTGGACGACGCGTCCGGCTGCTCGGCGTTGTCCGCGCCACCGGCCGGGGAGGCCGGAGAGCCCGGGGCGGCGGACGGCGCGGTCCCCGCGGACCTTGTCGTGGGCGCCCCGTCCGCCGATCCGCCGCCGCTGTCGGCCACCGCCTCGTAGACCAGCCAGCCGAGCAGCGCCGCCGGCACCAGCGCGGCCACCACGACCGTCAGCGGCCCGCGCCGACGGCGGCGGGGTTCGGGGGCATCGAAGTCCGGTCCAACGTACGACATGCCTGCGACCCTAACGGGACGATTCGCTCCTTGCCCGCGTTCGCCGCAGGACGCGCAGCGAGTCGGCCGCCGAGACCTCCGTGAACTCTCCGGACCGAAGGGCCCTCAGGTAGACGCGGTACGGGGCCTGGCCGGTGAACTCGTCCTCCGGGTCGGGGAACACGTCGTGGATGACGAGGAGGCCGTCCTGGGCCACATGGGGGGCCCAGCCCTCGTAGTCGGCGTTCGCGTGTTCGTCGGTGTGGCCGCCGTCGATGAAGACCAGGCCGAGCGGGGTGTTCCACACCCTGGCCACCTGCGGCGAACGGCCCACGAGTGCGATCACGTGGTCCTCCAGGCCGGCCCTGTACAGGGTGCGCCGGAAGGTGGGCAGCGTGTCCATCAGGCCGACCTCCGGGTCGACCGTCTCCGGGTCGTGGTAGTCCCAGCCCGGCTGCTGTTCCTCGCTGCCGCGGTGGTGGTCGACGGTGAGCGCGGGGACTCCGGCGGCGCGGGCCGCGTCGGCGAGCAGGATCGTGGACCGGCCGCAGTACGTGCCGACCTCCAGCAGCGGCAGCCCGAGCCGCCCGGCCTCCACGGCGGCCTCGTACAGCGCGAGCCCCTCGTGCCGTGGCATGAACCCCTTCGCGGCCTCGAACGCGGCCAGGATCTCGGGCTTGGGCGCCGCGGGCATGGGGCGTCCTTTCGGTCGTACGAGCGTATGGACGCCCCATGCTGCCGCACCCCCCGGCGGCGTGGCGACGGGGGGTGCGGGTGGCGTGTGTGGCGTGGACGGCGGGCTGCTCAGACCTCCGCCACCGGGACCGGCTCGCCCGGAAGGGACAGGTCCAGCTCCACCGGGCGGTCGTCGCCCGAGTGGGTGGCCGACGAGGCGACCGGGGCGTGGCCCGAGGCCCTGGCGGCCAGGACGTACGGACCCTCGGACGGCACCGTCAGCGTGTAGCTGCCGTCCTCCGCGGACAGCGTGGCGCCCGCCTGGCGGCCCCGGCGGTCGATCAGCGTGACCTTGGCGCGGGCGACCGGGGCGCCCTCGGCGTCCAGGACCCGGCCGCGGAAGCCCCGCAGCACCTTCTCGGCGCGCTCCAGGTTCGCGTCCTCCTCGCTGCTCGCGCGCAGCTGGGGCCGGACCGCGGGGCGGCGGCCGGGCAGGAAGAGGGCGAGCAGCAGACCGAGGGCGACCGCGGCCGTCGCGATCAGGAAGGAGACCCGGAAGCCGTGCATGGTCGGGACGGCCAGACTGTTCACGTGGTTCGCCGTGTTCGCCAGCACCATGCCGATCACGGCGCTGGACACCGACGTGCCGATGGACCGCATCAGGGTGTTCAGGCCGTTGGCCGCGCCCGTCTCCGAGGCCGGGACAGCGCCGACGATCAGGGCGGGCAGCGAGGAGTAGGCGAGGCCGATGCCGGCGCCCAGGACCACCGAGGTGATCACGGTCTGCCAGGCGGCGTCCATCAGGCCGAGGCCGCCGCCGTAGCCGAGGGCGATGACCAGCAGGCCGATGATCAGGGTGACCTTGGGGCCGTAGCGGGCGGACAGACGGGCGTAGACCGGGGCGGTGAACATCATCGTCAGGCCCAGCGGAGCCACGCACAGGCCCGCGACGACCATCGACTGGCCGAGGCCGTAGCCGGTGGCGGTGGGCAGCTGGAGCAGCTGCGGCAGGACGAGCGAGACGACGTAGAAGCTGACGCCGACCATGATCGAGGCGAGGTTGGTGAGCAGCACCTCGCGGCGGGCGGTGGTGCGCAGGTCCACCAGCGGGGCGCTGATGCGCAGTTCGAGCACGCCCCACAGGAGCAGGATCGCGACGGACGCGCCGAACAGGCCGAGCGTGGTGCCGGAGGACCAGCCCCAGTCGCTGCCCTTGGTGATGGGGAGCAGGAGCAGCACCAGACCGGCGGACAGGCCGAGCGCGCCCAGCAGGTCGAAGGAGCCCTTCGCGCGCATCGGGGACTCCGGTACGGCGAGGAGGGTGAGGGCGATGGAGAGGGCGCCGAGTCCGGCGGAGCCGTAGAACAGGGCGTGCCAGTTCGTGTGCTGGGCGACCAAGGCGGCGGCGGGCAGTGCCAGGCCGCCGCCGACGCCGATGGAGGAGCTCATCAGGGCCATCGCCGAGCCGAGCCGCTCGCGGGGCAGCATGTCACGCATCAGGCCGATGCCGAGCGGGATCGCGCCCATCGCGAAGCCCTGAAGCGTACGGCCGACGATCATGGGCATCAGGGTGCTGGTGACGGCGCTGACCAGGGCGCCGACCACCATCACGGCCAGGCTGGTGAGCAGCATGCGCCGCTTGCCGTACAGGTCGCCGAGACGGCCCATGATCGGGGTGGCGACGGCGCCCGAGAGGAGGGTGGAGGTCAGGACCCAGGTGGCGTTGCTGGGCGTGGTGTGCAGCAGCTGGGGCAGATCCTTGATGACCGGGACGAGCAGCGTCTGCATCACCGCGACCACGATGCCCGCGAAGGCGAGCACCGGCACGATCGCGCCGGACGGCCTTGGTGCGGGCTGGTCGGTCGTTGGGTGCGTCATGGATCGGGGCCTCCGGGCCTGGTCGGTGTCGTGCGGAACGGTCGCTCGGGACAGGGGGAGCCGAGCGGACGCGTGCTGGGTGAACCACGTATGCACAGGCAACTATTCCGATGCTTTGGCGTACTAACGAATCCTTGACCGATTCATGGGTTTCTGAGCGCACGTCAGGAGATCGTCTGCTGACGGTGTGTCAGGGGATGCGTCGGGGATGTGCCAAGGGGTGCGTCCGGGGATGCGCCGGGGACGTGCCAGGGGATGCGTCGGGGGCGCGTCCAGGGATGTCGTACGTCCCAGGGCCGAGGCGGCGTGGGGCGAAATCCCGATGCGGAAGGCGGGGCCGGGTTGGGAGCATGGCGCGCATGCTGCGAGCCGTCGAAGACACCGTGCCCACCCGTCGTACCGCGCCGCCCACCTGGGTGGTGGTCGCGCTCGCGTGTGCCGGGCAGTTCCTCGTCGTGCTCGACGTGTCCGTCGTCAATGTGGCGCTGCCGTCGATGCGGGCCGACCTCGGGCTGAGCGCGGCGGGACTCCAGTGGGTGGTGAACGCGTACGCGATCGCGTTCGCCGGGTTCATGCTGCTCGGCGGGCGGGCCGGGGACCTCTACGGACGCAAGCGGATGTTCCTCATAGGGCTCGCCCTGTTCACGCTGGCCTCCCTCGCCGGCGGGCTGGCCCAGCAGGACTGGGAGCTGCTGCTCGCCCGGGCCGTACAGGGGCTCGGGGCGGCGGTGCTCGCACCCTCGACGCTGACGCTGCTCACCGCGGCGGTCCCGGAGGGCGCCGCACGGGCCCGGGCCATCGCCACCTGGACCGCGGTGGGCGCCGGCGGCGGCGCGGCGGGCGGGCTCGTCGGAGGAGCGCTGGTGGACGGGCTGTCGTGGCGCTGGGTGCTGCTGATCAACGTGCCGGTCGGCGCGGTCCTCCTGGCCGGGTCGGCACGGTGGCTCGTGGAGAGCCGGGCGGGGGACGGGCGGCGCCTGGACCTGCCGGGCGCCCTGCTGGTGACGGCGGGCCTCGGCACGCTCGCCTACGGGATCGTGCAGACGGAGGCGGAGGGCTGGACGGCGGCGGCGACGCTGGTGCCGCTCGCCGCCGGACTCGGCCTCATCGGCCTGTTCCTGGCCGTCGAGGCGCGGGCGAAGGCGCCCCTGATGCCGCTGAAGCTGCTGCGGGTGCGGTCGGTGTCCTCGGCGAACGCGGCCATGTTCGTCTCGGGCTCCGCGATGTTCTGCATGTGGTTCTTCATGACGCTGTACGCGCAGAACGTGCTCGGCTACTCGCCCCTGGATGCCGGGCTCGCCCTGGTGCCCAGCTCACTGGCCGTGGTGCTCGGCTCGAAGGTCGCGCCGCAGGTGATGCGGAGCGTGGGGGCGCGGAACCTGGCGGTGCTCGGGACGCTGATCGCGGCGGCCGGGTTCGGCTGGCAGTCGACGATGACGGCGAACGGCTCGTACCCGACGGCGATCATGTTCCCGGGCATCTTGATGATGCTGGGCGCCGGCCTGGCGGGTACCCCGCTCGCCGCGCTCGCGACATCGGGGGCCGCGCCGGGGGACGCCGGACTGGTGTCGGGGCTCGTCAACACCTCGCGCACCATGGGTGGTTCCCTCGGCCTCGCTGTGATGTCCACCATCGCGGCGACGCGCACCGGGGGCCGCGGCTCGGCCGACGCCCTCACGGAGGGGTACGCCGAGGCGTTCCGGACGAGCGGGTCCGTACTGCTGGTGGGGGCCGTGCTGATGCTGGCGTGGCTGCCGCGGACGCGGACCGGCCAGGGGTGACGCACCTTCGCAACCGGCCCTACAGCCACCCCTGCTGCCGGGCCTCCCGCATCGCCTCCATGCGGTTGCGGGTGCCCGTCTTGCCGATGGCGGAGGAGAGGTAGTTGCGGACCGTCGACTCCGAGAGGTGGAGTCTGGCGGCGATGTCGGCGACCGTCGCCCCGTCCACGGAGGCCTTCAGCACGTCGCACTCGCGGGCGGTCAGCGGATTGGGGCCGGCGCTCAGGGCCGCCGCGGCCAGGGCCGGGTCGACGACCCTCTCGCCGGTGAGCACCCGCCGGATCGCCGCGGCCAGCTCCTCCACCGGCCCGTCCTTGACCAGGAAGCCGGCGGCGCCCGCCTCCAGGGCGCGGCGCAGATAGCCGGGGCGCCCGAAGGTGGTGAGGATCAGCACTCGGCAGCCCGGAGCCTCCTCCCGCAGCTCGGCCGCCGCGTCCAGGCCGCTCTTCCCGGGCAGCTCGATGTCCAGCAGCGCCACGTCCGGGCGGTGGGTGAGCACGGCGTCCACGATCGCGTCACCCGCCGCGACCTGCGCGACGACCTCGATGTCCTCCTCCATGCCGAGCAGCAGGGCGAGGGCGCCGCGCATCATCCCCTGGTCCTCGGCGAGCAGTACCCGGATGCATCGCGTCGGCCGGTGGCTTCGGGGCATCTCGTCCACGAGCCAAGGGTACGGGCAGCGTGCCGGGTCCGGGGCGCAGGCCGAGCGTGCCGCCAACTCGCCGACGCCATCCGGCAATCAAAGACTCTCCATTGTTCCGTAAGCGACGGCGGCTCGAACACATGGGACAGCTCCACGTCATGGACGAACGACGTGAGCTGGGTGGTCAGTCAGCCGTGGGCGCCGTAGCCGACGGGGACAGCGACTGAAGGGGCGGCTGAACGGGCGACGCGGGCTCCACCGGGAGTTCGGCGGTGACCGTGAAGCCGCCCCGCGGCGACGGGCCGGCCCGCAGGGAGCCGCCCGCCGCCGCGAGCCGTTCGGTCAGGCCCTTCAGACCGGTCCCGCCGACACCCGCCGGGGCCGGCACGGCGGGCGCGCCGCTCCCGTTGTCCGCGACCGTCAGCCGGACGCGCTCAGGGGTCCCGTCTACGGTGATCTCGCAGCGGGTCGCGCCGCTGTGCCGTACGGCGTTGGTGACCGCCTCGCGCACCACCCAGCCCAGCAGCGCCTCGGTCTGCGAGACCAGGGGAGGGCCGGAGCGGCGTACCACGGGCTCGATGCCGGCGGCGGTCAGGGCCGAGCGGGCCCGGTCCAGTTCCGTGCCGAGGCTGCCCTCGCGGTAGCCGGTCACCGCCTCGCGTATCTCGGTGAGCGCCTGCCGCCCGACCGACTCGATGTCCGTCACCTGGGCCAGCGCCGCCTCCAAGTCACGCGGGGCCAGGCGCCGGGCCGCCTCCGACTTCACCACGATCACCGAGAGCGTGTGGCCGAGCAGGTCGTGCAGGTCGCGGGAGAAGCGCAGGCGTTCCTGCTCCACGGCGCGGTGGGCCAGCTCCTCGCGCGCGGCGCGCAGTTCCCGTACCGCCTCGGAGAGGGACAGGATCGCCGCGGTCACCATCGTCGACAGGAACGTGCCGTACGCGACGTTCAGCCCGTCCCAGCCGTCGCGCAGGCAGGAGACGGCACCCGCGACCGCGGTGAGGGCGAGGCCCGTCCTGCCGAGCCAAGGGCCTCGCACGACCGCTCCCGTCGCAAGGCCCAGCAGCGGGAAGAACAGCAGCCAACTGCCGCCGTACCCGATGGCCAGGCCGAAGGTCACCACGCCCATCACGACCAGCGCCGTCCGCGTGGACCTGGCCTGACGCGTCTGCTTGTGGAAGGCCCGGAACACCACGTAGATGTAGCAGGAGTTGAAGGCGAGCAGGCCCAGGCCGCCGATCCACGGGTTGGGGGTCTTGCCCTGGAAGAGGTTGGAGAAGGCGCCCATCCCCATCAGCAGCCAGGGCAGCAGGGAGAATCCGGTGGGCGGCGGCCCCGGGTTCTCGGGCACCTTCCCCGCCTTCCGGGCGGCCTTCTGCTCGGCCTTGAACCGTTCCTTGTGCTCTTTCCACGTCTGCCGAGCCTGCTGCCAGGCACTGAGGCGGCACGAGACGTTGCTCACCCAGGACATGTCCCTCTTTCCCCCGTTCCCCCGATCAGATGTTCCCCGCGGTCCTGCGGTAGGACAGCACAGCGTAGGAACCGAACGCCAGCAGCCAGGCCGCGAGGACGACGATCGCGCCCGGTGCCGGGGCATGACCGTCCGCCACCGATGTGCCGAGCTCGGCGAAGCGGTGGGTCGGGGTGTACGCGGACACCGAGCGCAGCCAGCCCGGGAACAGGGACAGCGGGAACCACAGGCCGCCGAGCACCGCCAGACCCAGGTTGCAGATCATGTTCGTCACGCCCGTGGTCTGGGCGGTCATCCGGTAGCCGTTGCCGAGCCCGAGCAGGGTGAAGGGGATCGAGCCGAGCCACAGCAGCAGCGCGATCGCCGCCCACTGCCAGGCCGCCAGGCGCACGCCGTTGACCAGGCCGCCCGCCGCCAGCACCGCGACGATCGCGGGCAGCACGGTCACCGATCCGGTCAGCGCCCGGCCGGCGACGACCTGGCGCGGGGTCATCGGGGTCACCCTCAGCTGCCGCAGCCAGCCGATCGCCCGGTCCTCGGCCACCCCGCCGCCGGTGTTCAGCGCCGAGCCGACCGCCCCGTACGCGGCCATGCCCACCATGGAGGCGGTCCTCCAACTGCCGTTGTCGTCACCGATGTTGGTGAACAGCAGGTACATCATCACCGGCATCGCGACCCCGCCGATCACAAAGCCCACGTCGCGCAGGGTCCGGCGCACCTCGAGCCGCAGGTAGTCCCACATCACACCGTCTCCTTCTCACGTGAGGTCAGGGCGAGGAACGCGTCGTCCAGCGACGCCGGGACGACCTCCAGGCCCCGTATCGCGTCCAGTCGGGCCAGGGCGATCACGGTCGCGTCGGAGTCGTCCGTGCGCAGCAGCGCCCGGTCGCCGCGCACCTCCACCGACCGCACGCCGGGCAGCAGCTCCAGGCCCGCCGTGCCGTGCCCCGCCAGGTCGAAGGAGACCAGGTTGCCGCCCGCGGCGCGCCTCAGCTGCTCCCCCGTGCCGTCCGCGACGACCCGGCCCCGGTCGATGACGACGATCCGGTCGGCGTGCGCGTCCGCCTCGTCCAGGTAATGCGTGGAGAACAGGACGGTGTGGCCGCGCCGGGCGTAGGACCGCATCGAGTCCCAGAACGCGTGCCGCGCCTCCACGTCCAGCGCGGCGGTCGGCTCGTCCAGCACGAGCAGCGAGGGATTCCCGGCGAGCGCCACGGCGAACCGCACCCGCTGGGTCTGGCCGCCGGAGAGCCGGTCCACGCGCCGCCCGGCCAGGTCCGCGATCCCGGCCAGCTCCAGGGCCCGGGCGACGGGCATCGGGTCGGGGTAACGGCCGGCCACGAAGGAGACCAGCTCGCGAACGGTGACCCGGGGGACAGCCCGCGCCTCCTGGAGCATGGCGCCCACCCGGCCCGCGCGCACGGCGTGCTCCGGGGGCGCGCCGAAGAGTTCGACCGTCCCCTGGTCCGGCTCGTTCAGGCCGAGCAGCAGCGAGATCGTCGTCGATTTCCCGGCGCCGTTGCGGCCGAGCAGTGCGACCGTCTCGCCGTGCTCCAGCCGCAGGTCGATGCCGTCCACGGCGCGCACGGCACCGTAGGTCTTGACCGCCCCCGTGAAGGACACCGCCGGTGGTGTCCCAGTCGTCTTCGTCATGCATACGACGCTATGCGGGGCCGGTACCGCCCGGCAGAGGCGTTTGTCAGCGATCCGGCAGGACAAATGTCCCGCTCCTGTCCCGGACAGGTCGAGCTGACACGGCGTCAGGAGCCTTCACAACGCGGGACCGCTGGGCTATACAGGGTCCGCCGGACTGGAACGCGTTCCTGTTCTGCCCGTGACGACCTCGGTGCGGCCGACGGTGCGGACGGCCGCACCGAGGTCTCGACCGTCAGGAGCCTCATGCCCATCGACGAAGCCTCGGCCCTCGCGGCCGAACCCCGGACCGGCGAGATCACCTGGACCTCCAAGGACGTGCAGCTCTACCACCTCGGCATCGGCGCCGGCATCCCCGCCACCGACCCCGACGAACTGCGCTACACCCTCGAGTCCCGGCTGCACGTCCTGCCCAGCTTCGCCACCGTCGCCGGAGCCGGCTCCCCGGGCGTGATCAGCGGTCTGTCCATGCCCGGCGTGGACGTCGACCTCGCCCGCGTCCTGCACGGCGGCCAGTCACTGACGGTCCACCGCCCGATCCCGGCCGAGGGCAGCGCCACGGCGACCTCCCGCATCGCCGCCGTGTACGACAAGGGCAAGGCGGCGGTCCTGGTGATGCGCACCGAGGTCGCCGATGCCGACGGGCCGCTGTGGACCAACGAAGCCCAGATCTTCGTACGGGGAGAGGGCGGCTGGGGCGGTGACCGCGGCCCCTCCGCCCGGCTGGATGCGCCCACAGGCGAGCCGGACAAGGTCGTCGAACGGACCGTCCGTGAGGACCAGGCCCTGCTCTACCGCCTCTCCGGCGACTGGAACCCCCTGCACGCCGACCCGGAGTTCGCGAGGCTCGCCGGATTCGAGCGGCCCATCCTGCACGGTCTGTGCACCTACGGGATGACGCTCAAGGCCGTCGTCGACACGCTGCTCGGCGGCGACGTGACCCGTGTGCGCGCGTACGCCACGCGGTTCGCCGGGGTGGTGTACCCGGGGGAGACCCTGCGCATCCGCATGTGGCCTCAAGGGACGGAGGGGACGGAGGGGGCGCATGGGGCGAAGGGCGTGGTGCGGGTGACGGTGACCGCGGTCGAGCGGGGCGATGCGCCGGTCCTCGCCGACACGGTCGTCGAGCACTCCTGAGCCGCCGAGCCGTCCAAGCAGTCCTGAGTCACCGATCGGTCCAAGGTCCTGAGTCACCGATCGGACCAAGCAGTCCTGAGTCACCGAGTCGCCGAACACTCCTGAGCCACTGAGCCCTCGAGGGGAGCCGCACCATGCGCGCAGCCGTACTGCACGAGATCGGCCAGGACAAGCTGGAGGTCCTCGACGACGTCGAGGCGACGGGCTTCGGCCCCGGCAGGGTCAGGATCCGGGTGCGTGCCACCGGGCTGTGCCACTCGGACCTGTCCGCGATGAGCGGGGTGCTGCCGCAACCGGGGCCGTTCGTGCCCGGCCACGAGGGCGCGGGGGAGGTCCTCGAGGTCGGCGAGGGGGTGAGCCGTGTGAAGCCGGGGGACAGGGTGGTCGTGTGCTGGCTGCCGGCCTGCGGTGCCTGCCCCGCCTGCCGGCGCGGACAGACCGAGCTGTGCCTGGCCGGGTTCATGAACGCGGGCACCCCCAACTTCAGGCGCCCCGGCGGTGACGTCTTCGGCTTCGCGGGCACCGGCACCTTCGCCGAGGAGGTCGTCGTCGACGCGGGCTGCGCGGTCCCGATCCCGGACGACGTGCCGTTCGACATCGCCGCGCTCATCGGCTGCGGGGTGACGACCGGGCTGGGCGCGGCGCTCAACACCGCCGGCCTGGAGGCCGGTTCGTCGGTGGCGGTCATCGGCTGCGGGGGCGTCGGCATCTCCGCGATCCAGGGGGCGCGGCTGAAGGGCGCCGCCGAGATCGTCGCCGTCGACCCGGTCGCCTCGCGCCGTGAGGCGGCGCTGAGGTTCGGCGCCACCAGGGCCGTGTCACCGGACCAGCTGCCCGACACGAAACAGCTGGTCACCGGTGGCGAGGGCTTCGACTACGTCTTCGAGGTCGTCGGGAAGTCGGCCACGGCCCGCACGGCGTACGAGAACACCCGGCGCGGCGGCACGCTCGTGATCGTCGGCGCGGGCGCCATGGACGACTTCCTGCAACTCAACATGTTCGAGCTGTTCTTCGACGAGAAGCGGATCCTGCCGTCCCTGTACGGCGGCGGCGACGTGCTGCGCTCCTACGAGCGCACCATCGCCCTGTGGCGGGCGGGCCGCATCGACCTGGAGGGGCTGATCACCCACCGGGTGCCGCTGTCCGAGATCAACGAAGCGCTGGACCAGATGCGTACCGGCACCGCCCTGCGCACGTGCATCGAGATCTGAGGACGCAGCTCATGTCACTGCCACTGGAGGGGCTGTCCGCGATCGTCACCGGCGCCGGACGCGGACTCGGCCGGGCCGAGGCGCTGGAACTCGCCCGGCTCGGCGCGGCCGTCGTCGTCAACGACTACGGGGAGCCGGGGCGATGGGGGTCCCCCCTGCTCGAGCGAAGCCGAGAGCTCGGGGGAGGCTTGGGCGAGGCCTCCACGGCCCCCGCCGAGGCGGTCGTCGCCGAGATCCGCGCGGCCGGCGGCCGGGCCTTCGCCCACACCGGGGACGTGTCCGACTTCGAACAGGGCCGTGCGCTGGTCGAGTCGGCCGTCGAGGAGTTCGGCAAGCTCGACATCCTCGTCAACAACGCGGGCATCCTGCGCGACCGCATGGTCTTCTCCATGTCCGAGGAGGAGTGGGACGCGGTGATCCGGGTCCACCTCAAAGGCCACTTCAACACCACCCGCTTCGCCGCCGCGCACTGGCGGGCCCGCTCGAAGGCGGAGGGCGGGCCGGTGTACGGGCGGATCGTGAACACGTCCTCGGAGGCGTTCCTGGCGGGCTCGGCCGGGCAGCCCAACTACGCGGCGGCCAAGGGCGGAATCGTCGGCTTCACCACGTCGACGGCGCTCGCCCTCGCCAAGTACGGCGTCACCGCGAACGTGATCTGCCCGCGCGCCCGGACCCGCATGACCGAGGACGTGTTCGCCGGCTTGGAACCGCCGGACGACGGCCTGGACCCGCTCGCGCCCGAGCATGTCGCCCCCCTCGTCGGCTATCTGGCCTCACCCGCCGCCGCGCAGGTCAACGGGCAGCTGCTCGTCGTGCACGGCGGCATGGTGGCGATCGTCGAACGGCCACGGGTCGGGGCGAAGTTCGAGACCAAGCAGGACGCCTTCACGTACGACGAACTCGACGCACTGCTCACCCCGCACTACGCCGAGCGGCCGCGGGGAGAGACGTTCGCGGCGGTGGAGGTGCTGGGGCTGCGGCACGAGGGGGCGTCGGGGGATCGCTGAAGGGGCCGGGCGAGGGCGCTGAGCGGCGAGCCCTCCGTCGTTGGACGGCGTCCCCGTCTTTGGACGGCGTCCCCCGTCGTGCGACGGCCCCACCCGTCGCGGGGACGGGCGGGGCCGAAGAGATCCGGCAGCCGACGGGGTACGGCGGCTGACGGACCTCACATCACGCAGCGGACGCGGTTCGGGCCGCTGTGCCGGTCTGTTGCTGCTGGCCGGACGGCTTGCGGTGCCGTCCGTGCGGCGCCGCCTCGTGGTCCTCGGCGGAGACCGGACCGCGGTGCTTGCCGTGCCCCGGGATCTCCTGGGCCTCGGCAGACAGAGGCTGTGTGGTGCTGGTGTCGTTCATCGGAAGTGTCCACCCCGTCAAAACATGATCGTTCGTACAGCCGGGCGAGTCTAACGGGCGGCAACGACAGCCGTGCCGGGGGCCGGGGGTGTCGTGCTGCGGCTGCCGCCCTGGCCCTGCGCGTGCCCGGGAAACCCGTCCTTACTCCCCACCGGTGCCTGTCTCTTGCGGATCCACACGAGCGGGGTCGGGGCCGCCTCGGCGCGCCGTGGCGACAGCGCCTGCTGCAGCGTGACCGGTCGCGTCACGGACGGCTCCGGGGGCCCCGGAACCGGCCGTTCATCCGTCTCCCGGGCCGACGCGGCGCCCGTCTCCCGGGCCGGTGCCGCGACCGTCGCGCCGGGCACCTCCAGCAGCGCCACCCCGCACCGCACGGCACCCGCCGCGTACGGCAGCCGCAGCACCCCGTCCCGCGTCCACAGCCCGGCCCCCGCCAACCAGCCCGTCGGCGCGGCGAGTTGGTGCACCCGGCGGTCCGCGGGGCGCCACACCCCGACCCAACTGCCCACCGGCCCGTCGATGCGCAGCGCCACCGCGCAGCTCTCCGGTGTCAACGCCTGCCCCGGCTGAATGGCGAACGGCGTCGCCGGGCGCTCCAGCCGCAGGCACTCGGGGAAACGCACCGGCAGCGTGCTCCCCAACACACCCCAGCCGAGCCGCTCCCGGCCCGGTGAGGGTGCGTCCGAGCGGATCAGCAGCAGGCCGCTGTCCGGGTCGGCGAGCAGCAGCCGGTCGTTGCTGCCGTCCGCGATCTGCAGCAGCGGCGACACCTCGCCGTCCCGCTCCAGATCGACCACCACGGTCTTGGTGGGACCACCGTCCGGCGGCGTACGGTCCACGGCCAGCAGCCGGCCCGTGCGGTCCAGCCACACGCCGCCCGAGCACCGGCCCGGCACCTGAGCCACCCGCTCGGGCCCCCTGGCGCCGCCCGCCACCAGCCACACCGCGCTCGTCCCCTCACCCACCTCCAGGGCGAACGCGCGGTCCCCGTCGGCGCGGGCGGCAGCAGCCGCAGCCGGGTCCCCTCCGTGGGGCACTCCACCGCGCCCAGCAGCCGCTCCCCGGTCCCCGGCCCGGTCGGGTACAGCAGCGAGAACGTGTGCCGCCGCCGGGCCGCGACGCGGTGGACGAGCACCCGCCCGTCGGCCAACGGCTGCACCTCGGTGCCGGGCTCCTCGGGCTGGTTGACGGGCAGCGGTACGGCGTACGGTTCCGGGCCGTCCAGGGTCCAGCGCTCCGGGTACCAGGACGCGCCGTCCAGAGCGAGACGCGCCGCGTAGGAACCGTCCGCGGTGATCACGCATCCGGGCGCGGGCGCCCCTTCGGGGCCGTTCGCCGTGGCGGATGTGAAGGCACAGGCCGTCATCATTCGGTCACCTCCGGCGACGAAGCTAGTTTTCGTACGCACAGGCGTGACATCCCCCGGCCGTCGCTTCACACGTAAGGGTGTCGGTGCGGGGATTCCTGTGAATAAACGGGGGCGGCTGTGCTGCACAAGGGGGCGCGCGTCCGGCCAACTCACCACCTCGGCGCGACGGGACGGCGACCGGACGGCGACCGGACGGCGACCGGCACCGGCTGGGTGACGTCCACGGCGGTGGAGCTGCTCGGACGCCGTCTGACGCGCGGGCTCCCGCGGACCTCCTACGCCACCGCGGACCGCGTTCCCCAGGAGCGCTCGGCCGCCTCCGCACGACTGGACGACGGCCGGACGACGTCTGGACGACGTCTGGACGGGGAGCCGGCTCGTACGGTTCGGGGGGCCGGCTCGTACGAGCCGCTCCCGCCTGCCCGCCGGAACGGCCCGCGACCGATGGGTCACCGCCCCGGGCCAGGTAGCCTTTTCCCCGTGCCCCGTCTGTCTGAAGTCATCGCCGCGCTGGAGAACCTGTGGCCCGCCGAGCGGGCCGAGTCCTGGGACGCGGTCGGCACGGTCGTCGGCGACCCGGACCAGGAGGTCTCCCGGGTTCTCTTCGCCGTCGATCCCGTCCAGGAGATCGTCGACGAGGCGGTGAAGCTGGGCGCCGACCTGCTGGTCACCCACCACCCGCTCTATCTGCGCGGTACGACGACGGTGGCGGCCTCCACCTTCAAGGGCCGTGTCGTGCACACCCTGATCAAGAACGACATCGCGCTGCACGTCGCCCACACCAACGCCGACACCGCCGACCCCGGCGTCAGCGACGCGCTGGCCGGCGCGCTGGACCTCAGGGTCGCGCGCCCCCTGGTGCCGGACGCCACCGACCCGGAGGGCGGCGGGGTCTCGGCCGCGTCTGCGAGCTGGACCACCCGCTGACCGTCCGCGAGCTGGCCGCCCGCGCCGCCGAGCGGCTGCCCGCCACCGCGCAGGGCATCCGCGTCGCCGGCGACCCCGAAGCGGTGGTCCACACGGTCGCCGTCAGCGGCGGCTCCGGCGACAGCCTCTTCGACGCGGTCCGCGCGGCGGGTGTCGACGCCTTCCTCACCGCGGACCTGCGCCACCACCCGGCCTCCGAGGCCCGCGCCCACAGTCCTCTCGCGCTGCTCGACGCGGCGCACTGGGCCACCGAATGGCCCTGGTGCGAGCTGGCCGCAGCCCAGCTCGACGAGATCTCCGACCGGCATGGATGGGGCCTTCGCGTCCACGTCTCCAAGACGGTCACCGACCCCTGGACCGCCCACGCGGCGTCCGCCACCACCTCTACCGCAACGGGAGCCCCAAACTGAACGCCGCGCCCGCCGACCAGATCCGCCTCCTCGACGTCCAGGACCTCGACGTACGCCTCCAGCAGCTCGCTCACAGGCGGAGGTCCCTGCCCGAGCACGCCGAGATCGAGTCCCTGACCAAGGACCACGCCCAGCTGCGCGACCTGCTGGTGGCCGCGCAGACGGAGGAGAGCGACTGCGCCCGCGAGCAGACCAAGGCGGAGCAGGACGTCGACCAGGTGCGCCAGCGCGCCGCCCGCGACCAGCAGCGCCTCGACTCCGGTGCGATCACCTCGCCCAAGGACCTGGAGAACCTCCAGCACGAGATCGCCTCGCTCGCCAAGCGGCAGGGCGACCTGGAGGACATCGTCCTCGAGGTGATGGAGCGCCGTGAGGCCGCGCAGGAGCGGGTGGCGGAGCTGACCGAGCGTGTCGCCTCCGTCCAGTCGAAGATCGACGACGCGACGGCGCGCCGGGACGCCGCCTTCGAGGAGATCGACGGCGAGGTCGCGTCGGTGACCAAGGAGCGCGAGGTCGTCGCGGCGTCGGTGCCGGCGGACCTGCTCAAGCTCTACGACAAGCTGCGCGAGCAGCAGGGCGGTATCGGCGCCGCCAAGCTGTACCAGCGCACCTGCCAGGGCTGCCGGCAGGAACTGGCGATCACCGAGATGAACGAGATCCGCAAGGCCGCGCCCGACACGGTGGTGCGCTGCGAGAACTGCCGCCGGATCCTGGTGCGCACGGCGGAGTCCGGCCTGTAAGAGGCGACCAGAGGCTATAGAGGTTCGACAAGAGGCGTACGGCGTGCGGGAGTTCATCGTCGAGGCGGACGGCGGTTCCCGGGGCAACCCGGGGCCCGCGGGCTACGGTTCCGTGGTCCGCGACGCGGCGAGCGGCGAGACGCTCGCGGAACGGGCCGAGTTCATCGGCACGGCCACGAACAACGTCGCCGAGTACCGGGGACTGCTGGCCGGGCTTCGCGCGGCCCACGAGCTGGACCCGGGCGCGCGGGTACGGGTGCGGATGGACTCCAAGCTGGTCGTGGAGCAGATGTCGGGCCGCTGGAAGATCAAGCACCCGGCGATGAGACCCCTGGCGGTGGAGGCGGCCGCGGTCTTCCCGCCCGGGCAGGTCGCCTACGAGTGGATCCCGCGCGAGCAGAACAAGCACGCCGACCGTCTCGCCAACGAGGCGATGGACGCGGGGGCGCGGGGCGAGCGCTGGGAACCGTCCGGTTCGACGGCGGAGCCGGCTTCCAGTGGCGCCACGGGCTCCGGACGAGAGGCTCCCGCGGGTTCGGCGATGACTTCCGTGGGCCCGTCGGAGCGGGAGTCGGCCGACATCCGGGCCGCTCGCAACGTCGCCTCGGCGCCGCCCGACCTCGGCGCCCCCACCACCTTCGTACTGCTGCGGCACGGCGAGACCCCGCTGACTCCGCAGAAGCGGTTCTCCGGCAGTGGGGGCAGCGACCCGGGCCTCTCCGAGGTCGGCCGACGGCAGGCCGAACTGGTCGCCGGCGTGCTGGCCGCGCGCGGGACCGTGCAGACCGTCGTCTCCTCGCCCCTCGCCCGCTGTCGCGAGACGGCAGGTGTCGTGGCAGCCCGCCTCGGGCTGGAGGTCGGCATCGAGGACGGACTGCGCGAGACCGACTTCGGTGCCTGGGAGGGCCTCACCTTCGGCGAGGTCCGCGAGCGGTACCCGGACGACATGAACGCCTGGCTGACCGACCCCGAGGCCCGACCCACCGGCGGCGGCGAGAGCTTCGCGGCCGTCGCCCGCCGGGTCGCGGTGGCGCGGGACAAGCTGCTCGCCTCCCACGCGGGCCGCACCGTTCTGGTCGTCTCCCACGTGACGCCCGTCAAGACCCTGGTCCGGCTGGCGCTCGGCGCACCGCCCGAGGCCCTGTTCCGCATGGAGGTGTCCGCCGCGTCCCTCTCCGCGGTGGCGTACTACTCCGACGGCAACGCCGGCCTCCGCCTCCTCAACGACACGTCGCACCTGCGCTGACCGGCCGCCGCAGCCCCGCCGCCGCCCGGGCGAGGCCCTCGATCCGCGCCCAGTCCCGCCCGGCGATCGCGTCCTCGGGGACCATCCACGTACCGCCGACGCAGCCGACGTTGGGCAGGGCCAGGTACTCCGGGGCGTCCGCCGGTCCGATGCCGCCCGTCGGGCAGAAGCGGGCCTGGGGGAGCGGTCCGGCGAGCGACTTCAGGAACGCCGTGCCACCCGCCGCCTGCGCCGGGAAGAACTTCATCTCCCGCACGCCGCGCTCGAGGAGCGCCACGACCTCCGAAGCCGTCGACACCCCCGGCAGGAACGGCACCCCGGAGTTCTGCATGGCCGCCAGCAGCCCGTCCGTCCACCCGGGGCTGACCAGGAAACGCGCACCCGCCGCTACGCAGTCCGCCACCTGCTCGGGCGTGATGACGGTCCCGGCCCCGACCACCGCGCCCGCGACCTCACCCGACACCGCCCGGATCGCCTCCAGACCGGCCGGGGTACGCAGTGTCACCTCGATCGCGGGCAGCCCACCGGCCACGAGCGCCCGAGCGAGCGGCACGGCGTCGGCGACGTCCTTGACGACGACCACGGGGATGACCGGCGCGAGATCGAGCACCGGGTGGGCGGAGGGCGCGGCTGACGGCGCGGGGGACGCGGGCAGGGGCGAGGTCATGGCCGTCATCCTGCCCACGAATGACACCATGCGCAAAGCCCATTGCACATGCTGCAACGCCCGCTGCCGACGGGCGGCCGATCAGTGGATCTCGGTCACCACCACGTCCAACGACCAGGGCTTCCCCGCCCGGCCCGGCGCCTCGGCCTCCACCACGTACCCCAGGTCCCGCAGCACCTCGACCAGCTCCGCCGGATCCTTGGGCGCGACCCCGGCAGTCAGCAGGGCGCGGACGATCCGCCCCTTGGTCGCCTTGTTGAAGTGGCTGACGACCGACCGCTTCTCCACCCCGTCCACGACCTGGGAGTGCAGCACCCGCACGGTCGCCGTACGTCCGGCCACCTCGCCCTTCGGCTTCCATGCGGCCGCGTAGGCGGAGGACCGCAGGTCGAGCACCAGACCGCCGCCGGCCGCCTCGGGCAGGACGGAGGCCATCGGCGTCCGCCAGTACGCGCCGAGCGCCCCGAGCCCGGGCAGTTTCACGCCCATCGAGCAGCGGTAGGAGGGGATGCGGTCCGTGACGCGGACGGCGCCCCACAGCCCGGAGAAGACGAGCAGCGACCTGGCCGCACGCCGCTTGGCGGCAGTGTCCAGGGAGGCCAGGTCCAAGGCGTCGTACAGCACGCCGGTGTAGATCTCCCCGGCGGGCCGCGCCCCCGCCGTCAGCAGCCCGGCGTTCTTCGCGACCTCCCCGCGCAGCCCCTCACTGAGCCCGAGCACCTGGCTCGCCTTCTCCACGTCCCCCGCACACAGCTCCACGAGTTCCCCGAGCACGGCCTCCCGCGCGGCGGTCAGCCCCGGCAGGGACAACGACTCCAGCTTCAGCGAGGCACCGCGTCCGGAGGGCGCCTTGCCTTCGGAGGGCGGCAACAGGACGAGCACGGGTCTTCTCCTTGAACCTTGATCCGGGTGGTGGGGCCTGCGCCAGGTTACGGGGTGCCGCGGACCATCAGTGCAGACTTCGACGCCGCGGCAGGGGACGAGCGCGCGGCTCGGCGCCTGACGACCGTCGTGATCCTGTGCCACGATCGAGGGAAGGTTCCCGATCTCACGGCCAGGTGATCAGCGGATGTCCCATTCTGGCGAGCGACCGAAGGAGGGGCGTGACATGACTGCCACGGCCCATGAGCCGCTCACGCAGGAAGAGGACCTGCTGGAGGGCTTTCTCGCCCTGGAGACCCCAGAAGGTTTCCGGGCGGAGCTGATCGACCGGGAGATCGTCGTGACACCGCCGCCGGACGGGGAGCACGAGCACTACATCAGCCGTATCGTGCGGCAGGTGCTCAGGCGGTCCGAGACCGACATGGATTTCTCCGGGAACAAGGGCCTGATGCTGAAAAGCGGGGAGGCCTGCCCGAAGGACCACGTGATCCCGGACGTCACGTTTGCTCCCCTGGAACTGGGACTCTTCAGGACAGCCGACTCATGGATGCCCTGTGACGAAGTCGCCATGGTGGTCGAGGTGACGTCCACCAAGCCCCAGACCGACCGTGTGGCCAAGCGGCGTTGCCACGCCCGCGGAGGTGTCCCCCTCTACCTGCTCGTGGACCGTGAAGACTCGATGGTGACGT
This sequence comes from Streptomyces cynarae, assembly GCF_025642135.1. Lineage (NCBI taxonomy): Bacteria > Bacillati > Actinomycetota > Actinomycetes > Kitasatosporales > Streptomycetaceae > Streptomyces > Streptomyces cynarae. Next base: position 2,731,029 of record NZ_CP106793.1, on the reverse strand, counting down.
TGTTCAGCGACCCGGACAAGGATGACTACCGACGGCTGCCCAAGCGCGTCTTCGGCGATCCTTTGCCTCTCCCCGAGCCTTTCGCCTTCAGCCTGGAGACCAAGGACTTTCTCTGAGCAACTCGGCGTTGCACCCCTTGGGACTCCAGGGGGTGCGAGATGGGCGTACGGGAACAGGCCACGTGGACCAGGGCACGGCTCGGTGCCGGCGGTCCGCCCCTCGACCTGCTCACCGCCCGCTTCGACCGGCACCGCTACGCCCCGCACGCGCACGCGGAGTTCACCATCGGCGTCTGTGTCGGCGGCTCCGAGGTCATCGACTACCGCGGCGGCCACATCAGCACCGGCCCCGGCACCATCGTCGTCCTCGACCCCGGCGAGACCCACACCGGCGCCCCCGCCACCACCACCGACGGCTACGCCTACCGTGCCCTCTACGCCGACCCCGCCCTCCTCTCCGACGGCATCCTCGGCGGCCCGCCCCACTTCCGCGAACCGCTCCTCGACGACCCCGAACTGGTCACCGCCCTGCGCGCCACCCACACCGAACTCAGCGCCTGCCCCGACCCACTGGAAGCCGAGTCCCGCCTCCCGTGGCTGCTCACGGCCCTGGCCCGCCGCCACTCCACGGCACGCCCGGTACCCGACACGATCCCCGGCGCCTCCTCGGTCGCCCGCGCCGTCCGCGACCGCCTCGCCGACGAACTCCTCGCCCCGCCCTCTCTCGCCGGCCTGGCCGCGGACCTGGGCATGTCCCGCTACCAGTTGCTGCGCGCCTTCCGCACGACAACGGGCATGCCGCCGTACGCCTGGCTCGCCCAGTACCGCGTGACCCGGGCCCGCGGACTGCTGGAGACAGGCCTGCGCCCCGCCGAGGTGGCCCCACTGGTCGGCTTCGCCGACCAGGCCCACCTGACGCGCTGGTTCCGCCGCGTGCTCGGGGTGACCCCGGCGGCGTACCGCAACAGCGTTCAAGACGCGGCCTGAGGCCGGGCCTCACACTCACCGCATGACTGCACGCGGCTGGTTCCTCTTCTCCCTCATGGGAGTGATCTGGGGCGTCCCCTATCTGATGATCAAGGTGGCGGTGGACGTCGTGTCCCCCACCATGGTGGTGTTCACGCGCTGCGCACTGGGCGCCGCGCTCCTGCTCCCGTTCGCGATACGCCAAGGGAACCTCACCCGGGTCGTACGGACCCACTGGCGCCCCATGCTGGCCTTCGCGTGCATCGAGATCATCGGCCCCTGGCTGACGCTCACCGACGCCGAGCGGCACCTGTCCAGCTCGACGGCGGGCCTGCTGATCGCGGGCGTCCCGATCGTGGGCGTGGTCGCGGCCCGGCTCCTCGGTGACACGGAGCGCCTGGGCATACGACGGCTGACGGGCCTGGCGCTGGGCCTGGCCGGCGTCGGCGTCCTCACAGCCCCCCACCTGACCGGCGGCGACGCCCGTTCCCTGGCCGAGGTGCTGCTGACGGTCATCGGCTACGCGACGGCGCCACTGATAGCCGCCCGCCACCTCAAGAACGTGCCCACCCTCCAGCTCATCGCCCCCTGCCTGGCCCTGGCGACGCTGGTCTACGCCCCGGCGGCCGCGGCCACCTGGCCCACCACGGTCCCCTCCGCCCACGTCCTGGCCGCCCTGGCCGGCCTGGGCGTGATCTGTACGGCGGCAGCCTTCGTCGCCTTCCTGGAACTGATCAAGGAGGCGGGCCCGACCCGTGCGACGGTGATCACGTACGTCAACCCGGCGGTCGCGGTGGCGGCGGGCGCGACGTTCCTGGGCGAGCAACTTACGGCAGGCATGCTGATCGCCTTCACCCTGATCCTGGCGGGCTCGGTCCTCGCGACGGCCGGCCCCGCCGCCACCGCCCCGAAGCGGGCCGCACGCCCGGTACCATGGTCCACACGGCAGACGAGCCGGGCGGACGGCCGCGTGGAGTCCCCCTGACGGGGAGCTTCCCGAGGAACGTCCGGGCTCCACAGGGCAGGGTGGTGGCTAACGGCCACCCGGGGTGACCCGCGGGACAGTGCCACAGAAAGCAAACCGCCGGGGACCTCGGTCCACGGTAAGGGTGAAACGGTGGTGTAAGAGACCACCAGTGCTCAGGGTGACCTGGGCAGCTAGGTAAACCCCACCCGGAGCAAGGTCAAAAGGAGCGCTGTAAAAGGCGCTCTGCGCGGACGCTGGAGGGCTGCCCGCCCGAGTCCGCGGGTAGACCGCACGAGACCGGCGGCAACGTCGGTCCTAGATGGATGGCCGTCGCTCCAGGGCCCGCGAGGACCCTGGAGAACAGAACCCGGCGTACAGCCCGACTCGTCTGCTTTTATGGCCCTGATCTGGGGAGTCGCCCGGAGCAGGGCCTTTTTTGTGCAACGGCTGTGGTGGGGAGCGGCTGGCGGGGCGTGACTTGGCTCGTCGACGGAGTCGCCCAGCGAGTGCCGCGCAGGTTCGGACAGAACCCCTGGCCGGAGCAACGAACTTCTCCGTAACCCAGCGGAAACAGCCGCAACGCAAGGTCCGTCCGGACATTCGCAGACCCATGAAAAGTTCATGTTCGAGTGGTGAGGACGGCACTGTCCGTGATCGCCGGCCTCTTCGCAAGATTCTCTCCAGGGCGGACGACGGGTGTCCGTCCGGAACGCATCGAGGCAGAGCGAGAGAGGGGAACGCCATGACGGAGAACGTCACCACCGCAGCGAACATCTTCGAGGTCGACCCGTACGGCGAGCTGGTCCGGCTCGGGCTGCTGCCCGGCACCGTCGCCCCGCGGCCGAGCGCCCCGCGCGCAGAGTCCGCCGCGCGGCTGGACATCGAGGAGCTCGATGTGTTCGACGGCACCCGCCCGATGACCGCCGGTCTGTGCGTGCGCAGCGTCCCGGCCGAGCGCGCCGCTGCGTGACCGTCATGGAGGGAAGGGAGCCGCGGGTCGGGTTCAAGAAGCACCTCAGGGTGGAGGTGGTCCCGGGAGAGGCCGCCTACCTCATGTCGGCACAGGGGGTCACCGTGCTGCGGGGCGTGGACGCCGAGGCGCTGGCGCCCTTGCTCGACGGGACCCGGACGCTGTCCGGGATCCTGGCGGAGGCGTCCCGCGCCGTCCCCCTGCCGCAGGCCGAGGATGCCATCCGGCGCCTCGCCGAGGCCGGCCTGGTCCGGGCACAGGGGGCGGCCGACGCCGACGAGGCCTTCTGGACGCCGGGCACCCTCGACACGGAGGCCTACTGGGACCTGGCAGGGCTCGACGGGGCGCAGGCCGCCGCGCAGGTGGCCGGCACCCCGGTCCGGGTGCGCTGTCTGGACGGCGTCGATCCGGGCGAGGTCGCCGAGGCGTGCGAGAGCGCGGGGCTGCGCGTGGACGACGGCCCCGCGGCGCTCACCCTCGTGGTCTGCGGCGACTATCTCGACCCGGCCCTCTTCGACGTGGATGCCGCCCAACGGGCCGACGGGCAGCCCTGGTTGCTGGCCAAGCCCGGCGGCTTCGAACCCTGGACCGGCCCCGTCCTCCGCCCCGACGGCGGGCCCTGCTGGAACTGCCTGGCGGACCGGCTCCGCGGCCACCGACGCTCCGAGCGGCCCGTGCAGCGGGCGCTGGGTCTGACCGGACCCGTGCCCCGGCCCACGGCCTCACCCTCAGCCGGGCGCGGGCTCGGTCTGCAGATCGCCGTCCTGGAAGCCGCCAAGTGGCTGGCAGGCATGCGCTACGACCGCCAGGACGCCGTCTTCACCTACAACACCCTCACCCTGCGCGGCGCCGGCCACGAGGTGCGGCGCAGACCGCAGTGCCCGGCGTGCGGCGACCCCGGCCTCGTCGCCGAGCGGGTCCACAGTGCGGTGGTCCCGGTGTCGCGGGCCAAGGGGCACAACGCAGGCAACGGCGAGCGTTTTCTGACGTCCGGCCAATTTCTCGAGACGTACGGCAATTTGGTGGGACCGGTTACCGGGATCGTAAGCGAGATACGGCGTGACCCGGCGGGCTGCGAGTTCGTCGACAGCTATGTGTCGGGGCAGAACCTGGCCGTCGACGCCCGTACGCTCGCCGGGCTGAGGGCTGGACTGCGCAACCTGAGCGGCGGCAAGGGACTCAGCCCCCTCGAAGCGCGGGCGAGCGCGCTCGGCGAGGCCGTCGAGCGGTACTGCGGATCGCGGCACGGCGACGAACCCGTGGTGCGGGACACGTTCCACGCACTGGGCGATGCGGCCCTGCACCCCAACGCCTGTCAGCTTTACGACGTACGCCAGTACCGCGACCGTGAGGCCTGGAACCGGACGCGGTCGCACTTCCAGTACGTGCCGCGGCCCTTCGACGTCGACCGGCCGACGGACTGGACCCCCGTCTGGTCGCTCACCGCCGGCACCCATCGGCTGCTGCCGACATCGTTCCTCTACTTCGACGCGGAGTCCGGCCCCGACTCGGTGTGCGCGGACTCCAACGGCAACGCCGCCGGCTCCACCCTCGAAGACGCCCTGGTCCAGGGCTTCCTGGAGCTTGTGGAGCGGGACGCGGTCGCCCTGTGGTGGTACAACAGGACCCGCCACGCGGCCGTCGACCTGGACGCCTTCGACGCGCCGTGGGTAGAGCGGATCAAGCACGGCTGCCGGCTGATCAACCGCGAGGTCTGGGCCCTCGACCTCACCTCCGACCTGGGCATTCCGGTGGTGGTCGCGCTCTCCCGGCGCACCGACAAACCCGCCGAGGACGTGGTCTTCGGCTTCGGCGCCCACTTCGACCCCGCGATCGCCCTGCGCCGCGCCCTGACCGAGATGGCCCAGTTGCTGCCGGCCGCTGCCAAAGCCCGGCCCGACGGCACCGGCTACACCCTCACCGACCCCGAGCCGCGCGCCTGGTGGCAGCACGCCACACTCGCCAACCAGCCCTATCTGCGAGCCCATCCGCAGCAGACGCCGCGCACCCCGGGACACTGGTCCCACACCCCGCGTGCCGACTTCGCCGACGACGTCACCGACATCCTCGCCCTGACCCGGCGCCACGGACTGGAGCTCCTCGTGCTCGACCAGACCCGCCCCGACATCGGGCTTCCTGTGGTCAAGGTGATCGTTCCGGGCCTTCGGCACTTCTGGGCGAGATTCGCTCCCGGGCGGCTGTACGACGTCCCGGTCCGGACAGGGCGGCTCGCCGCGCCGACGCCGTACGAGCAGCTCAACCCCATCCCTTTGTTCGTATGACCGACCACTTCCGGACCGGCGGTCCGGTGGACGGATTTTTGCCATGCGTTGACACGACCTCCGTATGATGCTGCGTGGTCGTAGCCGTACTTGGGGGGTACCTACGTGTCACGCGGCGAAGCGCACCGGAGCGTGCCAGGCGAAACGTCACAGCACGAACCACCGGAGGTAGCCGGTGACCCGGTCGCCGACCCGCCCGGACGCGGACCGGGTACCGCCGGGGAGGTTCCGGCCCCCAGGCTCGCCCGCGCGATGCTGATCGCGGTGCTGCTCAGCTTTCTGCTGATCACCTTCCTGAACATCACGCGCCAGCACTTACGCCCGCACATGCTCATCATCGGTCTGGTCAGCCTGGGGCTGATCTTCGCCCTGCAGCTGCGGCACTCGGCGGCCGGGGCCGCCCGCGCGCCGGGGCGCCGCAAGCTGGTGACCCTCGGCCTGCAGGCCGCGCTCACGTATCTGCCGCTGTTCTTCTTCCGCTCCGAATGGGGTGCGATGGCGGGCTTCCTCGCGGGTTCCGTGCTGCTGGTCCTGCCGGCCCGGGTCGGCTGGACCCTGTACGGGATCATCGGGCTCACCATGCTGTGTCTGCCGATCGAGGACGGCAAACCCCTGTCGGACAGCGCCTACTACGCGGAGTCGACGCTGCTGTGCGGGCTCGTCGTGTACGGCTTCACCTGGCTCACCGACCTCGTGGTGCGGGTCCAGGCCACCCGCGGTGAACTGGCCCGCACCGCCGTCGCCAACGAACGCCTGCGCTTCGCCCGCGACCTGCACGACCTGCTCGGCTACAGCCTCTCCGCCATCACGCTGAAGTGCGAGCTGATCCACCGCATCGCGCTCAGCCATCCCGAACGGGCCCGTGAGGAGATCGAGTCGGTGCTCACCATCTCGCGCCAGTCCCTGGCCGACGTGCGGATGGTGGCCAGCGGGTACCGGAAGATGTCGCTCTCCCAGGAGGCCGCGTCGGCCGACTCGGTGCTGGGCGCCGCGGGGGTCGACGTGGAGGTCGACATCCGGCTGGGGCCGCTCACCCCGCAGGTGGACACCGTCCTCGCCACGGTGCTGCGCGAGGGCATCACCAACGCCCTGCGCCACAGTGAGGTGGGGCGCTGCACGATCAGGGCCTGGGAGCAGGGCGGTCAGGCCATGCTGTCCGTGGTCAACGACGGGGTCGACCCCGGCCGCCGCGATCTGTCGCCGCACCGCGGCAGCGGCCTGGGCAACCTGGCCGTGCGCCTCAGCGACGTCGGCGGCTCACTGATCGCGTCCGTGCGCGAAGACGGCTGCTTCGAGATCCTGGCCGAGACGCCGCTGCCACCGGCCGGTCCGGTGGCGGTGCCGGAGTCGGAATCCGTGGCCTGAGGCGGCCCCGGCCCACCTCCAGTCCGCATCCAGCGGCCCTCCACCCGGCTCGCCGATGCTCGGTGCCAGGCGCGGCGCCGTGCCGTGCGAGCCGGATGGAGAAAGCGACGGTGAGGCTCAAATGGCCGTGGACTCAGGACGGTTCCGGGAGCTCTTCGGCTCCTTCCCGACATCCGTCTCGATCGTCACAACGCTGGACCGTACGGGCGATCCCCGCGGATTCACGTGCAACGCGGTGTCCGCGGTATCGATGGACCCGCCGCTGCTGCTCATCTGCGTCGACAAGGGGTCGCGCAGCCTGCCGGCCCTGCAGCACTCCGGCGTCTTCGTCGTCCATGTCCTGGCCGACGGCGGGCAGGACGCCTCGGAGCGGTTCGCGGGCAAGTCGGCCGACAAGTTCGCCGGCCACCCGTGGCGTCCCTCTGCGGTCGCGGGCGGTGCGCCGGTGCTGAGCGACATCGCACTGGGCCATGCCGAGTGCACGGTCGTGCAGCGGGTGGAGGCCGGCGACCACTGGATCCTCATCGGCCGGGTGGAGGCCGCGGAGGTGTTCTCCGGCCGGCCCCTGCTCTACCACCGACGCGCCTACAGCGTCTGGGACCCCACCGCCGAACTGGCGGGCACGCCCGGCTGACATTGAACGAGCGGGCCTCCCCGGAACCCCGGAGAGGCCCGCTCAGCGTTACCCACGGCGCTCAGGCGTGACAGGCCGGCAGCCCCCCGTGGAACTCCACCATCTCGCCGAACAGCACCCCGATGTCCAACCGTTCACCCGGCAGCCCGCCGAGCGCCTCCGCGTACGCACGATGCAGGTTCGGCACGAGCCGTTCGGAATCGAGGAGTTCCCCGTACTCGCCCAGATCCGTCTCCCGCGCCAGCTCCAGCGGGCCGAGCTTCGCCTCCAGCCCCTGCCGCGCCAGCTCCTGCACCCATCGCAGATACCCATCGGCCCGGTCGAGGACTTCGGGTCCCGCCACCGGCCCGTGCCCGGTCACCACCGTCCGCGCACCCAGCCTCCGCAGCTCGGCGATGGCGTCGAGCGAACCGGACACCGAACCCATGGGGCAGAACGGGGTGACGTCCGACATCACCAAGTCACCGGTGAACAGCACACGTTGCTCGGGCAGCCACACCACGGTGTCGTCCGTCGTGTGTCCGGGTCCCAGGTGCAGCAGTTCGGCGGTCACCTCGCCGACGTGCAGCGTCAGCCGGTCCCGGTACGTCAACGAGGGCAGCGCCAGCGAGAGCCCGCCCCACTCCACGTCCGGCCACAGGGTGGTCAGATGCAGGCCGGCGCCGGCCATCTCGGCCCGGGTGCGCTCGTGCGCCACCACCACGGCCTGCGGCGCGAAGACGAAGTTGCCGAAGGTGTGGTCGCCGTGGAAATGAGTGTTGACCACGGTCCGCGGCGCGCCGGGCGACACTCGGCACACGGCGTCCCGCAGCGCGAGGGCGCGGGACTCGGTGGCCGCCGTGTCCACCAGGGCGCACTCGCCGCCGGACACGATCAGGCCGGCGTTGTTCAGGCACCAGCCCCCGTCCGGCTGGACATAGGCGAAGACCTGGTCCGCGACCTCCTCCAACCTGGGTTCCGACTCCGTACGCAGCACTGTCACAGCCGTCTCCTGGTCTGCTCGTGGTCAGGACGACCACGGTGACCGTCCGGCATCGAGGGCCGGTCGAACCCGGGCGGATCGGGAACGCGATGCGGTACCTGTTTCGCTGAAGTGGTCTGCGATCGGGAACGGTTGGTTGATTACGATCGTTGGACTGCACGGAGCAGTGTGAGCGGTTCAAGCCTGCGACGGGGAGACACGCTTTGATACGCATCCTGCTGGCCGAGGACATGCACATGGTCCGCGGCGCTCTGGTTGCCCTGCTGCAGTTGGAGAGCGACTTCGAAGTCGTCGCCGAGGTGGAGCGCGGCGACCGGATCGTGCCGACCGCCCTCCACGAGCGGCCGGACGTCGCCATCATCGACATCGACCTGCCCGGCGTGGACGGACTGACCGCCGCGGCCCAGCTGCACGACCGGCTCCCCGAGTGCCGGTGCCTGATCCTCACCAGCCTCGGCCGCCCCGGCACCCTGCGCCGGGCCCTGGCCTCCAAGGTCTCCGGCTTCCTCCTCAAGGATGCCCGGCCCAAGGAGCTCGCCGAGGCGGTGCGGCGGGTGCGCGCGGGGCACCGGGTGATCGACCCGCAGCTCGCCATGGACGCGTGGGGAGGCGCGGAAAGCCCTCTGACCGACCGGGAGCTGGAGGTCCTGCGGCTGACGGCGGACGGGGCGGAGGCGTCGGAGATCGCGGCTATGTTGCATCTATCGGTGGGTACGGTACGGAACTATCTGACGAGCGTGGTCGCCAAGGTGAACGGCCGCAACAGGGTGGACGCGGTGCGAATCGCCCGCGAATCGGGTTGGCTGATCTGAAACCCCCTACAGGGGCGCGGTGAACTGCGCGAACAGCCATGACATACCCGCAGACACCCGATGACCATGCGCGGCACTCACCCCTTGTCCGTCATTCCGGTGGCGGCCAGGTAGGCCAGAACATCCGCCGCCGTCGCGGGAGCCAGCGGAAGCGCAAGCACCTTCGCCGGGCTCGTCGGACGCGCGAGTACCTGTGCCGACCACGCCGCCTCGGGGCGGTGCAGCACCACGCGGAACGGCGTGAGGATCGACTCGACGACCAGCGCGCCCGCCTCGCTGCGCGACGTGGCGAACGGTGACAGTCTCAGCGGGACCGCCGCGGGTAGTCGTACCGGATCGAAGGCCGTGTCACGCGTCAGTGTGAAGACGGAGAGGAGCGGGCCTTTTTCGTCGTCTGTGCCCAGGCTGCGCACCACCAGATGAGACAGACGGCGCAGCACCGACCACACCGGGGAGGCTTCTGCCGGCCGTGTGCCGGGGTCGCGGGTGGCCGGGTGGGCCAGGGACGCGTCCACGTTCGACAGCAGTACGGGACCCAACGTCATCCGGCGCAGCACCTCGCGCAGAACCGGGTCTGCACACCGTACGGCCTCGGCGGCGCCGCCGCAGCGCAGCACCAACTCCCCGTCTGTGTACGCCTCGACGGTCACCTCTTCGCGCAGGGACCACAGCGGCAGCGTACGGGGGCCGGTCTGCGGAACCTCAGGATCGCAGGACACGCGGTACCTCCAGTAACCGCAGTGAGTATCGGGCCGCAGCGTGAGCGGGGGGCAGTGAACGGCTCATGCGGGAGGGGTGAGATGTTCACGCCTCGGAAGGTGACGAGGACACTGGGAAGCGACGGTGGCCGAATGTGACGATCCATGGCGAGGACCTAGGAGGTATCGCTGTGGAGATCAAGGTGCTCGGACCATTGGTGGTCCGTGAACGGGGCATGTCGATCGTGCCCAGCGCAGGCAAACCACGACAGATCCTCGCCGTGCTCGCGCTGCGCGCCGGCCGGGTCGTGCCGGCCGCCACGCTCATGGAGGAGATCTGGGGCCAGGACATCCCGCGCAGTGCGGCGACCACACTGCAGACCTACATCCTGCAGCTGCGCAGGAAGATCGCGACCGCGCTCGGGGACGCGCCGGGCCTGACACCCAAGGACGTGCTCGTCACCAACTACGGCGGCTACCTGCTGAAGGCGGAGGCGCAGGACAGTGACCTGCGGCAGTTCGAGCGCCTGTCGGCCGCCGGCGGCGCCGCCCTGGAGGGGGCGACGCCCGTGCGGCCGCCGACCTGCTGGCCCGCGCGCTCGGCCTGTGGAGCGGCGCGGCCCTCGCGGACGTACCCGTGGGGCCGGTGCTGGGCCTGGATCTGGTGGGGATGGAGGAGGCACGGATGCGCGCGCTGGAGCAGCGCATCGAGGCCGACCTGGCCGTTGGCCGGCACGCCACGCTCCTCGCCGAACTGCGCATGCTGGCGGAGCGGTTCCCGATGCAGGAGAGCCTGGTGGCGCACCTGATGCTGGCGCTGCACCGCTCCGGCAGCACGTGGCGGGCCCTGGAGGCTTTCCAGCGGCTGCGCGGCACGCTCGTGGAGGAGCTGGGCATCGAGCCCTCGGCCCGGTTGCAGGACCTGCACGGCAGGATGCTGGCGGGCTGCCCCTCCCTGGACCTGCCCGAGGACACGGGCTACGGAATGCCGGCCAGGCTGTCCGCCTGACGCGTCACCGCCCGGGACCGGACTCCGCGCCGTCGCGTGCGGGTTCCGGTCCGGCGCGGTGTGCGGCGGCCGCCAGGACCGTCGCCGCGAGGTCGCCGTCGAGCATCGTGCGGGCCTGTGTGTCACGAGTGGGACCGAGGGCGCGGCGCGAGATCGCGGCGCTCGCCGTGTACGCGCCGTCCAGCACATGCGACTGGAACGACCATCCGCCCTGCTCCACCGGCACCCCGTCGGCCCGCAGAAGCCGGCCGGGGCCCTCGCCGCCGACGGGCTCGAAACCGAACGACGTGAACGGCAGCCGCATCCCGAACCCGAGCGCCTTGCTGTACGCCTCTTTCAGCGTCCACAGCCGCACAAGCGCGGCGTTGCGCCGCTCGGCGGGCAGACGGCCGATGTCCTCCGCCTCCCGCGCGATGCAGATGTCACGCTCGACCGGGCTGCCGAGGACGGGCCGGTCGGCCGCCTCCACGTCCACCCCGACCAGGCCGAGCTGGCTCACCGCGACGACCAGCATCCGCCCGGTGTGGCTGAGACTCACCTCCAGCTGGTCGCAGCCCCGGACATAGGGTCGCCCGCCCGGCCTGCGCGCAAGCTCCAGCTGCTCGGGCTCGGCGCCGAGGGCCGCGGCCGCCGCGTGCTTGAGCAGCATCCGTGAGGCCGCGAACCGGTGCCGGTGCTCCGGGCTGCCGATCCTCTCGTACCGGCCGAACTCCCTGCCCAGCAGGCGCCTGATGGCCGCGGGTTCGGGCGCCCAGTCGGCCGGGCGTCCCCACACCAGCGCGTAGCCCGTGGCCGCCAGAGCCTGGTCCAGGCCGGGCAGGGGTGTGCGGGGACCCGGGGCGAACGTGGGGTCGGGGCCCGGGCGGTAGGTCTCCGGGAGCGATGCGATGGTCATACGGTGGTGCCTCCTGCCAGTGGTTCGTCGTACAGATCGAGCGTGCGGCGCCGCGCGCAGCGGGACAAAACCTCTGTCATCGCCGCGGCGGCGCTGTCGGCGACCTCAGCGGGCACGGGCAGCCCGAGCCGCACGGCTGTCCTGCCGAGCACGCCCAACAACAGGACAGGATCAGCCGGTTGGTTTCCTTGCTGCCACACACCAAGGCACGCGCCGGCCGCCGCGAGCAGCGTGTACCGCTCGGCGAGGGCGAAACCGCGCGGGTTCGCGAGCAGGGCCGGCTCCCCCTCGGGCAGACGGCGGCACTCCTCGCCGAGCATGGCCAGTTCGTCTGCCAGTTGCCGTACGAGCGTGGCGAGTGGCGTCCGTCGGGAGCCCAGCCGGGCCGGAGCCTCGCGCAGGGCGGCGGCCAGGGGGTCGTGCCGGGCGGCGAGGGCGAGGGCGGCCGGATCCCAGGGCGGCAGCGGTCCGTCGGCGTGGAACAGGGCGTCGGGCGCCGCTTCCGCGACGGGCCAGGAACGCCGCGCCAGCGAGGGGAGCTGGGGGAGCAGGCTGGCCAGGCTCGCGGCGGCGCCCGCATGCCCGGGCGGCATGCCGGCGAGGTCCCGCAGGTGCTTGCGAAAGGTGCCGTACGCGCCCTCCTCCCGGTGCACCCGGGGCCCGAGGATCGCCGCGAGATCGTCGGCCGCCTCCTGCAGCACCCTCGGCACCAGGTACTTGGCCGCCGCCGCGGGCATGCTCGAATCCCCTGGCGCCACATGCAGGGCGCGGATCGCGGCGAGCAGCAGGCAGTCGCACAGGAGCAGATCCAGAAAGGCCCCGGCGACGGCCGCGCGGGTGTAGCGGGCGTCGAGGGAGCGCACCCCGTCCGCGCCGCCCGAGCCGGACAGCTCGACCACGGTACGCAGTGCGGTGTCGGCGCAGCCGAGCGCCATCGCGGGGATGAGCGGGCGGGTGATCTGCAGGCAGCGCAGCATCACCTCGGTGCCGCAGCCCGCCGTGCCGAGCAGGGCCTCGGCCGGAGCCGGGCAGGCGGCGAACTCGATCCCGCCGACTGGACAGCCGCGGATCCCGTCGGCCCGGTAGCGGGGCAGGTCGCGCAGCGTCCTGGCGGGCACCCGGGCGCGCTCGACGAGGATGGCCGAGTGCGCACCACCCGCCCGCCCCGCCCCGGTGCGGGCCAGCACCACCAGGGCGCCGGCCCGGGCCGCGTTGGTCACCACCGGCTTGTGCCCCTGCAGCAGCAAACCACCCGCCCCGTCGGGAAAGGCGGTGACGCTGCTGGTGCTGAAGTCGTTGCCGTGGGCGATGTCGTGGAACATCACCGAGATCCGGCCGCCGTCCAGCAACAGCTCGGCGATGCGGGCCCGTTGGGCGGCCGAGCCGTGGACCCACACGGCGACCGCGGCCACGAGGGACGCGGCGCCGAAGCCAAGTCCGAGCGAGAAGTCCCGCCGGAAGACCGCGCGCAGCAGCCGGGCCGGCGCGTCTAGCCGGTCGAGCCGCCCGCCGAGCCCGGTGGGCACCAGCTCATGGTGCAGTCCGGCCTTGCTCAGCAACTCCTCCCCGCCCGGCAGCAGTTCACGCTGCCGGTCGGCGTCCAGCACCGCGCTGTGCCCGACCGGGTTCGCCGCGTCCAGCGGATCGCCGAGCAGCTCCTCCAGGGCCCGCACGCGGCCCGCCGGGTCCGCCGATGGCAGCATGGCCGTTCCTCCTCTTCCGGTTCGCCTCAGAACATCTGGTCGTGTGTCACCAGCCGAGAGCGGGTGAGCACCCGGCCCTCGTCGATCTCCAGGACGTCGTGCACCACGCAGCTCGGCGCGATCTCCGGCTTGCCGCCCGGACGGACGGTGACGACCAGGGCGTACACCGTGGACGCCAGGGAGCCGTCAGGCTGCGGAGTCAGCGCGATGTGGGTGAACCAGTGGCGGCGCTGCACCGGGTCGCCGTCGAAGCGCTTGTGGAACTCCACCAGTTCCGCGACGATCCCGGCCCGGGTGCGGGCGGGCTCGGCCTGCGGGGAGTGCTGGAAGGTCCCGTCCTCGGTGAAGGTGGCCGCGTAGTCCTCGAAGCGCAGGCTGTCCAGGGCCTGCATCTGGTGGGCGTAGAAGTGCTGCACGCGCGAGTACACATCGGTCGTCACATCGGGCGTCGCGAAGGTCTGGGTCATCTGAACTCTCCTGTTTCCGCCGGCTCCAGGCGCACATCGACCTCCCCACCGTCCCCGGGCCGCCTCGAACGAGGCTTGAAGCCCGCTGATCGAACCCGCTGCTCAAGGGCGCCTTGAGGGGGGCTCCAGACCGCCTGCCGAGTCTCGGAGGGAACCGTCCGACGCATGGACCATGGAGGAGAGATGACGCAGACTGCGGCGCCGGTGGCGCTGGTGACCGGTGCGACCAGCGGCATCGGCCTGGAGATCGCCGAGCGCCTCGGCTCGCTCGGCGCACGGGTTTATTTGTGCGCACGGCACACCGAGGAGCTGACCAGCACCATCAAGTCCCTTCAGGACAAGGGGTATGAGGCTGACGGCACCGTGTGCGACGTGGCGAGCGCGGAGCAGATCCGGGCCTATGTGCGCGCGGCCGTCGACCGGTTCGGGCCCGTCGACATCCTGGTCAACAACGCCGGCCGCAGCGGCGGCGGCGCGACCGCCGAGATCCCCGACGAGCTGTGGCTCGATGTGATCAACACCAACCTGAACAGCGTCTTCTTGATCACCAAGGAAGTCCTCACCACGGGCGGCATGCTCGCCGCCGGCCGCGGCCGCATCATCAGCATCGCCTCCACCGGGGGCAAGCAGGGCGTGGTGCACGCGGCACCCTACTCCGCCTCCAAGCACGGCGTCGTGGGCTTCACCAAGGCCCTCGGCCTCGAGCTGGCCCGCACGGGCATCACCGTCAACGCCGTCTGCCCCGGCTTCGTCGAGACGCCGATGGCCGAGCGGGTGCGAGAGCACTACGCCGGGATCTGGGGGGTCAGCGAGCAGGAGACCCACGACCGGATCACCGCCCGCGTGCCGCTGGGCCGCTATGTGACCACCCGGGAAGTGGCCGCCATGGTCGAGTACCTGGTCGGCGACGACGCAGCTGCCGTCACCGCGCAGGCCCTCAACGTGTGTGGCGGTCTCGGCAACTACTAGGGAGAGCCGTGATCACGCAGCAGCACTCACTCCTGCCGGCCGCTGAGGCCGGGCACACCCTGTTCCAGGACGACTTCCAGGACGGCCTGCGGCACACGGGCGACGACGCCCCCTGGGAGCTGCGGCCCGCGGGGGGCTTCCCGCACGGCGACGGGATCGTCCACCGCACGCCGGACGGCTTCGCGGTCGTCCCCACCGACCTGCACCCGGCCACCGGCGAACCCGCCTTCGCCCGGCCCACCGGACCCGAACCGCCCAGCGCCCTGCTGCGCTGGACGGCGGCCCTGCGGGCCACCGCGAGCTCGGGCGCGCCGGGCTTCGACGCCGAGCCCGGACGACTGCTCACCGCGGAGGCCGAGTTGGCGGTACGGGCCTTCGGTACCGGAGGATCCCCCGCCGACGGCACCGCGGCCGACCCGGCCCGCGATGTCGCCCGGGCCGCCGGAGTCCTGCTCGCCTTCGACCGCGAGACCGGCATGGTCTTCGACTTCGCCCTCACCGGCAGCGCGGTCTACGCGATCTACGAGCGGCTGCCCGTCGCGGGGCGCACGCACCGGGCGTTCTCCTGCGCCGTCCCCCTTGCCGGGGTGCGCCCGGGCCGCTTCCACCACTGCGCCCTGACCCTGGACCGAACCGCCTCCACCGTGACCTGGACGCTGGACGGCAGCGAGGTCCTCAGCGTGGCGAGCATCGGGTACCAGGACTTCCACGACTCCTTCCTGATGTGGGACGTCCCGGGTGCGGAGGAGGCGGTGACGCCACGTCAACTCGACTTCGGCTTCTCCCTGTTCGCCGCAGAACCCGCTGGGCAGGGCATCCGCCTCGAAAGCAGGGGCCTACGCGTCACCACGCAACCCGTCTGACCCACTTCTCACCCGAGGGAGCTACCCCGCATGTCCGCCCATCGCGTCGCCCTGGTGACCGGCTCCACGTCCGGCATCGGCGAGGCCGTCGCCCGCCGCCTGGCCGCTGAGAACATCCGCGTGGTGATCAATTCGACCCGCTCGGTGGAGGCGGGCGAGAAGCTCGCCGCCGAGCTGCCCGACGCCCACTACATCCAGGCCGACATCGGCGACGAGACCGAAGCCCGGCGCCTGGTCGCCGAGACCGTCGACCACTACGGACGGCTCGACATCCTGGTCAACAACGCCGGCACCACCCGCCTCATCCCGCACGCCGACCTGGAGGCCGCCACCCCCGACATCTGGCGCGAGATCCTCGGACTCAACGTCATCGGCACCTGGCAGACCACCGTGGCCGCCGTGCCGCACCTGAAGGCCGCGGGCGACGCCGTCGTCGTCAGCGTCTCCTCGGTCGCGGGCAGCCGCCCCGCCGGCAGCTGCATCCCGTACGCGATCAGCAAGGCCGCGATCGAGCACCTCACCCGGCTCCTCGCCAATGTGCTGGGCCCCGAGATCCGGGTCAACGCGGTGGCCCCCGGGCTCATCGACACCCCGTGGACCAAGGACTTCACCGCGATCGCCGAGCACGTGCGCGAGGCCACCCCGCTGCGCCGGGTCGGCGACCCCGAGGACGTGGCCGACGCGGTCTTCGGCCTGGTCTCCTCCGCCTACACGACCGGTGCCGTGCTGAGCGTGGACGGCGGTGCCCACCTCCTGTGAGACGGACGAGCCGCCGAGCGGAAGGAACGTAGGCCGTGCGTCTCGGCGTCAACCTCGGCTATCAGGGCGCGGGCCGGCCGGCCCGCGCCGCAGAGGATCTCGGATACTCCCTCGCCCTCGCCCCGGAAGGCATGCGCTCGGACACGCCGAGCGTACTCGGACTGGTGGCGGGGGCGACTCGCCGTGGCATCGGCGACCCCGACGCCAACCGCCACTACCGGCTGGCCGTAACCCTCGGCCACGCACGGCAGGCGGCAGAGGTACGACGACGGCTGGTGGCGGGCGATCGGGTGGTGGCGGCCGCCGCCGTGCCGGCCGAGTTCGTCGACGCCACGGCGCTCGCGGGGCCCGTGCGGCGGATCGCGCGGCGGATGCGGGCGTGTGCGGAGGCGGGAGTGACCACGCTCGGCGCGATGATCTCGGCGACGGCCACGGACGTCACGGGGCGCTTCGAGCAACTGCGTCTTGCGGCAGACACGTTGGACCTGTCGGGAGCGGAAGGCTGAGTGACGTACAAGAGCCGGGCACCTTCTTCATGAGGTGCCCGGCCCTTTCGGCCGTCGGCCGGTTCAGTCCACGCCCACCGTCAGCCGCGCCGCCGCGTACTCGCCGGCGTGCGTCAGCGTCGCGAGGCTGTTGCGGCCCAGCGCGTCGCGCAGGTAGGCGCGGGCGTCGGCCAGGGTGCTGCCCTCGCCCAGCACCTCGGTGATCGCGGTGGGATTGATCGCCACGGTGTGCGTGGCGGTGACCAGGCTGCCCTCGCGGCCCTCGGCGAAGTTCCAGCGGCCGCTGTGCCCGAGCAGCAGACGCGGGGCGACCCGCTGCTTGTACGCGATCCACTCCTGGCCCCGGCACACGCGGATCGACCGCGTCGTGTGCGCCGAGCCGTCCGAGGTCACCGTGTCCATCTCGAGGTCCTGCACCCCCGGCGAGGGCTCGCTCAGCCGGACCCGGCTCACGTGCGGCAGCCGCTCGGCCCAGTGCTCGGCGTGGTGGACGAAGTCGTAGGCGTCGGCGGCGGAGCCCGGCAGTTCGGCCGTGTCGGTGAAGGAGAAGACGAGGTCGTCCACCGGGTGGCCGGACTCCGCTATCCGGCCGAGCGCCGCCAGCTCGTCGGGGCTGTTGCGGTCGAGGGCCTCGTTGATCCAGCGCACCGTTTCGGGGTCGTCGCCGACCGCGGTGAAGTCATGGCGCAGGACTATCTCGGTACGTCCCCCGTCCAGCTCCCGGAAGAGCCACTCGCCCCCCATGGAGGCGATCGGGGCGCGGCTGCGCTCCTGCTGGAAGGTGATGCGCAGGGCGTCGGCGTCGAAGGTGCGGCGCGATACCCAGCTGCCCACTTCGCCGTTGACCACGGCCCAGATCTCGAAGCGCTCGCCGTACTCGTCGTGCTCCAGGAGGTCCACGTGCACGCTCGGCCCGAACACGGCCGGCCACCGGGTCACGTCCGCGACCAGGCCGTAGAGAGACCGCGCGGGAGCGTTCACGGTCAATGTGTGTTCCGTGTAGTGCTGTTGACGGAAGGGCATAAGTCCTTACTCCTCAGTGGATGCGGGTCCGGCTCCGGACTCCTGTGGGGGATGGCAGGAGTCCGGAGCCGGAGGGGGAGGGGGTCAGGCGGCGGCGGAGAGGCCGGTGTTGACCAGGCCGAGAAGGGCGCGGGGCGTCTCGACCTCGGTGATCTCGTCGTCGGGTATGCGGATGCCGTACTCCTGCTGGATCCGCGCGGCGCTCTCCATCAGCGCGAGCGAGTCGTAGCCGAGCTCCTCGAAGGGGATGTCGCTGATGTCGGTGGCCGGATCGGGCGCGCCGTCGAAGCCCGCGCTCTCGATCAGGATCCGCCGGATGTCGTCGATGTTCAGGCCGGTGACGGTCTGGACGGTCATGAGAGGTCTCTCTTTCTCTGTACGTGCCTTGTGACAGGCGTGTGACGGGATCAGACCGCGCGGACGACCAGCGCCGAGTTGAAGCCGCGGCGGCCGCGGGCGAGCACCAGGGCGGTACGGACCGGCAGTTCGCGCGCCTGGCCGAGGACCAGGTCGAGGCCGTACTCCTCGGGTACGTCGGTGGTGTGGGCGGTCGGCGGGACGACGCTGTCCCGGATGGCGAGCAGTGCGGTGGCGACGTCCAGTGGGCCGCCGCCGCCCGCGAGGCGGCCGGTCAGGGCCTTGGGGGCGGTGACCGACACGCCGCGCGCGCCGAAGACCTCCCGCAGCGCGGCGGCCTCGGCGCGGTCGAGGCCGGGATTGCCGGCCGCGTCCGCGAACACAACGTCGACGTCGGAGGGAGCCAAGTGGGCGTCGGCGAGGGCCAGTTCGATCGCGCGGCGCAGGCCCGGGGGGCGGCCGGAGCCGGGGGCCGGATCGAAGGTCGAGGCGTAGCCGGCCACCTCGCCGTAGAGGTGCTCCACGCTGCGCGCCCGCGCCGACTCCTCGTCCCCGACGATGAGGATCGCCCCGCCCTCGCCCGGCACATGGCCGCAGGCGGCGGCGTCGAAGGGCAGGTAGGCGCGGGCCGGATCAGACACCGTGCTGACCAGGCCGCCGGCCAGTTGGGCGGCGTAACCCCAGGAGTCCAGAGCTGAGTCGACACCGCCGGAGACCACCACTTCGGTGCCGCGGCGCACCGTGCGGCGGGCGTGGCCGAGGGCGTCGAGACCGCCGGCCTGCTCCCCGACGAGGGCGGCACTCGGACCGCGCATCTTGTTGCGGATGGAGATCTGGCCGGTGTTGACGGCATAGAACCACGCGAACGACTCGTAGACGCTGACGAATTCGGGTCCGCGGCTCCACAGCTTGTCGAACTCGTTGTGGGTGAAGGCAAAGCCGCCCTGCGCGGTCGAGGTGACCACGCCCATGCTGTAGTCGGCGAGGGCGTCCGCGCCGATGCCCGCGTCCTTCAGCGCCCAGTCGGCGGCGACGAGCGCGTACTGGGTGGAGACATCGGTCTGCGCGTGCAGCCGGTCGGGCAGGTGGTCCTCGACGTGGAAGTCGGTGATCTGGCCCGCGAGGCGGGAGGGGTAGCCGGCGGTGTCGAAGCGGTCCAGCTCGGTGATGCCGTTGCTGCCCGCGAGCACCGACTTCCAATACGCCTCCGTGCCGAGGCCGTTCGGGGCCACGACCCCGATTCCGGTGATGACTGTCCGCTTGCTCATGCCGTCACTTCCTGGGGTCGCTGGAGGACCATCGCGCTCTGGAACCCGCCGAAGCCGCTGCCGACGGTGAGCACGGCGTTCGTACGGTGTTCGCGCGCGGTGACCGGGACGTAGTCGAGGTCGCACTCCGGGTCGGCCTGGTGCAGGTTGGCCGTCGGGGGCACCACGTTGTGCTCGATGGCGAGCGCGCAGGCGGCGATCTCGATGGAGCCGATTGCGCCGAGCGAGTGCCCGACCATCGACTTGATGGAGCTGACCGGGATCCGGTAGGCGTGATCGCCGAGGCTGCGCTTGAAGGCGGCGGTCTCGTGCCGGTCGTTCTGCTTGGTGCCGGATCCGTGGGCGTTGATGTAGTCGATGGCGGTGGGATCCAGGCGCGCCTCGTCGAGCGCCCGGCGGATGGCCTCGGCCATCTCCCGGCCGTCCTTCTTCAGACCGGTCATGTGGTAGGCGTTCGAACGGGTCGCGTAGCCCGTGACCTCGGCGTAGATGTGCGCGCCGCGGGCCTTGGCGGCCTCGTACTCCTCCAGGACGAACATCGCCGAACCCTCCGCGAGGACGAAGCCGTTGCGGGAGTTGTCGAAGGGGCGCGAGGCGTGCTCGGGGTCGTCATTGCGCGTGGTGGTCGCCTTGATCGCGTCGAAGCAGGCCACCACGATCGGCGAGATGGGGGTGTCCGTTGCACCCGCGATCATCGTGTCGACGCTGCCCTCGCGGATCAGCTGGACGGCGTGGCCGACCGCGTCGAGCCCCGAGGTGCAGCCGTCGGACACCATCGTCACCGGCCCCTCGGCCCCCACGGACCAGGCGACCTCGGCCGGCATGATGCCGGGGCTCAGGTAGTCGAACATGTGCGGCGACAGGTAGGCGGGGTCGACCACCGGCTGGCGCCCGGCGTCCGACATCACCAGGTACTCGCTCTCCAGGCTGGTCGCGGAGGCCACCGCGCTGCCCAGGCTGACGCCGAGCCGGTGTGGATCGCCCGTTTCGAGGTCGAGCCCCGAGTCGGCCACCGCGTCCCGGGTGCAGGCGACGGCAAACTGGGTGGCCCGGTCCATGCGCCGTATCTCGCGAGGGGTGAAGCCCTCCAGCCTCGCGTCGAAGTCGATCTCGGCGGCCACCTGGGAGCGGAACGGAGAGGGGTCGAAGAACGAGATCCGCCTGGTCGCCGTGCGACCCGAGGTCAGCAGATCCCAGAACTCCTTGGTGCCCGTCCCGCCAGGAGCGCGCACGCCGATCCCGGTCATCACCACACGCCGGTTCATCGGGCACCTGCCGGGCGGCCCGGAGCGTCGGACGCTCCCTGAATACGGCCGCGGGTCGCCGTGCGGCCTTCGGTCGAGCAGAGCATCTCGTTGCGTTCCTTTCGTCTGCGCCGGGCGGGGATCTCCCACCGCCGACGGGAGATCGCCGTTGGCAGCTTCGAAGCTCGGCCAGCCGACTCGAAGGTGACTCGAAGGAGGGTGGGGCGGGTTGGGCGCGGTACGCGTTCGAGCGGTACTCCAGAAGCCGCTACGAGTCGGCCCCAGCCGGGTTCAAGGGGCGCTCCAGCAGGCCGTACGAGGCTGGTGACCGCTTGTCGTCCACCGACCGGAGGAGGTACTTCCGATGTCCGACGCCTCACCCGCCCGCGCCCCGGCGCCGACGGCGCGCGAGGTCGGCGTCCTGGCGGGCGCCCACGCCGCGAAGGCCGAACTCGACCGCATGCTCGGCCCGGAGGTGACGGAGGCGATCCGGGCCGGCGGCTTCGCCCGGCACTTCGTGCCCGCCCGCTGGGGCGGTACCGAAGGCTCCTTCGGCACGTTCGTGCGCGAGGTGGCCGACGTCGCCGCGGGTGACGCCTCGGCCGCCTGGTGCGCGTCGATCGCCGCGACCCTCGGCCGCATGGCCGGCTTTCTGCCCGAGGAGGGACAGCGGGCCGTCTGGGCCGACGGGCCCGACGCCTTCGTGGTCGGCGCCCTGATGCCGGGCGGCAACGCCCGTGCGGTGACCGGAGGTTGGGAGATCGACGGCAAGTGGGCGTTCCTCAGCGGGATCCACGCCTCCGACCACGCCCTGCTGTGCTGCCCGGTGCCGACGGCCGACGGCGGCCGGGATGTCCGCTTCCTGCTCGTGCCCCGGGCCGCCTACACGATCGAGGAGACCTGGTTCACGGTCGGAATGCGCGGCACCGGCAGCGACACCCTCGCCCTGGAGCCCACCTACGTCCCCCGCGAGCACACCTTCGCCCGGGCCGACCTGCTCGCCGGGCAGCCCGTCGCCTCGGAGGCGCACGTCAACCGCGTGCCGCTGAAGAGCGTGAGCGGCCTGTCCTTCGCGGCACCGGTGCTCGGCGCGGCCGAGGGCGCCCTGCACAGCTGGTCGGGCGCGGTCGCGCAGAAGCGACGGGTGGCGCCGTCGACGGAGCGGATCTCCGGCGGCCAGGACGCGACGAGCGAGCTGACCCTGGCCCGCGCGGCCGGTGAGATCGACGCCGCGCGCCTGCTCCTGGAGCGCGCCGCGGCGGACGCCGACGCGGGCGGCCGTCTTCGCTGACCGCGGCGCGCGCCCAGCGCGACCACGTACTGGCGGTGGAGCTGCTGCTTGACGCGGTGGGACGACTGGCCCGCACCGCCGGCACCCGGGCCCAGAGCGAGTCGGGAGACTTCCAGCGCTTCTGGCGGGACGCGAACGCGGCGTCAGGACACGCGGTGCTGCAGTGGGAACCGGCAGCGCGGGGATATGCGGGGTTGGTCCTCGACGGGGAGCCCTGGAGCTTGACGAACCGCTGAGGGCTCTGTGGCGCCCCTGAGGGGCGGGGGGACTGCCGTGACCGGCCACAACGGACCCGCAGCCCGACGGCCAATCTCGAAGCGCCTAATGGGCGTTCACCCGCTCGCGCCGCGCAGCCCGCACCGGGACCGGCTCGGCCGGGGCCGCCAGCACCGCGTCCAGCAGCCCCGGAAAGCGCGCGTCCAACTCCTCGCGGCGCAGCCTCAGGATCCGGTGCGATCCCTGCACCCGGGTCCGGGTGATCCCCGACTCGCGCAGGATCCGCTGATGGTGGGACATCGTCGACTTGCTCAGTTCGAGACCGGCGTCCTGCCCCAGCCGGGTGCAGGACACGCCGTCCGTCGCGGCCACGGCACGGACCATCGCGAGACGGGCCGGGTCGGCGAGCGCGGCGAGCACCTTGGACAGGGGCAGGTCCTCGACCGCCGGGTGGAAGACCTCATCACTCATGCGGGCCAGCCTAGTTCACCGTTGCGCAGAGTTCTACATCCATCGTACTCTTCGATAACCATCGCACAGTTCGATGATTATCGACCTCTTCGAAGTATTTGAAACTTCCGCTCTGGAGGCACCGTGACCACCCCAGACCCGCGCCGATGGCTGATGCTTCCGGTCATCCTGTCGGCGACCTTCATGTACGGGTTCGACCTCAACGTCATCAACGTCGCCATCCCCTCGCTCCAGCACGACCTGAACGCGAACGAGGCCACGCTGGAACTGATCGTGGGCGGCTACTCGTTCACGTACGCAGCAGGCCTCGTCCTCGGCGGCCGGCTCGGCGACCTGCTCAGCCACCGGCGGATGTTCCTGATCGGCATGGCGAGCTTCACCCTCGCCTCCGTGCTGTGCGGACTCGCCCAGAGCCCCGGCGAACTGGTGGCCGCGCGGCTGCTGCAGGGACTCACCGCGGCCGCGATGGTCCCGCAGGTCCTCGCCCTGATCACCTCGGTCTTCCCCGGGGAGGAGCGCATGCGCGCGCTGTCCTGGTTCGGCGTGGTCGCCGGTCTCGCCGGCGTCTGCGGTCAGGTCCTCGGCGGGCTGCTCCTCAGCGCGGACGTGTTCGGGCTGGGCTGGCGGGTCATCTTCTTCCTCAACCTGCCCGTCGGCGTGGTCGTCGTCGCCTTCGCCCTGCGGCTGCTGCCCCAGGCCGACACCGGACGGCGCCCCGGCCTCGACCCGCTCGGCGTGGTCGGCGTCTCCGGAGCGCTCGCCCTCGCCCTGGTCCCGATGGTCCTCGGCCGCGGTCAGCACTGGCCGCTGTGGACCTGGATCTCGCTCGCCGCCTCCGTGCCCGTGGGCATCGCCGCGATCCTGTGGGAGCGCCGGCTCGGCGGACGCGGCGGCGACCCGCTGCTCGACCTGGCCCTGTTCCGCAACCGCGGCTTCAGCCTCGGGCTCGGTGTCAACGTCGCCTTCATGGCCTCCTTCACCAGCGGCATCTTCGTACTGAGCCTTCTCCTGCAGTCCGGCCTCGGCCTCAGCGCCCTGCAGGCGGGCCTCGCCTTCGGGCCGATGGCCGTGCTCGGCATGGCGGGACCGGTGGCGGGCCGGCGCCTCGTGCCCAAGATCGGCGCCCGGGGAGCGATGCTGCTCGGCTGCGCGATCACCGCCGTGGGCATGGTGTTCATCGGTACGGCGCTGCAGGCTCTGGGCGGCGACATCAACGTGGCCTGGCTGGTCATCGGCCTAGCGCTGCTCGGCTTCGGCAACACGCTGGTGCTGCCGCTGCTGATCGGGGCCACCCTCGGCGGGGTGCGGCCGCAGCAGGCGGGCGTCGCCTCCGGCATGCTGAACACGACCCAGCAGTTCGCGGGTACAGCGGGCCTCGCCGTGCTCGGCACCGTGTTCTTCTCCGTGCTCGGCTCGCACACCGGACGCGCGGACTTCGCCTCCGCGGCGGAGACCGTCGTCTGGATCAACCTCGCGCTGATCGCCGTGATGGCCGGGCTGACCGCGCTGCTGACCCGGCCCGCGGCCAAGCCCGCCGCCGCGGCGGACAGCTCGCCGACGGTCGCCGCGGAGGCGTCGGCCTGAGCACCGTAGACAGTGACGAGAGAAGGGCGCGGATGCGCGGCTTCATCACCGACAGTACGGCACGGGCAGGTCTCCGGCTCGCCGACGACCTGCCCGAACCGCAGCCCGGACCAGGGGAGTTCCTCCTCGACGTACGCGCCTACGCCGTCAACCCCGGCGAGACCAAACTTTTCGAGGAGCGGCCCGACGGCTGGCGCCCCGGACAGGACGTCGCCGGCGTCGTGCTGCGACCGGCGGCGGACGGCAGCGGTCCGCCGGCCGGCGCCCGGGTGGTGGCCCGGGTCGACTGGGAGGGCTGGGCGGAGCGGGTCGCCGTGCCCGTGCACCGCTCGGCCGTGCTGGACGAGCGGGTCGCCCACGAACAGGCCGCGACCCTGCCCATCGCCGGCCTCACGGCGCTGCGCGCGCTACGGGTCGGCGGGGCGGTTCTCGGGCGCCGGGTCCTGGTCACCGGGGCCACCGGCGGGGTCGGCCAGTTCGCCGTCCAGCTCGCCGCCATGTCAGGGGCGACGGTCACCGCCCACGTCAGCGGCGAAGAACGGGCGGCGGAAGCAAGGAAGTTGGGCGCCCACCAGGTCGTCACGTGCCTGCGCGACCCGGCCCTCGGTCCCTTCCACCTCATCCTCGACGGCGTCGCCGGCCCCCTGCTCACCGACGCCGTACGCCTGCTCGTCCCCGACGGTATCGCGGTCGTCTACGGCGGCCACAACGGTCCGACCGAACTGCGCCTCAAGGACTTCGCGATGCGCGGCCACAACGCCAGGATCCAGGGGTTCATCAGCGAACACCCCGAGGAGACCAAGGGCGAGGACCTCGCGCTCCTCGTCTCCCTCGTCGCCGACGGCCGCCTGCGCCCGGTGATCGGCAGGATCGACGACTGGTGCCGTACACCGGATGTCTTCGAGGCGTGGGCGAATCGGGAGTTCAGGGGCAAGGCGGTGCTGCTGCGCACCTGACCGCCGGGATTCGAGGCGGACTCCAGCGGCTGGGCACACCCTCGTGACGAAACCCGAGAGGGCGCCGGAACAGGGGAGTTGAGCATGACCATCAGGCCAGGCAAGGTGATCGTGCGCGATGAGGTCGAGCCGGTCCGGTGGACCGTGGAGGAGGGGCGCGTCCTGCTCCGCTCCGCGGACACCGGCGGGCTGTTCTCCTTCTTCGAGCTGACCACGCCGCCGGGCGGCGGCCCGCCGCTGCATCTGCACGACGGCCTGGACGAAACGTTCTACGTCATCGAGGGCGCGTACGACATCCAGCTGGGCGACCGCATCCACGAAGCCCGCCCCGGCACCCTGCTCTACGGCCCGCGCGGCATCGGCCACGGCTTCCGCAACATCAGCGACGGCCCGAGCCGGATGCTCTGCATCTCCACCCCGGGCGGCACCGAGGCCATGTTCGAGGGCCTCGCCGAGCTGCTCGGCCGGGGCACGCCCCCCGACCGGGCGGCGATCGAGGCGCTCGTCGCCCGGCACGACGTCACCTACCTGGGCCGCCCCGGCGAAGCGCTCACCGGCGTGCGCGCCGGCTGACCCCACACAAGTCCCGTAGAACAGGACCCGTTGATGAGCCAGTTGACGAGCAACGACGACCTCAAGACCCTGCCCCCGGGCACCGTCGCCCTGGTCACGGGCGCCAACAAGGGCATCGGCTTCCAGACCGCCCGCAAGCTCGGCTCGCTCGGCGCGACCGTGCTGGTGGGGGCCCGCGACCGGGAACGCGGCGCCACCGCGGCGGCCGCCCTCGGCGCCGAGGGCATCGACGCCCACGCCCTCCGCCTCGACGTCACCGACCAGGACAGCGTGAAGGCCGCCGCCGACCGGATCCGGCAGACCTTCGGCAAACTCGACATCCTCGTCAACAATGCGGGCGTCCTGCTCGACCACGGCATACCGGTCGTCGAGGTCACGGTCGCCCTGCTGCGCGACACCTACGAGACCAACGTCTTCGGCGCCGTCGCCGTCACCTCCGCCATGGTCCCGCTGCTGCGCCTCTCCGGCCGGGCCAGGATCGTCAACATCTCCAGCAGCCTCGGTTCCCTCGGCGTCAACTCGGCCGAGCCCGAGCGTCTCGCGCCCTTCCAGATGCTGGCATACAACTCGTCGAAGGCCGCCCTCAACGCCCTCACTCTCATGTACGCCCAGGCGCTGAAGACCGACGGCATCAAGGTCAACGCCGCCGAGCCCGGCTACGTCGCCACGGACCTCAACGGACACCAGGGCGTCGGGACCGCCGAGGAGGCCGCCGTGACCGTCACCCGCCTCGCCGTCCTCGGCGACGACGGGCCCACCGCCACCTTCCAGTCCGAGACCAGCCACATTCCCTGGTGAACCGGGTGACCCGTCCCCTCGTGAGGAGCAAGCACATGCGTGCCGTCCCGATCGCCCGCTACGGCGCACCCGACGTCCTGCAGGTGACCCACGCCGACGTCCCCGAGCCCGGTCCGGGACAGGTGCTGATCGCCGCCGAGGCCGTCAGCGTGGGCTTCGCCCAGACCCAGATGCGCCGCGACTGTTTCCCCGCACCGATGTGGAAGCCGACGCTCCCGGTGGTCCTGGGCGGCGACGTGGTCGGCAGGGTCGAGGCCGTGGGTCCGCAGGTCGAGCACGTCAAGGCCGGCGACCGGGTCGGCGCTTTTCTGATGCAGGGCGCGTACGCCGAGTACGCGGTGGCCGACGCCGCGACCCTGGTGCCAGTGCCCGAAGGGCTCGACGCCGCGGCGGCGACGGTGCTGCCGGGCGCGGGGCCCATCGCGGTGGGCACGCTCGCGACCGGGCGGCTGGGGGCGGGGGAGACCGTCCTGGTGCACGCGGCCGCAGGCGGAATCGGTCATCTGTCCGTGCAGCTGGCCAAGTTGGCGGGCGCGGGCCGGGTGATCGCGACCGCGAGCTCCCCGGCCAAACTGGACTTCGCCCGTTCCCTCGGCGCCGACGCGGTGGTCGACTACACCCGCCCCGGGTGGACCGAGGAGGTCGCGACCGCCGCCGGCGGGCGGGGCGTCGACCTGATCCTGGACAGCGTCGGCGGTGACGTCCTGCTCGCGGGGATCGGCCTGCTCGCGCCCGGCGGGCGGCTCGTCTTCTACGGCTCCGCAGGCGGCGGCACGGAGGTGCCGAAGGTGCCGGTGCTGGACCTGATCGGCCTGAAGTTCGTGACCGGCTTCTCCCTCTCGGCCTGGCAGCGCCTGCACCCGCAGCAGTACTCCGACGGCCTCGCCGAGCTGACGGACCATCTGATGTCGGGCCGCCTCAAGGCCGCCGTACACGCCCGTCTTCCGCTCGTCGAGGCGGCCAAGGGCCACGAGATCATCGAGTCCCGGGCCCACCAGGGCCGCGTGGTGCTGCTGCCCCGCACCGCCTGAGAACCACCACCCGAAAGCCGATCGGCGGGGGCCTTCCGCCGCAGCCCCGGCCACGTATGCCCCGGCCACGTATCGGCCTCTCGGAGACTCATCGAACGGGCCCTGTTCACCGGGGGCCGGGACACGCGGTCTTCAGCGGGCGCTCATCCGGAGTGCGCAACGCCACATGATTCAAGGCGACTTCAAGCCATCGGCAGCACTATTGCCGATGCCTCCCGTATCCACCTCCTTGGAGTTGATGCCTCATGGCACGCCCCCAGACCCGCTCCGGCAGTCCGCAGGCCGGCGCGCGCCCCGCCTGGCTGCCCGGCCTGAACGGCATGCGGCTCGTCGCAGCCACCCTGGTGTTCACCTTCCACTTCGCCTTCCAGTTCCCCTTCCACGACAAGTGGGCCGCCGACACCTACATGACGCTCTTCCACAGGACGGGGCCCATAGGGGTGGGCTTCTTCTTCGTGCTGAGCGGGTTCATCCTCACGCTGATCGCCAAGCCCGGTGAGCCGGCGCGCAGGTTCTGGCGCCGCCGGGCCGTCAAGGTGGTGCCCAACCACGTGGTCGCCTGGCTGATCGCCGCGATCCTGATGGTCTGGCTCGGCGTCTCCATACGCTGGCAGAGCGCGGTGCCGAACCTGTTCCTGATCCACTCCTGGTTCCCGAGCTCCGACACGTTCTTCAGCATGGACTTCGTGAGCTGGTCGCTGTCCGCGGAGGTCTTCTTCTACGCCTGCTTCCCGCTCTTCCGCCGGGCCGTCGCGGCCATCCAGCCCGAGCGCCTGTGGTGGTGGGCCGCCGGCCTGGTCGCGGCGACCTGGGCGATCCCGTTCGTTGCCGAGCTGCTGCCCGCGAAGCCGATGTACTTCACCATCCCGACCTACCGGGTCTGGTTCATCCAGATGGCGCCGCCCGTGCGCGCCCTGGAGTTCGTCCTCGGCATGGTGATGGCCCGCATCGTCATGACCGGCAAGTGGATCAGGCTGCCGCTGTGGGCGGCCATGACACTGCTCTTCGGCGGCTACCTCCTCGCCTCGAACATCGCGGAGCCGTGGAGTTTCGTGGCGGCGACGAGCGGACCGATCGCCCTGGTCGTCGCGGCGGGGGCCACCGCGGACATCGAGGGGACCTGGTCGCCGTTCCGCAGCCGGGTGTTCGTCAGGGGCGGCGAGCTCTCCTTCGCCTTCTACCTGCTGCACTGGCTGGTGCTCAACTTCGGCCATGTGGCGCTCGGTGCCACGAAATCGTGGGGCACGGCCGAGGCGGTCGGTCTCGGCCTGTTCGCCTTCGCGTTGTCGTGGGGTCTGGCCTGGCTGCTGAACAGGTGCGTGGAGGAGCCGTTGATGCGCAGGTTCGCCCGGCCCAGGGCCAAGTCAGAGCCGGCGGCCGTACTCGACACCGCCGAGGAGCAGCCCATCGCTCCCGTCGCGGGGTGACCCCGTGACCGTCGACGTCCTCCTCTCCCGCTACGGCAGCCCCGAGGCCTCGGTCGCCGGGCTGCTGTGCGACCGGCACCCGGGTACGCGACGGCGTTCACCTCCCTCCGCGAGGGCCTCTCGTCGCACGATTTGACGTACGGCCAACTCGGCGACATTGCGGAGTTGGCCGTACGTCTCGGTGCGGCGGGAGCCGGCCCCGGGGAGTCCGGACTCCGTCCGAGGGCCGCTGAGCGGTGCCTGCACCTGCAGACACTGGAAGGGCGCGTTCGCCGTCAGGCGTTCGCGCTTCGCGGCTGCCCGTACTCGTGTGAAAGCAGTACGTACTTCCGTACCAGTCAGGTACGATTTTCCGTACCGGTTCAAGAGAGGAAGGGTGCCATGGCCTTCACTGCGAGCGAGGCGCGCAAGGAGCTCTTTCCCCTGATCAAGAAGGTCAACGACGACCACGCGCCCGTACGCATCCACTCCAAGCACGGCGACGCCATACTCATGTCTGCCGAGGACTACGACGCCTGGCAGGAGACCATCTACCTCCTGCGATCGCCGGCCAACGCACGCCGTCTCATGGAGGCTGTCGCCCGCGACCGTGCGGGCCAGACAGGAATCACCAAGAGCCTTGACGACCTCCAAGAGCTGGCCGGTGAGGAGTGAGGGACGTCAACTTCGACCCGGGCGCCTGGGACGACTTCCAGTACTGGCTGGAGACCGACCGAAAGATGGTGCGTCGCGTCGTTCGTCTCATCGGCGAGATCCAACGCGATCCCTTCAACGGCATCGGCAAGCCCGAGCCGCTCAAAGGAGACCTCTCCGGCTACTGGTCGCGACGCGTTGATGACGAACACCGCCTCGTCTACCGAGTCGATGACAAAGAAGTCAAGATCCTCAAGGCTCGCTATCACTACGCTGACTAGAGTCGGCTGAGGCGAGCCCTGAGGGCCTGGGCGAAGGGATGACCGACACTGCCGACCGCGGGAGTCACCCCGCCCCCGCGCGGAACTCGGAAGGCAGCGGGTCCGCTGCGGTGGTCTACCCGAGGCGACCCGCGCCGCACGCACCGCAGGAGACCACCATGGAACTCCTGGAAGAAGCACCCCACCGCTTCCGCATCGAACGACACGGCGACATGCGCGTCCCGGGCGTCGTCTTCGCCTCCCGCGCCCTGCTCAGCGACGCCCAGCAGGCGCTGGGGCAGGTCGTCAACGTGGCCACGCTGCCCGGCATCGTCGGCGCCTCGTACGCCATGCCCGACATCCACTGGGGCTACGGCTTTCCCATCGGCGGGGTCGCGGCGACCGACGTCGACGACGGGGGCGTCGTGTCGCCGGGAGGGGTCGGGTTCGACATCTCCTGTGGGGTGCGGTTGCTGGCCGCCGACTGTGATCGCGCCCAGCTCGCCTCCGCCATGGACGCGGTCATGGACGGGCTCGACCGGGCCATCCCGCGTGGCGCGGGGCCCGGTGGTGTGTGGCGGCCGAGCCGGGCCGGGGAGCTGGAGCGCGTGCTGGAGGGCGGAGCCCGTTATGCCGTGGAGCAGGGGCATGGTGAAGAACGGGATCTTGCACGGTGTGAGGATGGGGGAGCGGTCCGTGACGCCGATGTCGGGCAAGTCGGCGGACGGGCCCGTGAGCGGGGGCTCGGGCAGGTGGGCAGCCTGGGATCGGCCAACCACTTCCTCGAGGTGCAGCAGGTCGCCGAGGTGTACGACCAGGCGGCCGCCGGCGCCTTCGGGATCGCCCGCGGCCAGGTGACCGTCATGATCCACTGTGGGTCGCGCGGGCTCGGGCATCAGATCTGTACCGATCATGTGCGGGCGATGGACCGGGCCATGACCCGGTACGGCATCGCCGTGCCCGATCGGCAGCTGGCCTGCACCCCGGTCGCCTCGCCGGAGGGGCAGGCGTATCTGGGTGCCATGGCAGCCGCCGCCAATTACGGGCGCGCCAACCGCCAGCTCCTCACCGAAGCCGCCCGTCGGGTCTTCCGCCGCGCCGCCGACGTCCGGTTGTCCCTCGTGTACGACGTGTCGCACAACCTCGCCAAGCTCGAGACCCATGACGTGGCCGGGCGGCGGCGTCGGCTGTGCGTGCACCGCAAGGGCGCCACTCGGGCGTTTCCGCCCGGGCATCCCGAGCTTCCCGAGGACCTTCGCGAGCAGGGGCAGCCCGTGTTGATCCCCGGGACCATGGGAACGGCCTCGTACGTCCTGGCGGGTGTGCCCGGCGGAGGTGCCTTCTTCTCCACCTGCCACGGTGCGGGGCGCCGGATGAGCCGCCACCAGGCCGCCCGTTCCATCACCGGCAGGGAGCTGCGGGCCAGGCTCGAGCGGGACGGTATCGCCGCGCGTCCGCTCTCCTGGCGCGGCCTGACCGAGGAGGCCCCTGAGGCGTACAAGGACGTCGGCGAGGTCGTGGCGGCGAGTGAGAGTGCCGGACTGTGCCGTGTCGTCGCCCGCCTGGTGCCGCTCGGGGTGGTCAAGGGCTGAGCCCATGAAGCCCACAAACCCATGACCCCGCAGGACGACGGCTGCTCACACGTCCACGATCGCCGTGCACGACCAGCCGTACGGGTCCGGGCCCATGTGCAGGCCGTGCCACGACACGCCCTTCGGTACGGCGCCGGTGATCTCCACGTCCGACAGGCCGGTGACCGTCAGCCGCACCTCGAGCCCGTCGTCGTCGGACTCGGCCTCCACGTCCACGGGCACCTGGCCGTGGACCTCCAGCCGGTAGACGACCTCCTCCAGGAGCGCGGCCAGCAGATCGTCGTCGTCGTTCTCGGCCAGTCTTACGCGCTCCACGGCGGTGGGACGTGCCGTGGACAGGTCCGCGAAGCAGTCCACGAGGCCGGTCGCCGCCTCCGCCAGGCAGCTCTCCCGGCTCACTCCCCACGCCTCGATCCGTACATCGGCGGTGTGCGGCACCGTCCGGTGGCCGCTCGAACCCTGCCGACGCATCGACCTGTCGTCGTCCGTGTCGCCGACCATGTCCATCGTGTGCCCCCTTGGGACACAGTCAATCGGCTTTCGCCGCGTCGCTCTGCTGCCGACGCGAGGCCCGGGGATGCTGGAGCAGCCCCATGGCCTCGCGACAACACCCGTCGCCCGCCTCACCCCGTGGCGAGCACCGCACGTTCCTTCCCGTCCCCCTCCGGCTCCGCCGCGCTCTCCTCCGCCGTACGCCCCCGCAGTGCCGTCACCACCAGCAGTGCCGAGAACAGGGCCGCCGAACCGCACACCACGAACCCGATCGAGTAGCCGTGGCCGAGCGCGTCCAGGGCGTAGGAGCGGGCCGCGCCCGGCGGCGACCCCGCAGGCACCGAGTTGAGGGCGAGCGGGCCGCCCTCCTTCAGTACCTCGTGTGCCGCCGCCTTCGACTCCGCGCTCAGCGAGGACGAGGTCGCAAGCGCGGAGGTCACCCGGGACGCGGCCTGGCTCAGAGCAACCGCGCCGATGACGGCCGGGCCCAGCGTGAAGCCGAAGTCGCGCAGCAGGTTGGTGGCCGCGCTCGCCATGCCCGCGAGCGGCACCGGGACCGTGTTGACGGCGGTCGCGGTGATCGACGACACCGTGAAGGCGAAGCCGATGCCGACCAGGCCCAGCGGCACGATCAGGGAGGTCAGGTTCTCGTCTCCCACGTCCAGCCCCGCCGCCAGGAAGTCGCCCGCCGCGATCAGCGCCAGGCCGGCGGTGAGCAGCGCCCGGGCCGGGAGCCGGTGCAGCAGCCGCGAGGTCAGCGGAGTGAGGACCGGCGTGATGGCGTTGAGCAGCAGGAACGCGAACGCCGTACGCATCGGGCTCTGGTGCTGGATCGGGCCGAGCCGGATGCTCGCCGCGTAGGCCGTGCCCAGGAAGCTGAACATGCCCACGACCGCGACGACCGAGGCGATCGCGAAGGAGCGGTTGCGGAACAGGTCCAGACGGAGCAACGGCGACCGGGCTCGGCTCTCGGCGTAGACGAACAGGGCGATGAACACCGCCGCGATCACGAACGCCACGACAACCGGGGTGGACCCCCAGCCGTCCGTCGGTCCCTGGATGACCGCGTACAGCAGTGCGAACAGGCCGACGCCGATGGTGATCTGGCCGCCGACGTCGAGTGAGCGGCCCTCCGGCGCCCTGGAGTCGGTGGCCAGCCACAGGCTCACCAGCGCGCTGATCGCGGCAAGTACCGCGACCACCACGAACGCCGAGCGCCACGAGCCGTACGTCCCCGTGATGCCGCCGAGCAGCGGGGCGAGGAAGCCGCCCGCGGACAGGCTGGAGGCCCATACGGCGATGGCTCGTGCCCGCTGGGGGCCGGTGTGCGTGCCGGCGGCGATCATGGCGAGCGAGGTGGGGAAGAGTGCGGCGGCGCCCAGGCCGGCCAGCGCTTGTCCCACCCACAGCTGGTGGATGCCGGAGGCGCTCGCGGCGACGATCTCACCCGCGCACAGCAGCGCGGCGCCGCCGACCAGGAGCCGTTTGCGGCCGAAGAGGTCGCCGAGAACACCGAAGGACAGTTCGAGAACGGCGACGGGCAGCAGGAACGCGTCCGAGATCCAGGTCAGCTGGGAGCCGACGGGGTGGAGGTGTTCCTGGAACAGGCCGTTGAGCGTGGCCGGCATGGCGAGGCCGATCTGGGCCAGGCAGACGGCGAGACAGCCGGCGACGAGCGTGCCGATCGGGAGCGACGCACGCGGAGGAGCCGATGCGGAGGTCGGAGGAGTGGAGGTGTCGGACATGAGCGGGTCCCAACGTCAGTGGTGGGTGCGGTGCGGGGCGCGAGGGCGGCTGGCGGCTGCCGTACGTCAGGGCTGCGTGGGGTATGAGGGGCGGTCCCGGCCGACCGTCAGGCGTGCCGGTCGGTACGTGACGTACGCCGCCCCGTCCAGACCGAGCGCCGTGGCCGACCGCTGGAGCACCCCCGGCGTCGCCGCGTCGTCCCAGTGGCCGGTGGTGACGCGGTGTTCCAGTGCGTGCAGGGCGGCCACCGTCTCGGCGGTGGTGAACGCGCAGTGGCCCTGGCGCTGGACGTAGGCCTGCCGAAGCAGCGCCCCGTCACCGGCTGCGCGCACCCGGTCGCCGAACCGTCGCTCCTGCTCAACCGGGACCAGGTTGTCGGCGACGGTGTGCACGTCCAGCAACGGCACGCCCAGGCCCTGGCCGGCGGAGGACGTGCGCTGGGCGGTGCGTAGGGCGGCCGGGTCGGCGGTGATCGCGGCGCCCGCCGTCAGGGACCTCAGGTCGGCGCGCAGGTCCAGGCCGGCCGCCTGGTACAGGGCCCGGACCTGCTGGGCGTGCACGGAACCGGCCAGCAGACGGGTGTAGTCGACGCCCTTGTTCCAGGAGTTGTTGCCGCCGACGGACTGCTCGATCGCGTACCGGCCCCCCTCCACGAAGGAGAGGATGCCTTGCGCGAACCACGCGTACTGCTGCTTCTCCTGCCCCGCCCAGTCGCTCGGCGCGGGGGCGCTCTCGCCGGGCGCCCACGCGGGCAGGTTCAGGAAGGCGGCGGCCAGCGCGATCCGGGCCCGGCCCTGCGGGGTGGCCTGGGCGGCGGTGACGGCGTCGGTGAGCTTCTTCGCGGTGGCGGCCGCGTCGGCGGCCGACCCGAAGAGGACCAGGCCGACGTCCTGCCCGGGCAGGAGCAGCCGGGCGATCGTGTACTCGGCGTCGAGCTGGTAGTCGTCCAGGTCGGTACCGCCCGCGACCAGGCCGCACAGTCCGAGCGCGCCGTCGACGCGGCCGGCGCCGTCACGGGCGATCTGCGCGTTGACGAGCCCGCCCATGGACTGGCCGACGGACAGCGTGCGCCGCGGTGTGCCGATCTTCGCCGTGACCGCGTCGAGCGTGGCGAACTGGTCGCGTTCCGCGCTGTTCAGGGCCCACATCGAACCATGGGGGTCGTACGACGACCCGGCCATCGCATAGCCCTCGGCGAGCAGCTCGGTGCGTACGGCGTCGGAGGGGGCGTCCTGGGCGACGGTGGGGCCGAAGCCGTGGCTGAACAGGAGGAGGGTGCCGTTCCAGCGGGCGGGGACGTCCGCGATCCAGGTGGCGCCGTCGGCGAGGGTGCCGGTGAGATGGGCGGCCCCCGAGTCCGCCTGGGCGGCCGGGGCGGGGAGCGTGGTCAGGGCCGCGGACGCCACCGTGGCCAGGGCGGCGAGGGCGATGCGGAGTCGGGTACGGGGACGAGTGCGGGCGGCGCGCATGCGTCGGCTCCTGTCTGGCGGCTCGGGGGCAGGGACCGTGCGATTGCTCTAAGGCTCGAAGGAAGGCTCGAAGGCCCGATTGCTCAGTGCACTGAACGTCAGGGAATGTAGGGCTGATTTCTTGCGGGAGTCAATGGAGTGCACAACATCACTTCGCGACGCCGCGGCCGGGGTCACGAGCCCGAAGGGCCGCTACTCAGCCGGAATCGACTCGATCAGCCGCCGTGCTGCGTCCCTGGCCGGCGCGTCCAGCAGGCCGTGGACCGCCCGGAACGTCTCCTCCGCGCCGACCGCGGGCCAGTCGGCCGGCAGATGCCGTACGGGCAGCCGAGGGTCGCTGCGGATCACCTGCAGCCACTCGGAGGTCAGCCGCAACCGCAGTGCGAGGGCGTCCTCCGCGGTGATGTCCGTGCGGCCCGACGCGAACGGCCGCCAGGCCGCCTCGAACTCCCGGTAGCGGGCGGCCAGTTCGTCCAGGTCCCAGGTCTCGTCGATCATTCCGGCGATGTCCGTGCCGGTGTCCGCCCGGGCCCGGAAGACCTTCACATGCGCCGCGAGCCCGAGCTCGGCGACGATCGCGGAGACATCGACCTCGCCGGGCGCGATCCACAGCCCGCTGAACAGCGCCCCGAACCCCGCCCAGGTCAGCTGCGACCGCAGATCGTGCCGCTGGCGCTGCCAGGACTCCGGGAGCGAGAAGCCGAGGAGGGTCCAGGTGCCGTCCCAGTCCCGGTTGACCGCGCCCGTCTTCCAGATGCGCCGCTCCCCGTCGCGCAGGATCGCCTCCGAGCGGTCGGTCAGGCCGACGTACGTGCGGCGGCCCTCACGGCGGCGAGACAGCAGTCCGCGGGCGACCATGCGGGTGAGGGTGGACCGGGTGGCCTGCTCGCCCACCCCGGCGCGCCGGAACACCTCGATGACGCTCCCCGTGTACACGCACACCCCCCGGCCCAGCACCTCGTCACCGAGGAAGCTGAGCAGCAGGGACTGGGGGCGCAGGGCCGGGGTGGTCACGCGGATACAGTACGAGGCCGTGTCATTCCTGACACACCTTCAGTCCTCCATGTGTTCGTGGAGCAACTCAGGACGAGGAGCCCAGCGAGCGTGCCCTGACCCCGTCCAGGTGCGCCGTGAACACCTCGCGCGCCTCAGGCGTCAGGGTGCGCAGCGCCACCAGCGCGGTGATCACCACGTCGCACAGCTCCGCCTGTACGTCCTCCCAGCTGTGCGACGTGCCCT
Source organism: Streptomyces cynarae (assembly GCF_025642135.1). NCBI lineage: Bacteria > Bacillati > Actinomycetota > Actinomycetes > Kitasatosporales > Streptomycetaceae > Streptomyces > Streptomyces cynarae. The sequence goes on along the minus strand of NZ_CP106793.1, from coordinate 2,694,513 downwards.
TGCGCGGGTTCTGGCCCGTCGCGCCGATCACCGCCTGCGCGACCTCGCCGACCTCCTCCGACAGCTTCAGCACGCGCAGCAGCCGCTCGTCGGCGCCGTCGTGCACACGGTTCGCGTCCAGCCATGTGTGCAGCCGGTCGATCGACTCCCAGAGGTCCGGCTTCGAGTCCGATTTCAAGAGGTCCGCGGACGTCACCTGTTCGGTCATCCCGGCAGACTGCCATGGAAACGGTCACTCCTCGAAGAGCGCGTCCTGCTCGCCCTCCGACTTCTGCCGCAGCCGCTTGGCCCGCGCCCCGACCACCAACGCCGTCCCCGCCGCCGTCGCCGCGAACGCCGCCGGGACCATCCAGTCGCGGTTGAAGGCGTGACCGGACAACGCGTCCAGGGAGAGCCGGCCCGGTCCCGTGACCGCCAGGCTCGCCGCCGTCAGGCCGAGGGACACCGGGTATTCGAGACCGCCGCCCTGGGCGAAGAAGCCCTGCGGGGCGAGCACGGCAGCCGCCCCCGCCATCCCGCCGGCCACCGCGGCGCCCGCCGCCGGTGTCGCGAGGCCCAGCGCCATCAGCGTGCCGCCGCCCGCCTCCACCAGCCCGGAGACCAGCGCGTTCTGCTTCCCGGGCCGATAGCCGACGGACTCCATCCACTGCCCGGTGCCCTCGAGCCCGCCCCCGCCGAACCAGCCGAACAGCTTCTGCGCGCCGTGCGCCGCCAGCACCGCGCCGGTCCCCAGCCTGAGCAGGAGCAGCCCCACGTCACGTCGGTCGAAACAAGTCATGGTCACTCCCTGGCAGGCAACAGGAACAATCCCCTCCGCGTTCCCACCGTCCCACCCGTCACACCGGCCGACCCGTTCACGACGCCGTTCGGGTGGCGAAAGGCGCGACCGCATCCGAGAAAGGGCTTGCCCTCGCGTGCACTCCAACTCCTACGGTCACCGGCATGGAGAGCATCGAGCACGTCAGGACCCTGGGAAGAAGCGGTATCCGGGTCAGCGCCCTCGGCTTCGGCTGCTGGGCCATCGGAGGTGAGTGGGCGTCCCTCGACGGACAGCCCCTGGGCTGGGGGAAGGTCGATGACGAGGAGTCCGTACGGGCCGTACGACGCGCCCTCGACCTCGGTGTCACCTTCTTCGACACGGCCGACGCCTACGGCACCGGCCACAGCGAGCGCGTCCTCGCGCGCGCCCTCGGCAAACGGCGCGCCGACGTGGTCGTCGCCACCAAGTGGGGCAACCTCATCGACGAGGAACGCCGGCTGCTCACCGGCAGCGACGACTCACCGGCGTACGCCCGCCGCGCACTGACCGCCTCCCTGCGCCGCCTCGACACCGATTACATCGACCTCTATCAGCTGCACCTGTCCGACGCGGACCCCGAGCGAGCGGCCGAACTCCGCGAGACCTGCGAGGAGTTCGTACGGGAAGGGCTCATCCGCGCGTACGCGTGGAGCACCGACGACCCGGTCCGCGCCGCCGTGTTCGCCGAAGGGGAGCACTGTGCGGCCGTCCAGCACCGCCTGAACATCCTTCAGGACGCTCCCGAACTCCTCGCCCTGTGCGAGGGGTCGAACCTCGCGAGCATCAACCGCAGCCCCCTCGCCATGGGCCTGCTGACCGGCAAGCACACCCCCGGGCGCGCCCTGGAGGCCGGCGACATCCGCAACGCGCCGCCCGCGTGGCTGCCGGGCTTCACCGAGGGCGGCGGCGCGGACGCCGAGTGGCTGCGGCGCGTCGAAGCGCTCCGGGACGTCCTCACCAGCGGCGGCCGTACGCTCGCCCAGGGCGCCCTCGCCTGGATCTGGGCCCGCAGCCCGCTCACCGTCCCCATCCCGGGCTTCCGCTCGGTCGCCCAGGCCGAGGAGAACGCCGGCGCGCTCGCGAAGGGGCCGCTCACCGCCGCGCAACTGGCCGAGGTGGAGCGGATCCTGGGGCGGTGAGCGCACTTGGACGGTCGCCCGTCGTGGGCGCGGCACAGGCCGGGGAGAAACCGTCGAGGGTCCCTGAGTAAGAAATGCGTGAGGGCTGAGAAAGACGCCCGGGGCCAGGTTTTCGCAAGACGGCGCATTTTCGGCCGTTGACGGTGGGTTGCCGGGAAACTCCTGGTGAGTGGTGTGGTCTGCGCCACCGGTGTTTCCCGGACATGGCCCGGACTTTGCCGTGCCTTTAACACCCTGGTGCGTGTCGCAGGGGATTGGCTTTGTACGGTCCCGGGGTGCGTTTTTCCTCTTCGCTTTCCCCGTGCGACGCGCGGCTGCCGCGGCGCGCCGTGTTCGGGCTCGCTGCCGCCGCGCCGCTGGCTCTGGCCGCGCCCGCGCCCGCGTCCGCCTCCGGGGCCCCGGTCATCGGTGGCGAACGGCTGGGCCTGGCCGGAGTCCAGGTGCAGGGGGGCGCCCCGCTGCCGAAGAAGCTCACCGCCCGCGCCTGGCTCGTCGCCGACCACGACAGCGGTGAGGTGCTCGCCGCGTGCGACGCGCACCGGCGGCTCGCCCCCGCCTCCACGCTGAAGATGCTGTTCGCGGACACCGTGCTGGGGAAGTTCGAGCGGAACCAGACCCACACGGTGACCGACGCCGACCTCGCGGACATCCCCGAAGGGTCCAGCCTCGTCGGGATCAAGCCCGGAATCACGTACACCGTCGAACAGTTGTGGCTCGGTGTCTTCCTGCGCTCCGGCAACGACGCGGTCCATGTCCTCAGTCATATGAACGGCGGGATCGCGAAGACCGTCGCCGAGATGCAGGCCCGGGCCGAGGACATGCAAGCCCTCGACACCCATGTGATGAGCCCCGACGGCTTCGACCACCCCGGGCAGCTCTCCTCCGCGTACGACCTGACGCTGTTCGCCCGCCACGGCCTCAGGAACGGCGACTTCCGCGGCTACTGCTCGACCCGCCTCGCGAACTTCCCGGCGGGTGGGAAGAAGACCTTCCAGATCCAGAACACCGACCGCCTGCTGACCGGTGCCTGGGGTCTCGGCGCCTACAAGGGCCTCATCGGCGTCAAGAACGGGTACACCAGCGACGCGGGCAACACCTTCACCGGCGCCGCCACGCGCGGCGGGCGCACCCTCCTCGTGACCGTCATGCACCCCGAGCCCGGCGGCAACGGCGTCTACCAGGAGACCGCCGCCCTGCTCGACTGGGGCTTCGCACACGCCGGGAAGGTCCAGCCCGTGGGCACCCTGGCGGAGCCCCTCAGCGAGGGCGGGGCGAAGGGGGCGCCCGCGCCGGGGAAGCAGGCGTCGGCTCATGGGGCGGGCGCCGCGGGGAACGGTGGTTCGTCGTGGGGGCTGATCGGCGGGGCCGGGGGAGTGGCGGCGCTGCTGGCGGCGGGGTCTACGCGCTGCGTGGGCGCGGGCGCGGGCGGCGCAGAGCCGCGGAGGACGGCCGTCACCGGCGTTGATCCGGGGCGAAGCTCGGGCAGCCGTTCCGCGGTCCGGCGCGTACCCCGCGGTCCCACGCGAGGTCCCCCCCTGCCGGACCACGGAACGGCTGCCACCCCCCTTGGTGTGGCCTACGGAATCCCAGTGCTCCAAATGTGAAGCTCTGGTGTAGATGTGCCCAGCGTAAGCCCGTCACAGGCCCAGATGGTGCGGAGTCTTCAATTCCGTTTGTGGAAGTTGAGTTGTCGACAAACCGCCGTCCCGGGCCCCGGGCCCGTCAGCCGCGGCCCACGTACGGCATCGTCGTCGCCAAGCACCGTCGCGAACTGCACGTTCGCCTCCAACGGCAGCTCCGCCATGTGCCGCACGGTGCGCGCCACGTCCGTCACGTCCATCACGGGCTCCACCGCCACCTCCCCGTTCGCCTGGAGGACTCCGCCCCGCATGCGCGCGGTCATGTCGGTCGCCGCATTGCCGATGTCGATCTGGCCCACCGCGATCCGGTACGGACGCCCGTCCAGGGACAGCGACTTGGTCAGTCCGGTCAGGGCGTGCTTGGTCGCCGTGTAGGCCACCGAGTGCGGGCGGGGCGTGTGCGCGGAGACGGAGCCGTTGTTGATGATCCGGCCGCCCTGCGGATCCTGCTCCTTCATCTGCCGGTACGCCGCCTGCGCGCACAGGAACGCGCCGTTGAGATTGGTGTCCACGACATGCCTCCAGGCGTCGTACGACAGCTCCTCGACCGGGACGCCACCGGGGCCGAACGTGCCCGCGTTGTTGAACAGCAGGTCGAGCCGCCCGAACCGGTCACGCACGGCAGCGAACAGGGCCTCGACCTCCTGCGGCCGTGACACGTCGGTCCGTACGGCGAGCGTGTCGCCCCCGGGCACGAGCGCGGCCGTCTCCTCGAGCGTCTCCACGCGCCGCCCCGCGAGCGCCACCGACCAGCCCGCGCCCAGCAACTCCACGGCGACCGCGCGCCCGATCCCCGAACCGGCGCCGGTCACCACGGCGATCCTCTTCTCCCTGTTCGTCATGGGCTCGCAGCGTAGGCGTGTCCGCCCCTCGGTACGCCATCCCGTCCAACCGGTGGGAGCTGAGAACATAAGGGGCGGACCGTATGACGAGGAGGACCACATGCTCGAGCGTGGACGTACCACGCACGACAGGAAGCAGCCGGAAAGCCGCATAACCGAGCCGGAGACGGCACCGTCCGGCGCCCCATCGCACGCCCGGGGCGCCGGCCGGCGCCGTACCGGCCTGCTGGTCACCTTCCTCCTCGGCGCCCTCACCGCCACGCCCCCGCTCGCCATGGACATGTACCTCCCGTCCCTGCCGGAGGTCACCAGGTCCCTGCACGCGCCCGCCGCGACCGTGCAGCTCACCCTCACCGGCTGCCTCGCCGGCATGGCGCTCGGCCAGCTGCTGGTCGGCCCGATGAGTGACAAGTGGGGGCGCCGCCGCCCGCTGCTCACGGGCCTCGTCGTCTACGTCCTCGCCACCGCGCTGTGCGCCCTCGCCCCCTCGGTGGAGGCGCTGGTCGCCTTCCGCCTGGTGCAGGGGCTCGCGGGCGCGGCCGGGATCGTGATCGCCCGGGCAGTCGTCCGCGACCTGTACGACGGCGTCGCCATGGCCCGGTTCTTCTCCACGCTTATGCTGATCTCCGGGGTGGCGCCGATCGTCGCGCCGCTGATCGGCGGCCAGATCCTGCGCGTCACGGACTGGCGGGGCGTGTTCGTGGTCCTCACGCTCGTCGGCATCGCGCTCACCGCGCTCGTGTGGGTGCGGCTGCCCGAGACGCTCGAGCCGGCCGGCCGGCACGGGGGCGGGGGAGTGGGCGCCGCCCTGCGCTCCATGGGGACCCTGCTCGCCGACCGCGTCTTCACCGGCTACACCATCGCGGGCGGTTTCGCCTTCGCCGCGCTGTTCGCGTACGTCTCCGCGTCCCCGTTCGTGATCCAGGAGATCTACGGCGCCTCCCCCCAGACCTTCAGCCTGCTGTTCGGCCTCAATTCGGTCGGCCTTGTCGTCGCCGGACAGGTCAACGGCAAGATCCTGGTCGGTCGCGTCAGCCTCGACAAGGTCCTGGCGGTCGGCCTCACGGTCGTCACCCTCGCCGCGACCGCGCTGCTGCTGATGGCGACGGGCGCCCTCGGCGAGGTCGGCCTGGCACCGGTCGCCGCCGCCCTGTTCGTGCTGATGTCCGCGATGGGCATCACCCTGCCGAACACGCAGGCACTCGCCTTGATGCGCACCCGCCACCACGCCGGTTCCGCGTCCGCGCTCCTCGGCACCACCTCGTTCCTCATCGGCGCGGTCGCCTCGCCGCTCGTCGGGGTCGCCGGCGAGGACACCGCCGTCCCGATGGCCGTCGTCCAACTGGCGGCCGCACTGGTGGCGGTCGCCTGCTTCGTGGCACTGTGCCGTCCCTGGACCGCACGCGCGGGCGCGGAGGGCGGGGGCACCCCCAGCTCGAGCGCAGCCGAGAACGTGGGGGAGGAGAACTGAGCGCACCGAGACTGCGTGTCGACACCCCGGAGAAGGCCGGGCTCGACGCGGAGCAACTGCGTCTTCTCGTACGCGAGGTCCACGCCGCCGTCGAAGGGGAGCGCCCCTGGGCGGCCGGCGCCGTGGTGGTCGCCGGGCGCGGACCGGTGGTCGCCGTGGAGGAGGCGGTGGGCTGGGCGGTCCGCTACGCCGCCTACGACGAGCAGGCCGACCGGGGTGTGGAGCTGCCGCCGCAGGAGCGGGTGCCGATGACCGTGGACACGCCCTTCGACCTGGCTTCCCTGACCAAGCTGTTCACGGCGGTCGCCGCGGTGCAGCAACTGGAGCGGGGCACGCTCGGCATCGATGCGCGCGTGGGGGCGTACCTGCCGGAGTTCCGGGCGGTGGCGCACGCGGGGATCACCGTACGGCAGTTGCTCACCCACACCTCCGGGCTGCGGCCAGAACTGCCGCTGTACGACTGCGCGTCGCAGGAGGAGCGGCTCGCGCTGCTGCGGGCGGAGGCGCCGGTGGGCGAGCCCGGCACGTCGTACTGCTACTCGGACCTGAACCCGCTGCTACTGCAGTACGTTCTGGAGCGCGTCACCGGCCGCAGCCTCGACGTGCTCTTCCGCGACGGGATCACCCGGCCGCTGGGGATGGCCGCGACGGGCTTCGGCCCGTGCCCCCACGCGGCGGCGACGGAGGACCAGCGGCGACCGTGGGCCAAGGCGGACAGGGGGATGGTGCGGGGCAGCGTCCACGACGAGAACGCGTGGGCGCTCGGCGGGGTGGCCGGGCACGCGGGCCTCTTTTCGACGGGGCGGGACCTGGCGGTGTTCTGCCGCACACTGCTGGCCGGCGGCTCGTACGGGACGGCGCGCATCCTGGGTCCCGACTTCGTCGAGCTGATGCTGACCCCGCCGGGGCTGGGCTTCGCGGTGGACCAGCCGTGGTTCATGGGGGAGCTGGCGGGTCGGGGGGCGGCGGGCCACACCGGCTTCACGGGCACCTCACTGGTGCTGGACCCGGCGACGGACACGTTCCTGGTGCTGCTGGCGAACACCGTGCATCCGCGCCGCCGGGCGCCGGACAACGGGCCTCGGGCACGGGCGGGGGATCGGCTGGCTCGGGCGGTACGGGGAGTGAGCGGTGATCCCGGGAGCGACGGGCGCTCTGTCAAGTGAGCGGTGCTCTTGGGGATGACGGGGGCTCCGTCGAGTGAGCGGTGCTCTTGGGGATGACGGGGGCTCCGTCGAGTGAGCGGTGCTCCTTGGCCACGACGGGCGCTCTGTCGAACGAGCGGCGCTCTCCGGAATGGCGAGCGCTCTGTCAAGTGAGCGGTGCTCTTGGCGATGACGGGCGCTCCTTTAAGTGAGCGGCGCTCACAATGGGGACGGGTGCCAGCACTGCGCGGAGCTGCCTTCGGGAGCTGACTCCGAGCTTGGCGAACACGTTGCCGAGGTGCCATTCCACCGTGCGGGGGCTGATGAACAGCTGGGCAGCGATCTCCTGGTTGGTGTGCCCGTCCCTGGCCAGCCTGGCGACTTGCGCCTCCTGGCCGGTGAGCTCGGTGTCCGCGCCGATCGTCCGCCTGCGTGCGGTCTCGCCGGTCGTCAAAAGCTCCTTGCGGGCGCGATCGGCGAAACCGTCGGCTCCGAACCGGTTGAACGCCTCGTAGGCGAACCGCAGTTGAACACGGCTGTCCTGGCGGCGACTGCGACGACGCAGCCACTCGCCGTACAGCAGTCGGGCGCGAGCCAGTTGGACGGCGATCCGGCAGCGTCCGAGACGGCCGATCGCCTCCTGGTAGAGCGCATCGGCAGCCTGGCCGTCGCACAGCAGCGCGCGCGAGCACGCTTCCATGCCCAGGGCCCACTCCGTTCCGCTCGCACGTGTGCGGTCGGTGAGCTCGTCCAGCGCCGCCGCGGCGTCCTCCGGCCGACCGCAGCGGGCAGCCGCCTCGATCAGTTCGGTCAGGGCCCACCCGAAGAAGCCGAGATCCTCGTACTGGCATGCGCGCGTCGCGGCGGCAAGCGCGGCGTCGTAGCGGCCGAGGCCGTTGTACAGCACTGCGGTCGCGTACTCGGCGAGGCCGAGAGAGCGTCCCTCACCCCGGGCGCGCACCTCTTCGACGGTGCTCTCGATGAGCACCAGAGCCTGAGACTCGTGTGCCCGCCAGGCGTCGAGCAGCAAAGACGTGTACATCATGGGTGCGCCGCCCGCTGCCTCGGAGATCGCCGTCGCCTCGTCGACCAGGGCCGCCGCGGTGTCGAATTCGCCGGCATGGACGTGGAAGCACGCCTGGTACGTCAATGCCATGGGAAGGACGGCGAACGCCCCTGCTTCGCGGGCGATGCCGACGGCGCCGGTCGCCAGTTCGTACCACTCGTCGTCGGCCCACAGCTCCGGCGCGAGAGGCTCGGGTATCACCCGGAACGCCAGCCACAGCAGGCGCCCGTCCGCACCCGTCGCGCCGGATGCCTGCTCCTGCCGCACGACGCGCAGTGCGTGCCTGAGGGAGTCGACGCCGGCGGCGTAGCCGTCGAGGATCCGGGTGGCCATGCCGTCCAGAAGGACGTCCACCATCCGCGGCGGGGTCGGCGGCGGCGGTCCGGCGCGGGCGGCCTCGGCCACCTCCCGCAGCCCGGGTCCCGCGCTGAGACGGCCGGCGAAGATCGCCGCGCCGACCGCTTCCACCAGGGTGTCACGGGCGAGTGCGGCGTCGAGAGGTGCCAGTCGGTGTGCGGCGTCGAGCAGGAGCCGGGGCGCGTCGCCGCCCCTCAGCCGGGAGAAGACCAGCCGGGCTCGTAGCCGCTCGAGCCGGGCGCGCCGCAGGTCGTCGAGCGGGCCGGCCTCCGCGGCGGCCAGCATGGTGGAGGCCTGGTCGGTCTCTCCGGCGTCGATCTCGGCCTGGGCGGCGGCCAGTGCCCGGGCGACGCGGCGTGCGGGATCGGGGTCAGTTCCGCCGCCCGCCGCAGGAACGCGGCTGCCGCGGCGGCGCCTCCTGCTTCGGGCCCGGTCGGCCGAGCGCTCCAGGTCGACGGCGACGTCTTCGCCGGGCCGGGCGGCGGCGTGAGCGCGGTGCCACGCCCTGCGATCAGGATCGAGGTGGGGATCGGTGGCTTCTGCCAGCACTCGGTGTGCCGCCCGGCGCTCCGGCGCGGACGCCCTGTGGTAAATGGCCGAACGTACGAGGGGATGGTGGAAGCGCACCTGTGTGCCGAATTCGACGAGCCCCGCGTCCTCGGCCGGCGCCGCGGCGGCATCGGGTATCTGTTGCAGACCGGCCGCGCGCCACAACAGGGACGCGTCTCCGGTCGGTTCAGCCGCAGCGGTCAGCAGGAGACGCCGGCTGGCTGGTGGAAGCGACCGGAACTGCTCATGGAAAGCGATCTCGATCCGGCTCGCCAGGGGACCCCTGCCGGGAAGCGAGAAACCACCCGCCAGCTCCGCGGGCGCGCGGGGCAGTTGCAGCAGGGCCATCGGGTTGCCCTGGGCCTCGGCGACGATCCGGTCCCGCACCAGCGGGTCGAGGGGCACGCGGAGGGTGGAAGCCAGCAGAGTACGGGCGTCGGGCTCGCTCAGGCCGCCGACGATCAACTCCGGCAGACCGGCCAGCTCACGATGGTCATCAGGCTCCCGCAGGGCGAAGATCAGCACTAGCGGCTCGGCCATCAACCGCCTCGCGACGAACGCCAGCGCCCCCCTGGACTCCTCATCCAGCCACTGCGCATCATCGATGAGGCAGGCCAGCGGCTGGGCCTCGGCGGCACCGGCCAGCAGATCCAGTGCGGCCAGGCCCACCAGGTACCGGCTCGGCGCCTTGCCGTCCTGAAGTCCGAACGCGACGGACAACGCATCGCGCTGCGGCTCCGGCAGCTCTGGAAGCCGGTCCGGCGTGCAGGTGATCGTGCAGAGCTGATGGAGACCCGCGAACGGAAGCTTCATCTCCGACTCGATGCCCAAGATGCCGACGGTACGGAACCCGACGGCCCGGTCGGCCGCGTAGTTCAGCAACGCGGTCTTGCCGATCCCCGCCTCGCCGCGAAGGACCAGGACCGCGCTGCTGCCCGCCCGCGCCGTGGCCAGCATCCGCTCTAGCGCGGCCAGCTCCCGGTCCCGCCCCAGCAGTCCGACCCGAGTGCCGGACGCGGGGCTGCTCCGTCCGACAGCACCCGATGCCACGATTGTCACCATAGTTCTCTTTTGGGTGTTCAGAGAGGTCACGGGTCCCCGCCCCGGGGGCGATGCCTCCCCGGGGCGGCCACGGGACCGATCCCCGGGGGTTTCCCGGGGGCGACGCAGGCCCGACCTCGGAAGGGTGGACGAGTCGGCGACACGCGGTCGCCGGCGACAACAAGGAGATTTACATGTCCATCACTCCCGGCACTGCGGAGATCCGGCCGTTCACGTTCGAGTTCCCCGAGGCGGAACTCGAGGATCTGCGTGCGCGCATCAAGGCGGCGCGGTGGCCCGAGAAGGAGACCGTCGCGGACCAGTCGCAGGGCACGCAGCTGGAGACGATGAAGGAGCTCGCACGGTACTGGGCGTCGGAGTACGACTGGCGCAAGACCGAGGCGAAGCTGAAGGCCCTGCCGCACTTCATCACCGAGATCGACGGTCTGGACATCCACTTCATCCACGTCCGGTCGAAGCATGAGGATGCTCTGCCGCTGATCGTCACCCACGGGTGGCCGGGCTCGATCATCGAGCAGCTGAAGATGATCGAGCCGCTGACCGACCCCACCGCCCACGGCGGGAGCGCCTCGGACGCCTTCCACGTGGTCATCCCGTCGATGCCCGGCTACGGCTTCTCGGGCAAGCCGACGTCGACCGGCTGGGGTCCCGAGCGCATCGCACGCGCCTGGGGCGAGCTGATGAAGCGCCTCGGCTACACCAGGTATGCCGCCCAGGGCGGCGACTGGGGTGCGATCATCACCGACTTCATGGGCGTCCAGGAGCCCGAGGGCTTGATCGGCATCCACACCAACATGGCCGGCGTGATCCCGCCCGCCATCGACGCCGCGCTCATCGCGGGCAACCCGTTGCCCGCGGGCCTGTCGCTCTCCGACGAGGAGAAGGCGGCGGTCGAGCAGCTGGACTTCGTGTACCGGCACGTCTACTTCGCCTACCTGATGGGGTCGCGTCCGCAGTCGCTGACCGGGCTGGCGGACTCCCCGGTCGGTCTGGCGTCCTTCATGCTCGACCATGACGCGGCCAGCCTGGCCATGATCTCCCGGGCTTTCGCCGGACAGACCGAAGGCCTCACCCGGGACGACGTCCTCGACAACCTCACGCTCTTCTGGCTGACCAACACGGCGATCTCCGCTGCTCGGCTCTACGCGGAGAACAAGACCTCGTTCTTCGGAGTCAAGGGAGTCCTTCTCCCCGTCGCCGTGAGCGTCTTCCCCGACGAGATGTACCAGGCCCCGAAGAGCTGGGCGGAGCAGGCCTACCCGAACCTGGTCCACTACAACAGGCTCCCCAAGGGCGGCCACTTCGCGGCCTGGGAGCAGCCGAAGCTGCTCGTGGAGGAGATTCGTGCGGGCCTCCGGACGCTCCGCCAGATGATCTGACCGTGTCCGACCGTCCATACGGGCGCTAGCCAGGCAGGGGCGACCGGGTGCTCGAGCTTCGAGCGCTCGGTCGCTGCGGGCTGTGTGGTGGTTCGCGCGCCGAAGCGAGCGCCGCTCTCCAAAGCGAGTGCCGCGCGCCGAAGCGAGCGCCGCTCTCCCAAGTGAGCACCGCTCACCGCCCTAGAATCGGCACGTGAACGCCCCCGACTCCTCAGCCGACGCCCTCCGTGCCGCCCTCTCGCGGCTGCTCGACGGGCTTCCGTCCCGGCAGGCCGCGCAGGCCGTGGACCGGCTGATCGCCAACTACCGGGGGCGGACCCCGACCGACGCGCCCGTGCTGCGCGACCGCTCCGACGTCGTCGCCTACGCCGCCTACCGCATGCCCGCCACCTTCGAGGCGGTGTCCGCGGCGCTCGGCGCCTTCGCGGACGCCGTCCCCGGCTGGGTGCCCGCGAGCCATGTGGACGTCGGCGGCGGCACCGGCGCCGCGACCTGGGCCGTGAGCGCCACATGGGGCGGCGAGCGCCCGGTGACCGTGCTCGACTGGGCCGAGCCCGCGCTGGCACTCGGCCGGGAGATCGCCGCCGAACACCCGGCGCTCAAGGCCGCCGAGTGGCGCCGCTCTCGTATCGGATCGGCGCTCAGCATAGAGAGCACTGATCTCGTCACGGTCTCGTACGTCCTCGGCGAGCTGACCGAAGCCGACCGCGCCGCCGTCGTCGACGCCGCGGCCACCGCCGCCCAGGCCGTCGTCATCGTCGAGCCCGGCACCCCCGACGGCTACGCCCGCGTGATCGAGGCGCGCGACCGCCTGATCCGCGCCGGCTTCCATGTCGCCGCCCCCTGCCCGCACAGCGCCGCCTGCCCCATCGTCCCCGGCGAGGACTGGTGCCACTTCTCGGCCCGCGTCAGCCGTTCCTCACTGCACCGCCAGGTCAAGGGCGGCTCGCTGGCGTACGAGGACGAGAAGTTCAGCTATGTCGCCGCGGCCCGTTTCCCGGTGCGCCCCGCCGCCTCCCGAGTGGTCCGGCGCCCCCAGATCCGCAAGGGCCAGGTGCTCCTCGACCTGTGCGGCCCGGACGAGTCCCTGCACCGCGACACGGTCACCAAGCGCCACGGTCCTCTCTACAGGGCCGCCCGCGACGCGGATTGGGGCGACGCCTGGCCCGCACCCCGCGACGATGCACACGGACGGACCGGATGAAACGGCGCGATGTCCGCCGACGGCGCACCGCAGTTGGCATCGCCCTACCCGCCGCCGTGCTCGCCCCGGTGGGCAACTCCGGTCACCCGGCGCGCAGGATGGTGGGACGATAGGGCATGCTGTCAAGACACAGCAGCGAGGCGAGGGGATAGATGAGCGCAGACTTCGGCCGCCGCACGAGCGTGCAGGGCAGGATCTCCCAGTGGCTGCGCGGACGACGTCCCGCCCGTCTCAAGGAGGACGCCGGCGACGGCGGCCGTGAGGCGATGCTGCTGGCTGCCGCCGCCGCGGGGCTGCCGCTCGCGCCCGCCGCCCACCCCGTCGGCTACCGCTGTTCCTGTGACCGCGTCGGCTGTCCCACGCCTGCCCGACACCCGGTCTCCTTCGCCTGGCAGACGCAGTCCACCACGGACCGCGGGCAGGTCGAGCGATGGGCCCGGCACCAGCCGCAGGCCAACTTCATCACCGCCACCGGGATGGTGCACGACGTGCTCGACGTCCCGCGCGAGGCCGGCGAGAAGGCCCTGGACCGGCTGCTCGCGTCCGGTGTCGAGGTGGGTCCGGTCGCCACGACCGGGGACGGCCGCATGCTGTTCTTCACGCTGACCCGCGGCACGCCCGAGGACGAGGACGAGTGGTGGCCGTGCGAACTGGACTGCCACCCCGAGACGATGGACGAGCACCCGGGACTGCGGTGGCACTGCCGGGGGTCGTATGTGCTGGTGCCTCCGGCGCAGTTGCCGGGGGAGCTGACCGTGGAGTGGGTGCGGGGGCCCGAGCACGCGCTGCCGGATCCGCTGAGCCTGCTCGAGGTGCTCACCGATGCGTGCGCGCGGTACGCGGGCGAGGAGAGCGAGTTGGCGGGCTGGCCCCACCGGGGCTGAGCCCCGGCCAAGACCCCCGTCACCGCGTCGCTCCCCTTGCTCCCGTCACTCCCGCTCGGCTTACTCCACCTCGGCTCACTCCCCCTCGGCCCCCGTGAGCCCCTCCACCCGGCTCACGAACTTCACTGGGCCCTTCCTCGGATCCAGCACCGCCTGGTTCGACACGTACTCCAGGGTCAGGGACTGCTTGACCTCCCCGGTCAGCAGGGCCTTGATGTTCGGGTCGCTGATGTTGATGTTCACCCCCTGCGCGGCCGTCTGCCTCTCGTAGTGGTGTGTGGCGAAGAACACCAGCGCCCCGCCGTCCGTGGTGCGCAGCCCCACCGGGGCGTAGTCACCGTTCGTCAGCGACTCGTCGATGTACTGCCGGGCCAGCCCGGGCTGGCTCGCGTTCTTCAGCCGGGTGGCGCGCCACTGCGAGGTGTGCGGGCCGGGCGCGAACACGTCCCCGCCGCTTCGCAGATAGGTCGCGTACGCGGTGCTGAGCTTTTGGGGCTGGACGGCGAGCGCCGGGTCGTCCGCGGTGACGGGTTCGGCCCAGCCGTCCTTGTCCGTCTTGAACGCCGGTACGTCGCCGGGCGCGAGGATCGTCAGGTACGACACCGCCCACACCTTGCTCGCATCGGAGCGGGTGAAGACGAGCAGCCAATGGGCGTCCGCGCTGCCCTTGTTGGCGCGGGTGTCGGCGACGAACCAGCGCGGCCAGCCGGCCTTCCTCGGGATCGTGAACTTGGCGTCGGTCAGCTTCAGCGGCACATGGCCGGGGTTGCCGCCCGGATTGATCTTGTGCCCGGCCTCCAGTTTGCCGCCGTCGATGGCGCCGAGCGCACCGGTGACCCGGCTCGCGTCCAGAGACCGGTCGTACGCCTTGTCCGCCTTGTTGTAGGCGGTGAGGAAGTCCGTCAGCGCGCGGGCCGCATCGGCGCGTGTCGCCGTCGGTACGACCTCCCGCTCGCCGTGCACCACGACGCAGCCGCTCGCCGTCACGGACAGAACGGTCACCGCCGCCGTTGCCAGGGCGAACCGGTTAGGACTACGAAGCGTTCGAGGGCTGCGATCCCCGCGATCCCTGCTCATCAGTGACCTTCACCTTCCCCTTTCCGGAGGCGAACCCTACCGGGGACAGGAAAAGCGCGAGCGTCGGGATCAAGTAGAGCAGCCACACCGTGACCTGAAGGACCGTCGGATCGGGCTGGAAGTTGAACACGCCCTTCAGCAGCGTGCCGTACCAGCTGTCCGGCGGAACGGTGCCGCTGATGTCGAAGGCGAGGCTCGTCAGGCCCGGGACCCAGCCGGCCTCCTGCAGGTCGTGGAAGCCGTAGGCGAGCACGCCCGCGGCGACGACGACCAGCATGCCGCCGGTCCAGGTGAAGAACTTCGCCAGGTTGATCTTCAGGGCGCCGCGGTAGAACAGCCAGCCCAGGAAGACGGCCGTGGCGAGGCCCAGGGCGACGCCGACGAGCGGGCGGGGGGTGCCGTCGCTCGCCGCGTGCACCGACGCCCACACGAACAGGGCGGTCTCCAGCCCCTCGCGGCCCACGGCGAGGAAAGCGGTGGCGACCAGCGCGCCCGTGCCCATCGCCAGGGCCGCGTCCAGCTTGCCGTGCAGTTCGGACCTCAGATGCCGGGCGGTGCGCCGCATCCAGAAGACCATCCATGTCACCAGGCCGACGGCGAGGATCGACAGGGAGCCGCCGAGCGCCTCCTGCGCCTGGAACGTCAGCTCCTGGGAGCCGAACTCGAGGACGCAGCCGAAGCCGAGCGCGATGGCGACCGCGATGCCGATGCCGGTCCAGATCGGCTTCAGGGCGTCGCGGCGGCCGGTCTTGACCAGGTAGGCGATCAGGATGCAGACGACGAGGCTGGCCTCCAGCCCCTCGCGCAGGCCGATCAGATAGTTGGAGAACACGGGCTACGCCTCCTCGGACAGCAGGGTGCGGCCCCACCAGTCGCCGGAGTCCCGGACGCCGGGCGGGATGGCGAAGAGGGCCGAACCCACGTGCTGGATGTACTCGTTGAGCGCGTCGTGCGCCGCCAGCCTGCGCTGGAGCGGGATGAACCCCTTGCGCACGTCGCGCTGGTAGGCCAGGAAGAACAGGCCCGCGTCCAGGCGGCCGAGGCCGTCGGTGCCGTCGGTGAAGGAGTAACCCCGGCGCAGGATGGTGATGCCGTCGTTGGAGTCGGGGTGCGCGAGCCGCACGTGCGCGTCGGGCTTCATCGCCTTCAGGAACGGCTCGTCGTGCTCCTTCGCCCTGCCGACCGGTGCGCCCTCGCGCTTGTCCCGGCCGAAGACGTCCTCCTGCTCCTGCAGCGAGGTCCGGTCCCAGGTCTCGACGTTCATGCGTATCCGCCGGGCGACCAGGTACGAGCCTCCGGTCATCCATTCCGGCCCGTCCCCGTCGCCGACCCACACGAACTTCTTCAGCCGGTCCTCTTCCGTCCCCGCGATGTTGCGGGTGCCGTCCTTGAACCCGAAGAGGTTGCGCGGGGTCTGCGCGTCGGGAGTCGTCGAGGAGGTCTTGCCGAAGCCGAGCTGGGACCAGCGGATCGCGACCTTGCCGAAGCCGATGCGGGCCAGGTTGCGGATCGCGTGAACGGCGACCTGTGGGTCGTCCGCGCAGGCCTGGACGCACAGATCGCCGCCCGTGCGGGACCGGTCCAGGTTGTCGCCGGGGAACTTCGGCAGGTCGACCAGCGCCTCGGGCCGCTTGTCCCGCAGCCCGAACTTGTCGAAGAGCGACGGCCCGAAGCCGATCGTCAGGGTCAGCCGCGAGGGCTTGAGACCCAGCGCCTCCCCGGTGTCGTCCGGCGGCGCCTCGGCGAGCCCGCCGTACGCGCCCTCACCGATGGCCTGCCCGGCCGTCATCCGCCGGGCCGCGGCCGTCCAGTCCTTCAGCATCTGCACGAACTCGGCGCGGTCGTCGGTCTTCACGTCGAACGCGGCGAAGTGCAGCCGGTCCTGCACGGGCGTGGCGACGCCCGCCTGGTGGGCGCCGTGGAACTCCACCGCGCCACCGGCCTCCGCCGCGGCCGGATCCACGTCGTTGCCCGCGTTCGCGGCCGCCACCGCGCCACCGGCCACGGCGGCACCGAGCGCGAGCCCGGCGCCTGTCCAGCCGATCAGCGCCCGGCGCGACGGACTGCTCCCCTGGATGTCGGTCATCGCCCTACCCCCTGCTTACTTCACGACCGCGGCGGCGAGCTTGGAGAGCGGCTCGGCGAGCGCGTTCACCGCGTCCGAGAGCTCCTTCTGCTGGTTCTCGGTGACCTTGTCGTAGGAGACGAACTCGTACGAGGCCTTGTCCGAGCGGTACTTGTCCAGCAGGGCGTTCAGCGCGGCGAACTGCTTGTCCAGCTCCTCGGCCAGCGCCGGGTCGTTCTTCGACGCGACCGGCTTCAGCAGCTCGTACGCCTTCTGCGCGCCCTCCACGTTGCCCTTGAAGTCGACGAGGTCGGTGTGGGAGTAGCGCTCCTCCTCACCGGTGACCTTGCCGGTGGCGACCTCGTCGAGGAGTTCCTTGGCGCCGTTGGCCATGGAGGTCGGGGTGATCTCGGCGGTGCCGACCTTCTCCTGCCACTCCTTCAGGTCGGTCACCAGCTGGTCGGCGAGGGACTTCTCCTCGGCGCCGATCTTCTTGTCCTGCCAGAGGGCCTTCTCCAGACGGTGCCAGCCGGTCCACTTCTGGCCGTCCTCCAGGCCGTCCTCGCGGACGTCGACCTTCGGGTCGATGTCGCCGAAGGACTCGGCGACGGGCTCGGTGCGCTCCCAGCCGAGGCGGGAGGGGGCGTACGCCTTCTTCGCCGCCTCCAGGTCACCGGCCTTCACGGCGTCGGTGAACACCTTGACCTTGGGCAGCGTCTCGTCGGCCTGCGCTTGCGCGTACTCGCGGTAGGCGGCCACGGCCTGGTCCAGGCGCGGGTCGCGCTTGGCGACGCTGCCGCCGCCGGTGGCCTTGACGGTCTGGCGTATGCCCTTGCCCGTCATGCCCGGCTTGCAGGCGATCTGGTAGTCGCCGGCCTTCACCTCGGCGGTGACCGTCTGCTTGGTGCCGGGGCCGATGTTCTCGCGCTCGGCGACGATCCGGTCGTCCGGGAAGAGCAGGTACACCTCGGTCACCTTGGCGCCCTTGTTCTCGACCGCCACCTCGACGTGCCCGGCCGGGAACTCCTTCTTGGACACCTCGCACTTCGAGTCGGTGGCGGTCACCCGGATCGCGCGGTCGGATCCCTCAGCGGTGCTCTTCTCCGTGCATCCGGTGAGAGCGGTCAGAGCCGCCGCGGTGGCGGCGGCGGTGACGACGGAGAGTCGAACGGCTCGCATGCAGGCTCCAGGAAGAACGGTTCGGTGAGGCTTGCCTAATTTAACTGAGCATTACCTGCCCCATACCCACCCGGACCGTGATTCAGGTCTCACTGGGGTCTTCGGGGCTCCGCCCTGAGTCCCCGGGTGATGTTTGAATGCGCCGGTGACTGACTACGACGTGCTGCGCGTCTTCTGCGGACCCAGCGGCGGCTACGGCAACGAACTCGGCGTCGTCCGGGACGGTTCGCTGATGCCCGGGCGGGACGAGCGGCAGACGTTCGCCGCCAAACTCGGCTTCAGCGAGACCGTGTTCGTCGACGACCCCGAGCGCGGGATCATCGACATCTACACGCCCACGCTGCGGCTGCCGTTCGCCGGGCACCCCTGCGTGGGCACGGCCTGGCTGCTCGATCTGCCGGAACTCGTCACTCCGGCCGGTGTGGTGGGGGCGCGTCAGGACGGCGAGTTCAGCTGGATCGAGGCCCGCCCGGAGTGGGCGCCGCCGCGCACGCTGCGGCAGTACGCGACGGCCGCGGAGGTGGACGGCCTGGCCGTCCCGCCGCTGGGGGAGTGGGTCTACGCCTGGGCGTGGGAGGACGAGTCGGCGGGCCGGATCCGCGCCCGAGGCTTCCCTGGCCGAATGGATGAGCGCGGCGTCAGCCGCTCCAGTGGAGCCGGTGCTTGCACCGGGGGCATCGGGGAGGACGAGGCGACTGGGGCGGCGGCGCTCCTGCTCACGGCCCGACTCGGCCGCGCGCTCAACATCCGCCAGGGAGCGGGCTCGCAGATCCTGACGGCGCCGCAGCCGGAGGGGTGGGTGGAGGTCGGGGGCAGGGTGTTTCTGGAACGCTGACCCCGTGCTAGGCGCTCAGTGGGAACTCCTCGCCCAGAGCCCGGAAGACCGCCGTGTTGAGTGTGTACGCCCGCCGGCACTCGGCGATGACCCGCTGCTTCTCCAGGTCGTCGACCCGGATGCCGTCCAGGAGGGTCCGGTACGTCCTCTTGAACGCCGCCGGGTTGGGGATCGCGTCGAACACATAGAACCGGACCCCGTCGCCCTTCCGGGTGAAGCCCCATGTCCTCTCGGCCATGTCGCGGATGATCTGGCCGCCGGCGAGGTCGCCCATGTAGCGGGTGTAGTGATGTGCGACGTATCCGCCGGGCCACTTTTCGGCGCACGCCCGCACCCGGTTCGCGTACGTCCGCGTCGCGGGCAGCGCCGTGACGTGCGCCCGCCACTCGGGTCCGCGCAGATGCGCCAGGTCCCGCTCCAGCGCGGTCAGCCGGAACAGCTCCGGCCGCAGGAACGGCCCGGCCACCGGGTCGCCCGCCAGCCGGGCGGCGGCGGACTCCAGGGCCTCGTACACGAACCACAGCTGCTCCGTGTACCGCGTGTACGCGTCCACGCCGAGCCTGCCGCCGAGCAGTCCGGTGATGAACCCGGAGGTGTTCGCCTCCCGGTGCCCGTCCTGTGACGCGGCGCGGATGAGCGCCGAGAAGGCCGTGTCGGCCGTCTCCGGGGTGTTCATGAGGCCTCCGCGGTTTGCCGACATCCTGTCGGCAAAATCCTACCCGCGATCCGCTCCCGGCCCACGCGAAAGAGCCCGCTCTGTGGACAGAGCGGGCTCCGGGGGGTGCGGCGTGGCTACGGCAGCGTGAGGATCTCCGCGCCCGTCTCCGTGACGACCAGCGTGTGCTCGAACTGCGCGGTCCGCTTGCGGTCCTTCGTGACGACCGTCCATCCGTCGTCCCACATGTCGTACTCGTGCGTGCCGAGGGTGAGCATGGGCTCGATGGTGAAGGTCATGCCGGGCTGCATCACCGTGGTCGCGTGCGGGCTGTCGTAGTGCGGGATGATCAGCCCCGAGTGGAACGACGAGTTGATCCCGTGACCGGTGAAGTCCCGCACGACCCCGTACCCGAACCGCTTCGCGTACGACTCGATGACGCGGCCGATGACGTTGATCTGGCGGCCGGGCCTGACGGCCTTGACGGCACGGTTGAGGGACTCGCGGGTGCGCTCGACGAGCAGCCGGGACTCCTCGTCGACGTCGCCGACCAGGTAGGTGGCGTTGGTGTCGCCGTGGACGCCGCCGATGTACGCGGTCACGTCGAGGTTGATGATGTCGCCGTCGCGCAGGACCGTGGAGTCCGGGATGCCGTGGCAGATGACCTCGTTGATCGAGGTGCACAGCGACTTGGGGAACCCGCGGTAGCCCAGGGTGGAGGGGTAGGCGCCGTGGTCGCACATGTACTCGTGCGCGACGCGGTCCAGCTCGTCCGTGGTGACGCCCGGGGCGACGATCTTCGCCGCCTCGGCCATCGCCCGCGCCGCGATACGCCCGGCGAGACGCATCGCCTCGACGGTCTCGGGGGTCTGCACCTCCGGCCCGGTGTACGGGGTCGGCGCCGGTTTGCCGACGTACTCGGGGCGGCGGATGTTTCCGGGCACGGAACGGGTGGGAGACAGCTCTCCTGGTACGAGCAGCGACTGGCCAGACATGCCAGCGAGTCTATCCAGCGGCCGTGCGGGACCATGGCCGTGGTGAAAGGAGCTCCTGCGATGGCGCTGTTCAGGAAGCGTACGGTCGGAAAGCCGGGCGAGTGGTACTACTGCCTGGTCCACCAGAAGGTCGAGGAGGGCCCGGACTGCCCCGCGAAGGACCGTTTCGGCCCGTACGCGTCCCGTCAGGAGGCGGAACACGCGATGGAGACGGCACGGGAGCGGAACGTCGAGTGGGAGACGGACCCGCGCTGGCACGACGCGCCTCCGGCGGAACGGGAGGGGGACTGAGTCCCGGGTTCGCGGAGCGGCATGGGGACTGAGCCCGGGGGCTCCCGCGGAGCGGCATGGGGACTGAGCCGGGGGCTCCCGCGGAGCGGCATGGGGACTGAGCCGGAGGCTCACGCACCGCCTCCGCCGCTGCCCGGCGGAGACAGGAGGCCCCCACCCGTTCGCCTTTCGGGCGGGTGGGTGCCCACCGCCCGGCGCCCGGGGCAACCGGGTCTCCCGCCGGCTACCACCGCGCCGGCGGCGGCTCCGTCAGCTGCTCCGCCAGCCGGGACAGACGGTCCCTGAAGCGGCGGCGGCCCCGTGGAGCCGGCAGCCGGTTCTCCCCGGCCGCGGCGCTCACCAGGTGCTGCACCGTGTCCAGGTCCAGATCCGTCTCCGCGGGCACCGTCAGCGACTCGTGTGCCAGAGCCGTCAGGTCCGGGTCCCCGGCGTCCAGCGCCAGCACCGTCGCCCCGGCCCGCCGCGCGTCGTGGACCCGCTCCAGCAGCCCCGCCCCCGGCGCGGCGGGCGACACCACCAGCAGTGTCTCCCCGCGCCGCGCCGCCGACAGCCGTCCCGGCCCCACCGCCAGGTGCGCCGGGTCCGAGGCCCGCGCCGCGTGCCGCACCAGCGTCGGGGACAGCTCCGGGGTCCCGGACCAGGCCGCCTCGTCGGCCAGGTGCGCCGCCAGGTGCCACGGCTCGTACTCCTGAGTGCCCACGAGCAGCAGTCCGCCCCCGTGCGACACCACGGACCCGCGCAGCGCCCCCGCGAACCGCCGCGTGGCGACCGGCCACTCGGTCCCGGCGAGCACTTCCCGCAGCAAGGCGACCCGTACGGCGTCCATACGCAGGCATCCTGCCGCAAACGGCCCCTGGGGAGCGGGTGTTCCCCCCGAATTCCCCCGACCCGGGGACGATCGGGACCACCGGCCGCAGACGCACCACCGCCCACCGCCGCCGGCCCTCCGGAGGGGCACCTTCCGTCGGATCCCGGGACGGCCCTCACCTGAGCGGCGCGGCCGGCCGGGGCGCACGTAGAGTCGGCCCATGACCTCTACCGACAGTGCACCCAAGGCCCCCGCCAAGGACCCCTGGGACCTCCCCGACGTCTCCGGACACGTCGTCGGCGTGCTCGGCGGCACCGGGCCGCAGGGCAAGGGCCTCGCCTACCGGCTCGCCCGGGCCGGCCAGAAGGTGATCATCGGCTCCCGTGCCGCGGAGCGCGCGCAGAACGCCGCCCGGGAGATCGGCCACGGCATCGAGGGGGCCGACAACGCCGAGACCGCGCGGCGCAGCGACATCGTGATCGTCGCCGTGCCCTGGGAGGGCCACGGCCCGCTGCTCGAGTCGCTGCGCGAGGAGCTGGCCGGCAAGCTCGTCGTCGACTGTGTCAACCCGCTCGGCTTCGACAAGAAGGGCGCCTACGCGCTGAAGCCGGAGGAGGGCAGCGCCGCCGAGCAGGCCGCCGCTCTGCTGCCCGAGTCGCGGGTCACCGCCGCCTTCCACCACCTGTCCGCCGTCCTCCTGGAGGACCCGGAGGTCGAGCAGATCGACACGGACGTCATGGTCCTCGGTGAGGAGCGGGCCGATGTGGAGATCGTGCAGGCGCTGGCCGGACGCATCCCCGGCATGCGCGGCATCTTCGCCGGCCGGCTGCGCAACGCCCACCAGGTGGAGTCGCTGGTGGCGAACCTGATCTCCGTCAACCGGCGGTACAAGGCACACGCCGGTCTCCGGATCACGGACGTGTGACCCGATGGGGGACACTGGTCGGCGAAGCAGTTCCGAGCACTGCGAGCATTCCGAGCAGTGTCCCCCGACAGGAGAGCCGAACCCATGCCCCGCCTAGCCCTCTACGCCCTCGCCGTCTGCGTCCTCTCCGTGGCCGCGGCCGTCGTCTCCTTCGTCCAGGGCAGCTGGCTCGGCATCGTGTGGATCCTGCTCGCGGGCGTGTCGTCCAACATGACCTGGTACTACTTCAAGCGCGGACGCGCGGGCCGTTCGGACGGGACGAAGTCCGTCACGGGCTGACCGAGCAGAACTCGTTGGTGCCCTGCCAGAAGCGGTACAGCTCCTGACCGCAGTACCGGTCGAAGTCGCCGATGCCCAGGGCGTTCAGGATGGTGTCGATCACGTCGAAGAACGCGCTGTTGACCGACGGCACCCACAGCAGCGCGAACACGAACAGCAGGCCGAACGGCGCGAACGGCTCCACCTGGCGCCGGACGCTGTACGGCAGCCAGGGCTCCAGAATGCCGTAGCCGTCCAGGCCGGGCACCGGCAGGAAGTTCAGGATCGTCGCCGAGACCTCCAGCAGGGCGAGGAAGGCGAGGGCGAACCGGAAGTCCCGCGGCACCCCGTCCAGCGCACCCAGCCAGAACGGGGCCGTCAGGAGCGCCGCGAACACCACGTTCGTCAGCGGGCCCGCGGCCGAGATCAGGCTGTGCCGCCAGCGGCCCCGGATACGGCCCCGCTCGATGAACACCGCGCCGCCCGGCAGACCGATCCCGCCCATGATCACGAAGACCACCGGCAGCACGATGCTCAGCAGGGCGTGCGTGTACTTCAGCGGGTTCAGCGTGAGGTAGCCCTTCGCGCCGACCGAGATGTCGCCGCTGTGCAGGGCGGTGCGGGCGTGCGCGTACTCGTGCAGGCACAGGGAGACCACCCAGGCGGCCGTCACGAACAGGAACACGGCTACGCCGGGCTGCTCGGCGAACCCGCTCCAGGTGGCCCAGCCGGTGACCGCCGTCACGGCCAGAATCCCGATGAACACGGGACTGATCCTGCGGTCACTGCGCCGGGCGGCGGCGGTGGTCATGGGTCTCCCTGAACTCGTACACATACGGCGACGGCCCGACCGTACCGGGCGCAGCGGGAAAACGTCTCGCCCGAGGGGCCGAGTTCCGGTGCCCGCGCCGCGCCAGGTGGAAACCCCGTGACCCGCGGTGACGGTGGCGGAGAGAATGAACCGTGCGCTATCGCCTTCTCGGTACCACCCAGGCACTCCGCTCCGACGGCACGCCGCTGTCCGTCGGCGGGGCGCGGCTGCGTGCCTTGCTGACCGTGCTCGCGCTGCGGGCGGCCGGGCCGTGCCGGCCGCCCTGCTCGTCGACGAGGTGTGGGACGGCGACCCGCCCGCCGACGCCCCCGGCGCCCTGCAGGCGCTGGTCGGGCGGCTGCGCCGGACGCTCGGTGCGGACGCCGTGGAGTCCGTGGACGGCGGCTACCGGCTGGCCGCCGCGCCGGACGACGTCGACCTGCACCGGTTCGAGCGGCTCGCAGGGGAGGGCCTGCGCGCACTGGCCGACGGCGACCCCGCGAAGGCGGCGGTCGTGCTGGACGACGCCCTCGCCCTGTGGCGCGGCCCCGCCCTCGCCGACCTGCCCGACCGCACCGCCGAGGCGGCCCGCTGGGAGACCCGCCGCCTCGACGCGCGCCGCGCCCGCCTCACCGCCGGGCTCGCCCTCGGCCACGGCGAGCAGCACCTGCCCGAGCTGACCGCCCTGTGCGACCTGCACCCCCTGGACGAACCCCTCCAGGCGCTGCGCCTGCGCGCCCTGCGGGACGCGGGCCGCCCGGCTCAGGCCCTGGCCGCCTACGAGGACGTACGGCAGCTGCTGGCCGACCGGCTGGGCTCCGACCCGGGACCCGAACTGCGCGCGCTCCACGAGGAGTTGCTGCGTGTCCCCAGCACCGCGCCCACCACGCCCCCGTCCCACGGCGGCAGCCCCGCCGCACCCCCACCTCCCGGCAACCTCCGCGCCCGGCTCACCTCCTTCGTCGGGCGCGACGCCGACATCGACGCCCTTCGCGGTGACCTCGCCCACGCCAGGCTCGTCACCCTGCTCGGGCCCGGTGGCGCGGGAAAGACGCGGCTGTCGCAGGAGGCCGCCGAGACCGTGGCGCACGAACTGCGGGACGGCGTGTGGCTGGCCGAACTCGCGCCCGTCGACGACCCCGAGGCCGTGCCCGAGGCCGTGCTCACCGCCGTCGGCGCGCGCGAGACCGTGCTGCGCGGCGCCGGCGCCGAGGAGATGCGTGCCGTCGCCGACCGGCACGACGACCCCCTCGTCCGGCTCGCCGAGCACTGCGCCCGGCGCCGCATGCTGCTCATCCTCGACAACTGCGAGCACGTCGTGGACGCCGCCGCCCACCTCGTCGCGCACCTGCTCGAACGCTGCCCCGGCCTGACGGTCCTCGCCACCAGCCGGGAACCCCTCGGCGTCCCCGGGGAGGTGCTGCGCCCCGTCGAGCCGCTGCCGCAGCCGTACGCCCTGGAACTGCTCGCCGACCGCGGCGCCGCCGCCCGGCCCGGCTTCCGCGTCGAGGACGACCCCGAGGCCGCCGCCGAGATCTGCCGCCGCCTCGACGGGCTGCCCCTCGCCATCGAACTGGCGGCCGCCCGCCTCCGCATGCTCACCCCGCGCCAGATCGCCGACCGGCTCGACGACCGCTTCCGGCTGCTGACCTCCGGCAGCCGCACCGTGCTGCCCCGCCAGCAGACGCTGCGGGCCGTCGTCGACTGGTCCTGGGACCTCCTCGACGAGGACGAACGTGCGGTGCTGCGCCGGCTGTCCGTCTTCTCCGGCGGCTGCGACCTGACCGCCGCCGAGGCCGTGTGCGGGCCCGCCGCACTGGAGGCACTCGGCTCGCTCGTCGACAAGTCCCTCGTCGTGGCCGCCCCTTCGGGCGACGGCGAGATGCGCTACCGGCTTCTCGAGACGGTCGCCGAGTACGCGGGGGAGCGGCTCGAGGAGTCCGGCGAACGCCCCGGCACCGAGCGCGCCCACCTCACGTACTACCGTGAACTGGCCCGCACCACCGACCCGTTGCTGCGCTCCTCGCGGCAGCCTGCGGCGGTCGCACGGCTCCAGCTGGAGTACGAGAACCTGCGCACCGCGCTGCGCCGCGCCGTCGCCGCCCGCGACGAGCAGGAGGCGTTGTGCCTGTTGCTCTCGTTGTGCTGGTACTGGCAGATGCGGGACCTGCGCACCGAGGCCCGCACCTGGTCGACCGCCGTCATGGCGCTCGGCCCCGACCCGTTCACCTCGCCCGCGCGTCCGGTGCCGGACCTGCTCGATCGGCCCATCGACAGCCCACCGCCGATGCGCCCCGAGGTCCTCGACGAGGCCCGCCGCGACGCGCATCTCGTCCACCTCGCCTGCATGGACATGGACATCCAGGCGTGGGAGACACCCGAGGCCAAGGCGAAGCTGCGCGTCATCAGCGAGACCTACCGGCCCGGGCAGCCGCAGACCTGCCGGGTGCCCGGGTTCCTGTGGTTCTTCGCCGTCCTGCTCACCGCCGACATGGACCGCGTCCGCGTGGTCATGGACGAGGCCGTGCGCACCTGCCGCGCCCTCGGCCACGCCTGGGAGCTGGCCCAGACCCTTCAGGTGCGCGCCAATCTCCTCTCCAACCGCACCGACTGGACGGGCGACGCGACCCAGGACGCGGACGAGGCACTGGAGATCTTCATCCGCCTCGGCGACGCCTGGGGCGCGGCCGAGGCCCTGTCCGCCCGTGGCGAGGCCAACGAACGCCGCGGTGACTACCTGCTCGCCGCCGCGGACTACGAGGCCGCGCGGCGTTACGCCGAACAGCTCGGCGCCCGCTCCCAGATGGCCGTGCTCGGCGCCCGCCTCGGCAGCGTGCTGCTGGACGCCGGGGACGCCGAGCGGGGTGAACGGCTGCTGCGCGAGGTGATCGAAGACCGCCGGGGCGTGGTGTACGACGCGCTGCCGGCCGCGCGGCTGTTCCTCGCGATGTGGCTCGGCCGTACCGACCGCGTGGCCGAGGCGCGCGAACAACTGCGGGCGGTGCGCGAGGAGTTCCAGGCCATCACCTTTCCGGTCTTCGAGGGGCTCGTGATCGGCATCGACGCCTGGCTGGACACCGTCGAAGAGCGGTACGAGGAGGCGCTCGTCAAGGTGCGCACGGGGCTCGCGCGGGCCGGGGACCGGATGAGCCGGATGATCGCGCCGCACATGGCCTCCGTGCATCTGGTGACCGCGGCGATCGCGCTCGCCGGCGTGGACGGCGGGCGTCGCGCCGGGGACGCGGCCCGGTGCGTGGCCGCCGCCGACGGGCTGCTGCCGCCCGGCCACGTCCGGGCACCCGCGGAGCTCGAGGCACGCGCCAGGGCGGAGGCGGGCGCCCGGGCCGCGCTGGGCGACCCGGCCTACGAGGCCGCGTACGTGGAGGGCGGCGGCCTCACTCTGGAGGAGGCCGCCGCCCTCGTGTGACGCGGACCGGCTGCGCCCGTGCCGGGCGTCAGCTCTTGTTGTTGAACTTGCGGATGGCGATCGGCGCCATGACCAGCGTGAGGACGGCCGACCAGGCGAGGGTCATCAGCACGCTGTGGGCGACCGGACCCCCGTTCATCAGACCCCGCGCGGCGTCCGCGAGCGTCGACAGCGGGTTGTAGTCGGTGAACGCCTGCAGCCAGCCCGGCATGGTGCTGGTCGGGGCGAAGATCGACGAACCGAACTGCAGCGGCATCAGCACGAGAAACCCCATCCCTTGGACGGCCTGGGCGCTCTTCAGCACCACGCCCAGGGTCAGGAAGATCCACATGATCCCGAACCCGAAGAGCACCGACAGGCCGATCGCCGCGAACAGGCCCGGGACGTTCGACACCGACAGTCCGAGCATGAAGCCCACCGTGAGCAGAACCGCAGTGGCGAACAGCATCCGCCCGAGCTCCACCGTGATCTTCGCGACCAGGACGGAGGCGCGGCTGATCGGCAGGGACCGGAAGCGGTCCATCACGCCCTTGTGGAAGTCCTCGTTGAACCCGGTGCCCACGCCCTGTGCGATGTTCATGCCCATCATCGCCATCAGGCCCGGGACCACGTAGTTGACGTACGCGTGCCGGTTGTGGGTGCCCGCGATCGCGCCGCCGAAGACGAACACGAACAGCAGGCAGAAGATGACCGGGAACAGGATCGCGTCGAACATCGACTCCGGGTCCTGCCGGATCCACAACAGATTGCGGCGGACCAGCGCGCCGATGTGACGCAGGTTGGCGCGCAGTCCGATACGGCCTTCGGAGACCGGGGCGGCGGGTGCGGTCAACGTGGTGGCGCTCATGCGGCGACCTCCTCACGGGCGGGGGACGCGTCCTGCGGGGCTCCGGCCTTGTGGCCGGTGAGGGACAGGAACACCTCGTCCAGGCTGGGCAGTTCGGTGGAGATGCCGGCGAGCGTGATGCCGCGGGCGGTGAGCGCGCCGACCACCGCGGTCAGCTGCTCGTCGCTGAGGATCGGCACGAGGACGGTGCCGGTCTCGGTGTCCACGGTCGCGCCGCCGGGACCGGTGAGGCCGAACTCGTCGAGTGCCGCGGCCGTCGGGCGCAGCTCCGCCCGGTCGGCCGGGCGGACGCGCAGCGTACGGCCGCCGACCTTGGCCTTCAGTTCGTCGATGCCGCCGCCCGCGATGACCTTGCCGCGGTCGATGACGGTCAGCTCGGAGGCGAGCTGTTCGGCCTCCTCCATGTACTGGGTGGTGAGCAGCACGGTGGCGCCCTCGGCGACCATCCGCTTGACCTCGGTCCACACCTCGTTCCGGGTGCGCGGGTCGAGGCCGGTGGTCGGCTCGTCCAGGTAGAGCACCGCCGGGTGCCCGATCATCGAGGCGGCGAGGTCCAGGCGCCGGCGCATGCCGCCGGAGTACGTGGACGCCGGGCGCTTCGCGGCCTCGGTGAGCGAGAACCGCTCCAGCAGCCCGTCGGCCCGGGCGCGGGCCTCCTTGCGGGGCAGGTCGAGGAGCCGGCCGATCATGTAGAGGTTCTCGAAACCGGACAGCTTCTCGTCCACGGAGGCGTACTGGCCGGTGAGGCCTATCACGCGGCGCGTCTGCCGCGGCTGTCGTACGACGTCGTAGCCGGCGACGACGGCGTGGCCGGCGTCCGGGGTGATGAGGGTGGACAGGCAGCGCACGAGGGTGGTCTTGCCGGCACCGTTCGGCCCCAGTACGCCGAGGACGGTGCCCTCGCGCACATCGAGGTCGACGCCGTCCAGCGCCTTGGTCTCACCGTAGTGCTTGACCAGCCCCCGCACGGTGACGGCCGCGTCCGGTGCGGCGTCCTTCGGGGTGTTGTCGATTCGCGTCATGCCACGAAGGTGTCAGCCCCCACCGACAAACGACCGACAGCGCACCTACAGCCGCCGACAGGTTGCCGACAGACGGCAAACAGCCCGCCGACGGGGGAAGATCGGCGGGCTGCTGCGCGCCGCCCGAAGGGGCGCGGGGCGGTGGCATTGTCGGGCTTCGCCGTGTGGACGGCTGGCGAACGTCAGTGGACCGAGTGCTCCTCGAGCGGGAACGTCCCGCCCACCACGTCCTCGGCGAACGCCTTCGCCGCGTCGCCCATCACCTGGCGCAGATCCGCGTACTTCTTCACGAACTTCGGCACCCGGCCCCCGGTCAGTCCGAGCATGTCCGTCCACACGAGCACCTGCGCGTCGGTGTCCGGACCGGCGCCGATGCCGACCGTCGGAATGTGCAGCACCCGCGTCACCTCGGCCGCCAGCTCCGCCGGGACCAGCTCCAGGACCACCGCGAACGCACCGGCGTCCTGCACCGCCTTGGCGTCCCGCAGCAGCTGCGCGGCCGCCTCCTCGCCGCGGCCCTGCACGCGGTACCCCATGGCGTTCACGGACTGCGGGGTGAGGCCGATGTGCGCCATGACCGGGATGCCGGACTCCACCAGCAGCTCGATCTGGCGGTGCGAGCGCTCGCCGCCCTCCAGCTTCACCGCGCCGACCCCGGCCTCCTTCACCAGCCGGGTCGCCGAGCGCAGCGCCTGCACCGGGCCCTCCTGGTACGAGCCGAAGGGCAGGTCGCCGACGATCAGGGCGCGCTTGGTGCCCCGTACGACAGCGGCGGAGAGCATGGTCATCTCGTCGAGGGTGACGGGCACGGTCGTCTCGTACCCCAGGTGGCAGTTGCCCGCCGAGTCGCCGACGAGCATGACCGGGATGCCGGCCTCGTCGAACACGGACGCGGTCATCGCGTCGTAGGCGGTGAGCATGGGCCACTTCTCGCCGC
Source organism: Streptomyces cynarae (assembly GCF_025642135.1). Taxonomy (NCBI): domain Bacteria; kingdom Bacillati; phylum Actinomycetota; class Actinomycetes; order Kitasatosporales; family Streptomycetaceae; genus Streptomyces; species Streptomyces cynarae. The sequence continues at coordinate 2,664,844 of NZ_CP106793.1, read as the reverse complement.
GCTCCTTGGCGGCGGTGAGGTCGCGGACGGTGATACGGCGGGTGCTCTTCCCCCCGTACAGCGCCTTGCTGCTGTCGGAGGACCTGAGCGTGCCCTGAGCGTGCTGCCCCTGGGCAGCCGGAAGCTGCGTCATCGCAACGGCTCCTTCTGTCATCTCGAGGCGCCCTGACGGCGTCCCCGGACCACCCCCATGGTGGCACCTCGTGCCACGCGCGGCTAGGGCAGGGGGCGGGGCTCGGCCCGCGCCGGGGGCCGACCTCGGCCCGGGCCGGGGGACAGGTTGCCGCTCGACCTCGGGGCCGAGTCCGTGTCTTGCGGATTGGGCCGTTTGACACGTGAGCCAGGTCTCTTCTTAAGGAGTCCGTAAAGACTTCCGATACGAGACGGTTCCGTATCGGAAGTCGCCTAGGCTCGCTCATATGACTACCCCTGCTGCCCCTGTCGAACGGCGGGTGCCCGATGCCGTGCACCGGCGCCGGTGGGCCATCCTCGGCACGCTGATGCTCAGCCTGCTGATCGTGGTGCTCGACAACTCCATCCTGAACGTCGCCATCAAGACGATCTCCACCCCCGCGCCGATCGGCCTCGGCGCCACCCAGAGCGAGCTGGAGTGGGCCATCAACGCCTACACGCTCGTCTTCGCCGGGCTGCTGTTCACCGCGGGGCTGCTGGGCGACCGTCTGGGCCGGAAGAAGGCGCTGCTGGCCGGTCTCGTGGTGTTCGGCGCGGGGTCGGCGCTCGCCGCGGAATCCGGTTCACCCGATCAGCTGATTGCGTTCCGCGCCCTCATGGCCCTCGGCGCGGCCTTCGTGATGCCGGCCACGCTCGCCGTCCTCATGAACGTCTTCGAGCGCGACGAGCAGCCCAAGGCCATCGGCATCTGGGCCGGCGGCGTCGGCCTCGCCATCGCCATAGGGCCGATCACCGGCGGGGTGCTGCTCGACCACTTCTGGTGGGGCTCCGTCTTCCTGATCAACGTGCCGATCGTGATCCTGGCGCTCGCCCTGATGATCTGGCTGGTCCCCGACTCCCGCGACCCCAGCCCCGGGCGCCTCGACCCCATCGGCGTCGTGCTGTCCGTCGTCGGCCTGGTCCTGCTCGTCTACGGCATCATCAAGGGCGGCCAGCTCGCCGACTTCACCGACACCAAGGTGATCGGGACCATACTGGCCGGCCTCGCCGTCCTCGCGCTCTTCGTCGTGTTCGAGAAGCGCAGCGACCACCCGTCCATCGACGTCGGCTACTTCAAGAACAAGGCCTTCTCCTCGGCCATCACCGCGATCTCCCTGGTCTTCTTCGCGTTGATGGGCGTGACCTTCTTCTCCGTCTTCTACACCCAGAGTGTGCGCGGCTACTCGCCGCTGCAGGCCGGTCTGCTGTTGCTGCCGCTGGCCGCCGCACAGCTGATCTTCGCGCCGCGTGCCCGGCTGCTGGTCGACCGGTTCGGCAACAAGGCCACCACCACCGCGGGCATGCTCATCATCGCCGCGATGCTCGCCGCGTTCGCCGCCCTGACGGCGGACACGCCCATCTGGATCCTCGAGGTCCTGTTCTTCCTGATGGGCACCGGGATGGCGCACATCATGACCCCGACCAGCGTCGTCATAATGCAGGCCCTTCCCCGCGAGAAGGCCGGCTCCGCGTCCGCGCTCAGCAACACCTTCCGTCAGGTGGGCGGCGCGCTCGGCATCGCGGTGCTCGGCTCGGTCCTGTCGACGTCGTACCGCGACGGCATCCAGGACAAGCTGACGTTCCTGCCGGCAGGCGTACGCCACACCGCGGGCGAGTCCATCGAGGCGACCCTCGGCGTCGCCGCCAAGCTCGGCCCGAAGGGCAGGGCGCTCGTCTCCCCGGCCAACGACGCGTTCCTGCACGCCATGCACGTCACCGCGCTGTGGGGCGCGGGCGTGGCGGTGCTCGGCGCCGTGGTGGTCGCGCTGTTCCTGCCCGGGAAGGCGGCCGCACGGACCGGCACGGAGGAGCCGGAGCTGGTCGCGGCCGATCACTGACGGTACGTCAAGGCGGGCACTCGGACAGCCGGGTGCCCGTTGACGACAGACAGCGGGGGAACATCCCACCGCCGGCCAAGGACGGAGTCGAACGTGAGCCTCGCCGAGAGCAGGCCCCGGACCCAGCAGCAGGAGTGGCCCGTACGCGGACGTCCGCGCAGCGAGGCCGTCGAACGGGCCATCATCGAAGGGGTGATGAAGCTCATGGAGGACGGCGTGTCCCTCGCCGACCTGTCCATAGAGCGCATCGCCCGCACCGCGGGCGTCGGCAAGGCCACCATCTACCGGCGGTGGAACAACAAGGAGGACCTCTTCGTCGACGTCCTGCGCGCCGCCGACCCCGAGGACCCCGAACTGCCGGGCACCTCGATGCGCGACGACCTGGTCGTGCTGCTGGAGTGGCTGCGGCAGCGCGCCCTCGCCAGCCGCTCCTCGGCGATCCTGCGCAACGTGCAGGCGCAGATGAAGTCCAGCCCCAAGATCTGGGCCGCCTATCACGCGACCGTCATAGCACCCCGGCGCAGGCTCAGCCTCGACATCCTGCGCCGCGGACAGCGGAACGGCGAGCTGCGCACGGACGTGGACATCGATCTGATGAACGACATGCTGGTCGCCCCCATGCTCGTACGCTCCCTGCTGCGCCCCGAGGCACCGCTCGAGGAGGGCTTGAGCGAGCGGATCGTCGACACGGCCCTGGAAGGCCTACGACCCGTCAGATCGTAACGCTCACGCGCCGATTTCCCGCGCGTATGTGCGCGTTTCGTCACAGAAGGCCTCTCAGGAACCCCCGTTCGGAACTTCGGACGCCGCCTCGTTCGTCCTCGTGCGCGTACGGCCGTCATGGGGCGGCAGGGACGGAGCCGATCATCCCCTAGGGTCGTTACCGCGGGGGGATGACGGAGTGCACGGCAAGGTGTGAGGCGACGGTATGGCGCAGGCGTACATGACGGAGACGGGTGGCGGCGGCACGGGGCCGGGCCGCAGAGGATCCCGGCTCCGGCGCCTGTACGACGCTCTGCGCGGTGACCGCGGCATCTGGCGTCGCGGCATCGTCCTGGCCGCGCTCGCGGTGGTCCTCGCGCTGGTGATGCTGCTGCACGCGCGGATCCCCAACAGGGTCGGAAACCTCGGCTCCCTGACGGAGACGTTCCTGCCGTGGCTCGGGATCGTGGGCGTGCCGCTGCTGCTGATCCTCTCGCTGCTGCGGAAGTCGGCGACGGCGCTGATCGCGGTGCTGGTGCCCGTGACGGTCTGGCTGAACCTCTTCGGCGGGCTGCTCGGCGACAAGAGCGGCAGCGGCGGCGACCTGACCGTCGCCACGCACAACGTGAACGCCGACAACCCCGACCCGTCCGACACCGCCCGGGACGTGGCCGCGTCCGGGGCGGACGTGCTGGCGCTGGAGGAGCTGAAGGCGTCCGCCGTGCCGGTGTACGAGCGGGCGCTGGCGTCGACGTACCGGTACCACTCGGTGCAGGGCACGGTCGGGTTGTGGAGCAAGTACCCGCTGAGCGGGGTCGAGCCCGTGGACATCAAACTGGGCTGGACGCGGGCGATGCGGGCCGCCGTGCGCACGCCGGAGGGGGAGGTCGCCGTCTACGTCGCCCACATGCCCTCCGTGCGGGTGAAGCTGGCCGCCGGGTTCACGGCGCGGCAGCGGGACACCAGCGCGGACGCGCTCGGAGAGGCCATCGCAGAGGAGAAGCTGAGCAAGGTGATCCTGCTCGGCGACCTGAACGGCACCATGAACGACCGAGCGCTCAACGCCGTCACCTCCCAGATGCGTTCCACGCAGGGCGCGGCCGGCAGTGGTTTCGGGTTCAGCTGGCCGGCGTCGTTCCCGATGGCGCGGATCGACCAGATCATGGTCAAGGGCATCGAGCCGGTGAGTTCGTGGACGCTGCCGCAGACGGGGAGCGACCATCTGCCGGTGGCGGCACGTGTGAACGTCACCACCCCTTGACCTCGCGGAATACTGGGCCTGCCAGACTTTGTTCCGTACGTGAACATACGAAACGCAGACGACGTACGGAACCCGTTTTGGAAAGGCACAGGCACTTCATGCCCCTGGCCCTGCTCGCCCTCGCCGTGGGCGCCTTCGGCATCGGAACAACCGAGTTCGTGATGATGGGCCTCCTGCCCGATGTCGCGGACGACCTGCACATATCCATCCCCACCGCCGGGCACCTGGTCTCGGCGTACGCCTTGGGCGTGGTGATCGGCGCGCCGCTGCTCGCCGCGGTCACGGCGCGCATGTCCAGGCGCACGGTCCTGATCGGCCTGATGGCCCTGTTCGTGCTGGGCAACGCCCTCTCCGCGCTGGCGCCCGGGTACGGCTGGCTGCTGGCCGCCCGCTTCCTGAGCGGGCTGCCGCACGGGGCGTTCTTCGGCGTCGGCGCGGTCGTCGCCACCGACCTGGTGGCGCCCGAGCGCAAGGCCCGCTCGGTCTCGCTGATGTTCATGGGCCTGACGGTCGCGAACATCGCGGGTGTGCCGGTGGCCACGCTGATGGGCCAGCACCTGGGGTGGCGCGCCACGTTCCTGGGCGTGAGCGCGATCGGCCTGGCCGCGATCGCCTCCCTCTTCCTGCTGATCCCGCACGACCACACCCACGCCCCGGCCGGCGGCCTGCGCGGCGAACTGGCCGCCCTGCGCTCGCTGCCCGTGTGGTTGGCGCTGGGGACGACCGTGGCGGGCTTCGGCGCGCTGTTCTCGGCGTACAGCTATGTCACGCCGATGCTGACGGACGCGGCGGGCTACGCCGACTCGAGCGTGACGCTCCTGCTGGCCCTGTTCGGCGTGGGCGCGACGATCGGCAACCTGGTGGGCGGCCGGCTGGCGGACCACTCGCTGCGGGGCACGCTGTTCGGCGGCCTGACGTCGCTGGCGGCGGTCCTGTCCCTCTTCCCGCTCCTGATGAGCGCCGAGTGGAGCGCGGCCCTGGCGGTGACGCTGCTGGGCATGGCGGCGTTCGTCACCGGGTCGCCGCTACAGCTCATGGTCATGGAGAAGGCGTCGGCGGCGCCGTCGCTGGCCTCCTCGGCGAACCAGGCGGCGTTCAACCTGGCGAACGCGGGCGGAGCGTGGATCGGCGGCCTCGCGCTGGCCGCCGGCTTCGGCGTGACCTCTCCGGCGGTGGCCGGGGCGGGGCTGGCGGTGCTGGGGCTCGCGGTGGCCGCGACGGCGGCTGCGGTGGACCGGCGCCGGGTCGCTCAGCACGCCGGACGGCAGCGGGTGGTCGCCTCGCACCTGCCGCAGGAGTCGGAGGCGCTGTACCGCTGATCTCCGCGCGCCACGACGAAGGGGTGCCCGGTCTCCACCGGGCACCCCTTGTCGTTGGTGCCGTCGCTGTCGCTCAGGCGGTCCCGTGCGGGCCGGTCACCGTGCTACGTCCTCGATGTCCTGGATCTCCTCGACGTCCTCGATGCCCTCGATGCCCTCGATGTTTTCGATGTCGAAGCGGGCGAGGTCCCGCAGCCAGGCCCGCGCGTTGCTGTCGGACGGTGCGCGCCAGTCGCCGCGCGGGGAGAGCGAACCGCCGGCCGAGACCTTCGGCCCGTTCGGCATGGCGGACCGCTTGAACTGCGCGAACGCGAAGAAGCGGCGGCAGAAGACCTCCAGCCAGTGCCGGATCTCCGGCAGGTCGTACGCCACCCGCTCGGCCTCGGGGAAGTTCGGCGGCCAGGCGCCGGCCTCCGGGTCGTGCCAGGCGTGCCAGGCCAGGAAGGCGATCTTCGACGGCCTGAAGCCGTACCGCAGCACATGGAAGAGCGTGAAGTCGTGCAGCGCGTACGGGCCGATCTTCGACTCGGTGGACTGCATCTCCTCGCCCGGCACCAGCTCCGGGCTGATCTCGGTGTCGAGGATCGCGGCGAGCGTCTTGCCCGTCTCCTCGTCGAACTGCCCGCTGCTGATGACCCAGCGGATCAGATGCTGGATCAGCGTCTTCGGCACGCCCGAGTTGACGTTGTAGTGGCTCATCTGGTCGCCCACGCCGTACGTGGACCAGCCGAGCGCCAGCTCCGACAGGTCGCCGGTGCCCAGCACGATGCCGCCGCGCTGGTTGGCGAGCCGGAACAGGTAGTCGGTGCGCAGCCCGGCCTGCACGTTCTCAAAGGTGACGTCGTACACCGGCTCGCCGGAGGCGAACGGGTGGCCCATCTCCTTCAGCATGAGCCGCGCGGTGGGCGTGATGTCCAGCTCGGCAGCGGTCACGCCGAGCGAGTTCATCAGCTTGTGGGCGTTGTCCTTGGTGTGGTCGCTGGTGGCGAAGCCGGGCAGCGTGAAGGCCAGGATGTCGCTGCGCGGGCGGCCCGCGCGGTCCATGGCGCGGGCGGCGACGATCAGCGCGTGCGTGGAGTCGAGGCCGCCGGACACCCCGATGACCACCTTCGGGCCGCCGATCGCCGCGAGGCGCTGCTGGAGGCCCTCGACCTGGATGTTGTACGCCTCGAAGCAGTCCAGGGCGAGGCGCTCGGGGTCGGCGGGCACGAACGGGAAGCGCTCCAGGCGACGGCGCAGCCCCAGGTCGGTGAGCGGCGGATCGAGCTCGAACCCGACCGTCCGGAAGTCGCCGGTCCGTGCGCGGTGCGTACGGCGGTTGTCGTCGAACGTGCCCATCCGCTGCCGCTCCTGCCGCAGCAGGTCGAGGTCCACGTCGGCCACCGCGTAAGTGTCGCCGAGCGGGAACCGCTCGGTCTCGGCCAGCAGCACGCCGTTCTCGTAGATCATGGTCTGGCCGTCCCAGGACAGGTCGGTGGTCGACTCGCCGAGGCCGGCCGCCGCGTAGACGTACGCGGCGAGGCAGCGGGAGGACGCCGAGCGGCACAGCAGCTTGCGGTCCTCGGCCCGCCCGACCGTGATCGGGCTGCCCGAGAGGTTGACCAGGACGGTCGCACCGGCGAGGGCCGCCTCCGCGCTGGGCGGCACCGGCACCCACATGTCCTCGCAGATCTCCGCGTGCAGCACCAGGCCGGGTACGTCCTCGGCCGCGAACAGCAGATCCACGCCGAACGGTACGGTCTCGCCGCCCACCCGGATGGACCCGCCGCGCTCGTCGGCGCCGTCGCCGATCTGCCGGCGCTCGTAGAACTCCCGGTAGTTCGGCGGATACGACTTGGGCACGACACCGAGGACGCGGCCGCGGTGCACGATGACCGCGCAGTTGTAGACCCGGTTGCGGTGGCGCAGCGGGGCACCGACGACCAGGACCGGCAGCAGCTGAGCCGATCCGGCCACCACCTCCTTCAGCGCCTCCTCGACCTGGTCGAGCAGCGCGTCCTGAAGCAGCAGGTCCTCGATCGAGTAGCCGGACAGCACCATCTCCGGGAAGACGGCGACGGCGACCCCCTCCCCGGCGCACCGGCGCGCGTGGCGCAGGACCGCTTCGGCGTTGGCGTGCGGATCCGCGATGACGGTGTGACCCGTGCACGCGGCGACGCGCGCGAAGCCATGCTGATAGATCGACCACAAGTTCAACGGAGGCACGACGCCCAGTGTAATCGTCAGAGCGACGCGATGGGTGGTGCGGGGTGTGTGCCACCTCACACACGGCGAAGGGGCGCGGGGTGGACCCACCCCGCGCCCCCTCAGGGTGTCGTTGTCGGCGGTGCCTCAGCGGCGCTTGTACGACTCGACGTAGCCGGGAGCGGGCGAGCCCACGCCGGTCACGTCGTCGTAGCCCTTCTCCGCGCTCAGCGAGCTGTCCTTGCCGAGGCTGCGGACCGAGGTGGCGATGCCGCCCGTGGCGTCGTAGCCGTTGACGAAGTCGACGCGCGCCACGGCGAGTCCGGAGCCCGTCGGGTTGTCCGTGACGTCGTGGTACACCTTCGAGCCGTACCTGGCGTAGATCTCCGGGTTGGCGAAGCCGATCGGCTGGCCGCCGCGGGCCTCCTGGGCCAGCGCCTGGACGGCGGCGATCACCGGCGCGGCGAGCGAGGTGCCGCCGATGCGGTACTCGTCGTACGCCTGCGTCTTGCCGTCGGGCAGGGTCTGAGTCTGGCCGACCAGGAAACCGGTGTTGGGGTCGGCGATCGCCGCGATGTCCGGGACGACGCGGTTGCCGGTCGCGTTGTTGGCGTTCGCCAGCGCGTCCGGGACGACGCCCTTCTGGTAGTCGGGCTCCGCCACGGTCTTGCTGGTGCCGCCGCCCGCGCCCGAGGTGAACGCGCCGGGGAAGCCCACCCAGCTCTTGCCGTCGCTCGACAGCAGAGCCTTCTCGGTGCCCCAGCCGGTCTCCCACTTGTACGTGTCGTTCTTGCCGACCGCCAGCGAGGTTCCGCCGACCGCGGTCACCCAGGCGGAGTTGGCCGGGGTGTCGACCTGCTTCGTACCGGTGTTGGCGACCTCGTCGCCGTTGTCGCCGGAGGAGAAGTAGAAGCCGATGCCCTCGACCGCGCCGAACTGGAAGACCTGGTCGTAGGCGGCCGCGAGGTCCGGGGTCTGGTTGGCCTCGATGTCGCCCCAGGAGTTGGAGACGATGTCGGCCAGGTGGTTGTCGACGACCTTGCTGAGCGAGTCGAGCAGGTCGTCGTCGTAGCAGGAGGCGGCGCCGACGTAGGTGACGTTCGCCGCGGGGGCGACCGCGTGCACGGCCTCGACGTCGAGCGTCTCCTCGCCGTACCAGCCCGCGGCCGAGCACTCCTTGGTCTTGGTGTACTGGTTCGGCAGCACCTGGTGCAGCTGACCGGTGGTCCAGGCGGCGTCGCCGTGCTTCTTCGCGTAGGTGGCCGCGTCGAAGGCGATGGTCGGGGAGGCGTACGCGTCCGTGATGGCGATACGCACCCCCTTGCCCGTGCGGGTGCCCGCGCCGTACGCGGCCCGCAGCTGCTTGCCCGTGTAGCCCTTGACGGCGTACGGGATCTCGTGGCCGTACGCCTCCGGCAGCGTCGTCGCGGTGTTCGAGCCGTAGTAGGAGGAGAACGGCCCGGAGTTGCGGAAGACGGTCTCCGGCGGCGGCAGCTGGTCGTCGTGGTTCGCCTTGTGCGGGGCGTTGTCCAGGCCGGTGACGGTCAGGACGGCGCCCTTCAGGCTCTCCGGCGCGGTGGCCGCCTTCGAGGGCGCACGGTAGGTCTTGCCGCCCTTGGCGTAGTTGTGCAGCTGCGTGCCGAACGCCTTCTCGGCGGCGGCGACGTCACCGGTCACGGCGACGTAGTGCTGCGTGACGGCGGTGACCTTCAGGCCCGACGCCTTCAGCCACGACTTCACCGCGGCCACCTGCTCCTTGGTCGCGCCGAAGCGGGCCTGCGTCTGCTTGGCGCTCAGGTACTTGCCGTACAACGGCGAGTGCGGGTCGGAGACGGCCTTCGCGTAGGCGGCCAGGCCGCGCGCGTCACGGCCGGCGAGGTAGACCCGGGCGGAGACCTGGGCGCTGTCGGAGGTCGCGCCCTTGTCCGCCGTGGCCGTCGCCCACGCGGGCTTGGTGCCCTGCAGTACGTCACGAGCGGGGCTGTCCGCGGCGTGCGCCGCGGGTATGCCCAGCGCCAGCGCGCCGGCGATCATGGGCAGCGTTGCTGCCATGCTCACAGCGCGCATCTTGGCGCGGTTGGATCTCATAGAACCCCCTGCGATGCGGTTCGCATGCATGTAGTGGTCGATACGTCATGCGGTCCGCGTGCCGGCCCGCGGCGGTTCGGCCGACCGTATGGATCACACGATGGGGGTCACTCTGTCGATGAACGATTCATGCCAGGGGAATGAAAAGGCCAAGGAAACCCCAAGTGGTCGCGGCCACTTGGGGTTTGGGTGGATTTGGGCATTCCCCGTATGTTGCGGAAAGGTTGCGATTCCCGGGATGCCCTTGCGGTGAACTCCGTTCGATGCCGCTTTGTCGACTTGTATGCAGACCGGTGGCGTCAGGTGCGTGGCTCGGCGCCGCGTTCCTCGAGCATCGTCGTCATCAGATCGATCTCCGACCGCTGTGCGTCGACCATGCCCTGCGCGAGCCTCTTCTCCACGGCCACCGTGCACTTGGCGACACAGCCCTCGGCCATGTGGATGCCGCCCCTGTGGTGGTCGGTCATCAGTTGCAGATAGAGGATCTCCGCCTGCTTGCCGCTGAGTTCGCCCAGCTTCTTCAGCTCCGTGTCGGTCGCCATGCCCGGCATCAGAGCGCCGTCCTTGCCGGAGGCCATGCCGCCCATGCCCATCCACGTCATCGGCGGCTCGGAGGACACCTTCGGCAGCCCCCACAGGTCGAGCCAGCCCAGCAGCATGCCGCGCTGGTTGGCCTGTGTCTGCGCGATGTCGTACGCGAGGCGGCGCACCTCCTCGTTCCCGGTGCGGTCGCGCACGATGTACGACATCTCGACGGCCTGCTGGTGGTGGACCGCCATGTCCCGCGCGAAGCCGGCGTCCGCCGAGTCCGCGGCGGGCACGCGGACGCTCCCCGACCCGCCGTCCTCGGCGACCGCGTACGTGATCCCGCCCGTCGCGACGAGAGCCGCCGCCGCGGCCCCGGCGATCCAGCCGATGTGCCGGTTCACCGCATCGTCCCGCCGGTGCACGAGGCACCCGGCTCCGGCGTCTGCTCGCCCTGGACGTAGGCCGCGAGGAACCTGTCGACGCCCGGGTCGCCGGCGCTCTGCACGGAGAGCTGATGGCCCCAGGCCGTGAGCATGATCGGGCTTGCCTGGTTCTCGTAGGGGCTCATCAGCGTGTACGGGGTCTTCCTCACCTTCGCCGCGAGCGCGGCGACGTCGGCCTTCGACGCCTTGCTCGAGTACGTCACCCACACCGCGCCGTGCTCCAGCGAGTGCACGGCGTTCTCGTCCCTGACGGGCTCGGTGTAGACGTCGCCGTTGCAGTTCAGCCAGACCGGGTTGTGGTCGCCGCCGACGGGCGGGTGCATCGGGTAGGGCACGTTCGTGGTGACGTGGTTGCGGGTCAGCCTGCCCGTCCAGACCCGCACGCCGTCCTTGCCGGTGACGAAGTGGCCGGAGTCCTTCGCGCTCTTCGCGGAGCCCTTGGAGCCGCCCGCCGAGCCCTTGGGGCCGCCGGCCGAGTCCTTCGAGCCGCTCGCCGCGGACGCCTTGCTCCCGGACTGCGAGTCGACCAGGACCACCCCGCCGACGACGAGACCGGCGACGACGACCACGCTCGCCGCGGTCGTCAGGATGCGGTTGCGGCGCTCACGTGCGCGTTCCGCACGGCGCATCTGCTCCATGCGGGCCTTGCGCTCGGCGGAACCGGGGGTGGGGGCGGAGCCCATGGCGCGTCCTTCGGGGGAAAAGGGACCTTCGGGACGGCTGATCGTAGTGGGGCGCCAGTCCCTGGACCTAGGCCGGACCACCCGAATGGCCGAAGGGGCGGCCTTCCCGCCGAATAATTTGAAGCTCAGATGCGCATTATCTACGCTGACGGCATGCGGCTGTTGCGCTCCACCGACCTGGCGCTGCGGGTCCTGATGCGGCTCGCCGTCGCCGGCGACTCCAGCCCCACGACCCGCGAGGTCGCGGGGGCCATGGACGTGCCGTACACGCACGCCGCGAAGGTCGTGGCCGAGCTGACGCACATGGGACTCCTCGAGGCCCGCCGCGGCCGGGGCGGCGGGCTCACGCTCACCGAGGCCGGGCGCACGGCGTCGGTCGGCGCGGTCGTGCGCCGCTTTGAGGGGGACGGCGACGTCGTCGACTGCGAGGGCGCCGTGCCCTGCCCCCTGCACACCGGCTGCCGGCTGCGGGGCGCGCTGCGCCGAGCTCAGGAGGCCTTCTTCGCCTCGCTGGACCCGGTGACGGTCGAGGACGTGGTGGCGGCGCCGACGGGGCCGCTGCTCCTCGGTATGCCCTCAGCGCTGTGACGGCGAACGGCCGGGGTCTCGACCTCGTCCCGTGCCTGTGCGCTGCTGCATACGATGCAGGCGTCGCCGGACTCGACTGCTCCTGAGCGGCACGGTCGCCGCTCTCCCGCCCCGCCGCGCCCCGGCGGGGCAGGCTTCCCGTCCGCGCCGACGCCCGGGGCGAACTCGCCTCGCATCGCCACGGTCAACGGCTCCGGCTGCCGCAGGGCACCGGCGACGTCGCGGTCCCGTGGCGCGACGGGGACATCGACACCGTGTACCGCCCGGCGTGGAAGGGGTCCGCGCTCCCGAGCCCCACGAGGGCGGTGAGCTGGGACGGAGCGCGGGAGGCGGTTCCGTGTCCGCCCGGCTCAGGCGCCCGCGGCGCGGAAGGCGGTGACGCGCACACTGGTCCCGCAGAGCGCGAAGTCGCCGCCGTCGTCCGGGGCCAGTTGCTGGCCCCCGCCCGCGATGCCCACCACGATCGAGGGCGCGACGGAGGGCGCGGCGCCGGACGTGCAGTACCCGCTCGCCTCGCCGAGGACGGGCGTGAAGGTGAGCTGCGTCGAGGCCCGACCGCCGACTGTCAGTGTCACCGGGCCCGAGGCGCCCTGGTGGACGACCTGGAGAGGTTTGTTCCTGCCGGGGGAGCCCAGACCGGCGAGGGCGACGGTGGGATAGCCCTTGAGCACGCACGGTCGAGGGCCCTGATTGACGACCGTCACCACCACCTGGCCCGACGCCAGACGGTGTGCGCTGCTCGCGATGAGCTGCGCGCTCGTGCACGGGGCGACCGTCGCCTGTGGCGACGTGGCCGCGTCCGCCATCGCAGCGGCAGTGGAAGCGCCAGCGCCAGCAGCAGGGGCTGCGGCCGACAGGCCTGCCGCGACAGCTCCGGCCGCGGCCGCGGACAAGATCGTCCCCACGCGTTTCCTCGTTGTGCGTGCCATGAGCGCCGTCCTCCGCGTCGAATGGTGGGTGGCTCGACCTCACACCCTCGAAGGTCTCTTCTGCCTCACAGGCCTCACCACACCACCGTCGCATCAGGACCCCTCGCCGGCCAGCCGGGCAGCCGCGGCGGGATCAGTCCTGAGCGAGCCAGAGGTCCGGCCCGAACACCTCGTAGTGGATGTCGGCGGGGCGCACACCCTTCTCGATCAGCTGGGTGCGCACCGCGCGCATGAAGGGCAGCGGACCGCACAGGTACACGCGCGTGCCCGATGCGACCGGCACGGCGGACAGGTCCACGAGGCCCATGTGCGCGGACTCGGGGGCGTCCTGCTCGTACCAGAAGTGCACGGCCGCGTCCGGCAGCTTGGCCGCGAAGCCCTCGTGGTCGCTGCGCAACGCGTGCGTGGCGGGGGAGCGGTCGGCGTGCACCACGGTGACCGGGGCGCGGTGGCCGGTGCGGGCGAGCTGCTCCAGCATGGCGATCATCGGGGTCACGCCGATGCCGGCGGAGGCGAGCAGCAGGGGTGCGTCGGTGGCGTCCAGGATCAGGTCGCCGTACGGGGCGGACAGCTCCAAGGTGTCGCCCTCGCGCACGCGCGCGTGGAGGTGACCGGAGACCTCGCCGTCCGGCGTGTCGCCGCCGTGGACGCGCTTGACGGCGATCTGGCGCACCGGGGAGCCCGGCGCGGCGGACAGGCTGTACTGGCGGATCTGCCGGGCGCCGTCCGGGAGTTCCACGCGGACGGAGACGTACTGGCCGGGGCGGAAGTCGGGCACCGGGCCGTCGTCGGCCGGGCTGAGCTGGAAGGTGGCGACGTCCGCCGTCTCCTCTATGCGTCCGACGACCCGCCACTGCCGCCAGCCGGTCTGCCCGCTCGCCGCGTACAGCCGCTTCTCGATCGCGATCAGCGCGTTCGCCATCAGCCAGTAGACCTCGTCCCAGGCGGCGGCGACCTCGGGGGTGACCGCGTCGCCGAGGACCTCGGCGATGGCCGCGAAGAGGTGCTGGTGGACGACCTTGTACTGCTCGGGCGTGACGCCCAGCGAGGCGTGCTTGTGGGCGATACGGCCCAGCATCACGTCGGGGCGTTCGTCCGGGTGCTCCAGCAGGTGGGTGGCGAAGGCGGCGATCGAGCCCGCCAGCGCCTGCCGCTGGGTGCCGGCCGCCTGGTTGCCGCGGTTGAACAGGTCGCGCAGCAGTTCCGGGTGGGCGGCGAACAGTCCGTCGTAGAAGCGCTCGGTGATCTCGGCCAGTGAGGCGCCGACGGCGGGGAGGGTCGCGCGCACGGTGGCGGCGGACTGCTCGGAGAGCATCGGGACTCCTTTTGTGAAGGAACGGTGGGCTTCGGCCCGCTCGGCCGTCGGCACCGTAATGAAACTTGCATCTGAGATGCAAATTAACGAGGGGGGAGAGGGGCGAGACCGGCCATTACGCATGGGCCGCCGAACAGGCAAGATGGGCCTCAGAGCAGGACACCTGCCGTATGCGAGGCGTTCAGCCCGAGGTCGGGCGGCCGATCAAGGTCCGCAACGCGCATGAAATGCTGTTGTGGTGGGATGCTCAGGTGCCCGACCGCCTCCCGTGGTGCGGGAGACAGGCGGCCTGACCAGCAAGGATGGGGAAGCGGAAGATGGACAAGCAGCAGGAGTTCGTGCTCCGGACCTTGGAGGAGCGCGACATCCGGTTCGTACGCCTGTGGTTCACGGACGTGCTGGGCTTCCTCAAGTCCGTGGCCGTGGCCCCTGCCGAGCTTGAGCAGGCGTTCGACGAGGGCATCGGCTTCGACGGCTCCGCCATCGAGGGCTTCGCCCGCGTCTACGAGTCCGACATGATCGCCAAGCCGGACCCGTCGACCTTCCAGGTCCTGCCCTGGCGCGCGGAGGCCCCCGGCACGGCCCGTATGTTCTGCGACATCCTCATGCCGGACGGCTCGCCGTCCTTCGCCGACCCCCGGTACGTCCTCAAGCGCGCCCTGGCCCGCGCCTCCGACCTGGGCTTCACCTTCTACACCCACCCCGAGATCGAGTTCTTCCTGCTGAAGGACCGGCCGCTCGACGGCAGCCGCCCGACGCCGGCCGACAACTCCGGCTACTTCGACCACACCCCGCAGAACGTCGGCATGGACTTCCGCCGCCAGGCGATCACCATGCTGGAGTCGATGGGCATCTCGGTGGAGTTCTCCCACCACGAGGGCGCCCCGGGCCAGCAGGAGATCGACCTGCGGTACGCCGACGCGCTGTCCACCGCCGACAACGTCATGACGTTCCGCCTGGTCATGAAGCAGGTCGCGCTGGAGCAGGGCGTGCAGGCCACCTTCATGCCGAAGCCGTTCTCCGAGCACCCCGGCTCCGGTATGCACACGCACCTGTCCCTGTTCGAGGGCGACCGGAACGCGTTCTACGAGTCCGGCGCGGAGTACCAGCTGTCCAAGGTGGGCCGCTCCTTCATCGCCGGCCTGCTGCGGCACGCCGGCGAGACCTCGGCGATCACCAACCAGTGGGTGAACTCCTACAAGCGCATCTGGGGCGGCACCGAGCGCACCGCGGGCGCCGGCGGCGAGGCGCCGTCGTACATCTGCTGGGGGCACAACAACCGCTCGGCCCTGGTCCGGGTCCCGATGTACAAGCCGGGCAAGACGGGCTCGGCCCGTGTCGAGGTCCGCTCGCTGGACTCCGGCGCGAACCCGTACCTGGCCTACGCCGTCCTGCTCGCCGCCGGCCTGAAGGGCATCGAGGAGGGCTACGAGCTGCCTCCGGGCGCCGAGGACGACGTGTGGGCGCTGACGGACTCCGAGCGCCGCGCGATGGGCATCGAGCCGCTGCCGCAGAACCTGGGCGAGGCGCTCGCGCTGATGCAGCGCAGCGACCTGATCGCCGAGACGCTGGGCGAGCACGTGTTCGACTTCTTCCTGCGCAACAAGAAGCAGGAGTGGGAGGAGTACCGCTCGGAGGTCACGGCGTTCGAGCTGCGGAAGAACCTGCCGGTGCTGTAGGGGCGGGTCAGAGCGGGTTTCCCGCTGATTCAGCGCCGGGGCCGACGATCGCGGATCGTCGGCCCCGGCCGCTTCTCACTGGTCTTGGGTCGTCTTTCGGCCGTACGGAGTTCGGTTGGCGGTTCCTGATGCCTTCGGCGGCCATGCGGCCGTCTGGACTGCGTCCCTCTCGAAGCGGTGCCAAGCACGGGGCCCTGTTCGCCCTGCGCTCCGTGGTTCGACCACGGCGCTTGGGCACACCCGCGGAGAGCAGCCTGTGGCCTCTGTCGCCTACCGTCAACTGGGCATCGTGTACAGGCTGTCGATGGCCTTCCGCGTTCGTTCATCACTGCTCGGCATGAGGTGCGTGTAGCCCCGGAGCGTGAACCCGGGGTCGTTGTGACGACAACGGCACACAACATCACGTCGCTGATCAAGCACAACGCTCGCAGGAACAAAAACGGCCTGCGGCGGATCGCCGACACGATGAACGCGATTGACCCCCGAACGTGCAGCTGAAGTCGACTCGGCCCTGTGCCCTTGGGCCTCGAGGTGGCGAGCCTCGACTTCCTTCGGAAGGCCAGGGCCTGCCCGGTCGGCGGGGAGGACACCGGACAGGCCCTGGCAGATTCAGGTGGGCCAAGGACGCGGACGGACCTGGCCGGGACGCGCCCTCTCAGCCTGTCAGTGGCGCTGCAACCAGACCGTGGTGTCCGGGGGCAGCAACCCGTCACTATCCAGAGGGCCTGATGCCAAGAGGGGATCGCAGGCGTCGGGGAGCGGGATCGGCTGGTCGGAGAGGTTGACCGCGCACAGCAGGCCGTTGCCGCGTTCGAAGAGGAGCATGCCGTCCGGGCTGTTCAGCCAGCGGAAGTCCTCGCCACTCAAGCCCTCGTTGGTACGGCGCAGGCGCAAGGCCGAGCGGTAGAGCTGAAGCATGGACGCGGGATCGGCCTGGTTGGCTTCGGCAGTGTAGGACTTCCAGTCCTCGGGTTGGGGCAACCAGGAGGCGGCTCCGGAGGTGCTGAAGCCAAAGGGCGGGGTGTCGCCGTACCAGGGCAGGGGGACACGGCAGCCGTCGCGGCCTCGGAGGGTGTGGCCGGAGCGTTCCCAGGTGGGGTCCTGCAGGACGTCTTCGGGGAGGTCCTCGACTTCGTACAGGCCGAGTTCTTCGCCCTGGTAGATGTAGGCGCCGCCGGGCAGGGCCAGCATGAGGAGGGTGGCGGCGCGGGCGCGGCGGGTGCCGAGGGCGAGGTCGGTGGGGTGGCCCTGGTCGCGCATGGGGGTGGTGACGCCGGTGTAGGCGCGGCCGTAGCGGGTGACGTGTCGGGTTTCGTCGTGGTTGGACAGGACCCAGGTGGCGGGGGCTCCTACGGCGGCGAGGTCGGTGATGCTGCGGTCGATGACCTCCCGCAGCTGGTCGGCCTCCAGGGGGCATTTGAGGAAGTCGAAGTTGAAGGCGGTGTGCAGCTCGTCGGGGCGCAGGTAGTTCGCGAGGCGACCGGGGCGGACGTGGGCTTCGGCGACGAAGACGCGCCGGTCGGGATAGCTGTCTGCGATGGCGCGCCAGCTGCGGAAGATGTCGTGGATGCCCTCGCGGTCCCAGTGCGGGTGGTTCTCCTGGCCCTCGCGCGCCAGGACGGAGAACTCCGACAGGCCCAGATCCGGCAGGGCTGGGTCCTTGATCATGCCGTGGGCGACGTCGATGCGGAAGCCGTCTACGCCGAGGTCGAACCAGAAGCGCAGGATCGACTCGAACTCGGCGTGGACCTCGGGGTTGTCCCAGTTCAGGTCGGGCTGTTCGGGGGCGAACAGGTGCAGGTACCACTGGCCGTCGTCGGTGCGGGTCCAGGTGGGACCGCCGAAGGCGGCGTGCCAGTCGTTGGGCGGCAGGGAGCCGTCCTCGCCTCGGCCGTCGCGGAAGATGTACCGCTTCCGCTCGGGTGAGCCGGGTCCTGCGGCCAACGCCTGCTGGAACCAGACGTGCTGGCTGGAGGTGTGGTTGGGGACGATGTCCAGGATCACGCGAAGGCCAAGCTCGTGGGCTTCGACGATCAGCTCCTTCGCCTCGTGGAGGTCGCCGTACGTGGGGTGGATGTCGCGGTAATCGGCCACGTCGTAGCCGCCGTCGGCCAGCGGGGACGGGTACCAGGGGTTGATCCAGATGGCGTCGACACCGAGGTAGGCCAGGTACTGCAGGCGGGAGCGGAGGCCGGCGATGTCGCCGATACCGTCGCCGTCGCCGTCGGCGAAGCTGCGTATGTAGACCTGGTAGATGACGGCGTTGCGCCACCACGAGTCGTTTGCCGTGCTCACGTTGCTCGATTCCTGACTGTTCGGTGTGCGTGTGGGGGTGAGGAGGAGATGCCTGGCGCTAGCCCTTGACCGAGCCCTGCAGCAGCGCCTTGACGAAGTGGCGTTGGAGGAACAGGAACACGAGGATCGTGGGAGCCATGATCAGCAGAGCGCCGGCGTTCAACAGGACCTGGTCCGTGCTGTATTTCGTGGTGAACGCCTGCAGGGCGCCGGCCATGGTGCGCTTGTTGGGGTCGTCGATGAGCACCAGGGCGAGCAGGAACTGGTTCCAGGTGGACAGGAACATCAGCAGCGCCAGGGAGGCGATCGCCGGGCGGGCCAACGGCAGATGGATGTGGCGCAGTGCCCGCCAGGGGCCGGCGCCGTCCATGCTCGCGGCCTCCGACAGTTCGCGAGGAACGCCTGCGAAGTGGGCGCGCATCCAGAAGACGGCGAACGGCATGTTCATCCCGATCAGCGGCAGAATCAGCGCCCACTGGGTGCCGAGCAGGCCCATCGCCTTGACCTGCTCATACAGCGGGACGATGACGATCTCGTACGGCAGCGTCAATGTCAGGACCAGCACCGCGTAGAAGACGCGGCCCAGCGGGATCTCAAGGACAGCGATGGCGTAGGCGGCCATCGTGGATATCAGGACCGCGACGGGGACGACGCCGAGGACGATCAGGGTGCTGGACTTCAGCAGCGTGGTGATGTTGGCGACGTTCCAGGCATCGACGAAGTTGTGCCAGTGCGGGTCGGTGGGCCAGCTCAGGCCGCTGGGGAAGGAGCCCTGCGGGGCGAGGGCGGCGCTGACCATGCTCAGCAGCGGTACGACCGAGTAGAGCGCCGCCGCTGCGATCAGTACCAGCCCGGGCGCGCGTCGGCGCAGTGTCTGCGTGGTTGCGGGCATGGCGTTACTTCTCCCGGAACAGGCGCTGGAGCGGGGCGACGATGGCGATCACGATCAGGGTGAGGACCACGGCCAGAGCGGAGGCCGCACCCAGGCGGTTGTCGTTGAACGCGAGGTTGTAGACGGCGACGCCGGGGACCATCGTCTGGGTGCCGGGGCCGCCCTGGGTGGCGAGGTAGACCACGTCGAAGCTGGCGAGCGCGGCGATGATCGTGATGGTGACGCAGACGCCGATCTCGTTGCGCAGCCCGGGCAGGGTGACGACCAGGAACTGGCGGATGGGACCTGCGCCGTCGATGCGGGCCGCCTCGTACAGGCTGCCGTCGATCTTGCCGATGCCGGCCAGCAGCAGCATCGTGCACAGGCCGGTGGACAGCCAGGTGCCGATGAAGCCGACCGCGGTCAGGGACCAGGTGAAGTCGGCCAGCCACGGACGGGCGAGTGAGTCGAGGCCGATGGCGCGCAGGAACTGGTTGACCACGCCCTTGTCGGAGTACATCCACGTCCAGGCCACGCCGGCAGCGGCGCCGGGGATGATCTGCGGCAGGAACAGCAGGGTGCGGGCCACCGCTCCGGTGAAGCGGCCCTGGAGCTGACGCAGCACCGAGGCGGTGATCAGAGCCAGGGTCACCGGCAGGACGGTGAAGAACAGGATCAGGTAGAAGGCGTGAAGCAGCGAGTTGAACTGCTCGGAGTCGGTGAAGACCTCGGTGTAGTTCTTCAGGCCCACCCAGGTGGAGGCGCCCACCCCGTCCCAGTCGTAGAAGGAGTACTGGATCGACATCAGCACCGGGCGGAAGTTGAAGACTCCATAGAAGACGAGGGCAGGCAGGGCAAACAGCCAGCCGGCCCACCGCCGGGCCCGGAGCCCGCGGCGGCTGCGGCTCCGGGCGGCGGTGGCGCCCTGCTTGTGGCTGATGCCGGGCGACGTGGTCAATTGCATGGTGCTCAGCTGCTCTTCAGGGCGTCGGCGTAGGTGGTCTGCAGCGTCTTCACCATCCCGGCGGGTTCGACCTTGCCGGAGACAAGCAGCTGCAGCTGCTGGGTCAGCTTGGTGTTGACTTCGGGCGCGACGTTTTGCAGCCAGCTGTCGAAGCCGTTGTCGGCGGCGATCACTGCGTAGCCGGTCTGGATCTGGTCGGTCAGCGAGCCGGACAGGGACGGCTTGCCGGTGCTCTTCGCATCGCCTGTCAGGGCGGCGTAGCCGTTCTTCACCGCGACCTTGGCCGCTTCTGGCGTGGTGAGGAAGTCAAGGAACAGTGCCGCGGCGTCCTTGTTCTTCGAGCGCGCGGCGATCGAGAAGGCGAGGGTGTTGCTGGTCATCCCGGCATGCGCGCCGCCCTCGGTGGCCGGCGGCATCGGGAAGACGCCGTACTTGCCCTTGAAGGTCTTGTCGATCGTCTGCGTGATCCAGCTGCCCTGGAAGAAGAACAGGCCCTTGCCGCCGGTGAACTGCCCGTACGACGCCTCCTGGTTGATGGCGTTGACGTCGGACGCGAAGTACCCGGCCTTGATCCACTTCTGGAGGGTCTCGGTGGCCTTGACCGCCCCCGGGGTGTCCAGGGAGACGCCGGGCTTGTGGTAGACGATGTCGCTGAGCTTCTGGGCGCCCATGTAGTCGCCGAGCAGCAGGTTGTAGAGGTGGCCGATCAGGCCGTCCTGGTTGGAGGCCACGATCGGGGTGATCCCCTGCTTCTTCGCCTTGGCCATCACCGTCTCGAATTCGGCGACAGTCGAGGGCACGGTCTTCATGCCGACCTTGGCGGCCAGGTCCTTGTTGTAGAAGACGCCGACCAGCGGCCCGGCCGAGCCACCCGCCTGATACAGCGATCCGCCGCCGATCACTCCCATCGCCACCCGGCCGGGCGCGAGCGCGGATGCCGGGACCTTCTCGCTCCAGCCATACGCCTTGTCATAGGGGTCGAGGTTGGTCAGCAAGTGGTCCTTGACGCCGCCGAGGAGGTCGAAGGGCTGCACCAGGTCCGGCGCCGAGTCGGAGGCGAGCACCCTCGGCAGCACGGTGTTGTAGTTGTTGTCCGCCTCCACCCGCAGCTTCACCTTGATCTTCGGGTACTTGGCCATGAAGGCGTCGGCCAGGCCCTGCTCGTAGGTCTGCAGGCCCGCAGCCGAGAACAGGGTCAGCGTCGCCGGGGTGTCGCCGACGGCCGTGTTGACCGCGGTCGGAGTCGCGTCGTCCGGCGAGCCGGAGGCGGAGCCCGAGCCGGGCGCGCTGCACGCCGCCAGCGTGACCAGCGCGGACCCGGCGGCGATGGCCGCCAGCGAGGCGCGCAGGCGCCTGCCCGCGGCGCCGGTGCCTGTTCTGGCCGGGGAGGGGGTGGGGTGCTCAAGCATGATGGCTCCTCGCATCCATGCGGCTGCCGTTCACGGTCGGCAGACGAGGTCTCGGGGCGCTTCCTGGCTGGCTGCGGGGAGGCGGCGGCTCGTTTCGGAAGCGTTTCCGTTGCCGAAAGACTGAGTGTCTGGGTCGAGGCTGTCAAGTAACGAAACCGCAACACCGTTTTGAAGTGCAGAAACAATGAGATGCATACGTGCGGTTGCTGATCGACCGCAGGGAACCCTTGAAGGGTTCTTTCGCGAAAATGGAAGCGTTTCCGATCCGTGGGTTAGCCTTCCGGCATGGCGCAGAGCTCTCGGAAGATCAACATGGCGGACGTGGCCCGCGCGGCCGGCGTCTCGATGGCCACCGCCTCACGCGCGCTCAACAACGAAAGCGGCGTCTCCGAAGCCACCCGACGCCGCGTTCGGGCGGTCGCCGAAGAGCTGTCCTATGTCGTCTCCCCCGAGGCGTCCCGCCTGGCCGGCGGCGCCACCGGCCGGGTCGCGGTGGTCGTACCGCACATCTCGCGCTGGTTCTTCGCCACCCTCCTCGAAGGACTGGAATCAGTCCTGCGCGCCGCCGAACTCGATGTGCTGCTGTACCACGTCGACGGCATCGAGGATCGCCACGACTTTTTCCACCGGCTGCCCGCCCGGCGCAAGGTCGACGCCGTCGTCGTCCTGGCCTTCCCCGTCGGCGAGGAGGAGCAGCGGAGGCTGGAACTCATGGGCGTCACGATCATCGCCGCGGGCGGCCAGCACGCCCCCTACCCGAACGTGTCCATCGACGACGAGACAGCCGGCCGCCAGGCCATGAACCACCTGCTCTTCCTCGGCCACCGCCGCATCGCCATGATCGCCGCCGTCGACCCCGACCAGCCCGACGAGGTGCAGCCCTCCGGCCGCTCCAACGCCTACTACGCCGCCCTGCGCGAGGCGGGTATTCCCCTCGACGAACGCCTCGTCGTCACTGTCGACTGGGGTGGCGCCGAGGGCGCCGACGCCATGGCCAAGCTGCTCAGCCAGCCCGAGCCGCCCACCGCCGTCTACGCCCACTCCGACGAAGTGGCCCTCGGCGCCATCCGCACCCTGCGCCGCGCCGGCCTGCGCATCCCCGAGGACATCTCCGTCATCGGCATCGACGACCACCCCATAGCCGAACTCACCGACCTCACCACCGTCCGCCAACCCGTCCGCGAGCAAGGAGAACGTGCCGGACGCATGCTCTTGAAGATCCTGCAGGGCGAAGAGACCGACCGCGACGTCGTCGTACCCACCCAGCTCGTCATCCGCGGCAGCACCGCGCCACCCCGCGCGTAGCAACTGCGCGACCCGCGATGGCGCCGGCGAGGAAGGAGCCGCATCGGCGCGTCGTCCTGGTCGCGTACTAGTGACCCGAACCACTCGGACTTCGATGAGAATCGCTCGACGTTCGGTGCGATAGATCATGGGCATCTCGACGGTGTGACGCGATCAGTACGCCGCCTACAATCGAACGTGTGAGCGATACCCCGCTGTCCCGTCTGGAGCTGCTGCGCTTCGCGCGCCGCGTCGTGGTGCAGCAGGCGACGGCGGCCGTGGCGCAGCTCGACCGCTGGATCGCGGACGAGGAGCGGCGGGAGGCGGAGCGCCGCCAGGCCGAGGAGATGCGGCCGCCGCCGCCCGAGTGGCTGATCCAGTACGGCCTGAACCGGCGGAACGTGGACGCGGTGCACGTGGGCGACTGCTGGGCGGCGGCGAAGAGCGGGCGGTGCCGCCCGGCGACCAGGGCGCAGGTCCTCGACGCACTGCGCCACCAGGTGAAGGCATGTCCGCACTGCCGCCCGGACAACGAGCTCGGTGTCCTGGAGTAGCGGATCGGGGCCGTGTCAGCAGGATGCGGCCGTCGGCCCCTCGCCGAAGCCCGAGGTCGCGGCGTTCGAGCTGCGGAAGAACCTGCCGGTGCTGTAGGGGCAGGTCTCAGCGGTCTGCTGGGCGGGGGCCGACGGTCGTGGATCGTCGGCCCCCGGCGCGTCCCGGCGCCGCCGGGCATGCCGCCCTAGACTCGAATGACCTCGGGGCTCCCCCCACCCAGGAGGTCGTGATGGTGCGGCACACCCGACTGCCCGGCGAGTCCGCCGACTACCTCGCCGCCCGCGAAGAGCTCCGGCTCGCCGAGATCGAGCTCATGCGCCACCGGGAGGAGGTCGCTTCCCGGCGCCGGGCGCTCCCTGAGGGCCCTGTCGTCGACGACTACGTCTTCCTCGAAGGCCCGGCGGACCTGGACGAGGGCGACACCCCCGTCCGCGAGGTCACCCTCAGCGGGCTGTTCACCGCCCCGGACCGGCCGCTGATCGTCTACCACTTCATGTACGGCAAGTTGCAGACCGATCCCTGCCCGATGTGCACCCTGTGGATCGACGGCTTCAACGGTGTCGCCCACCACATCGCCCAGAGAGCCGACTTCGCCGTCGCCGCCGCGGCCGACGCGCCCACCCTGCGGCAGCACGCCCGCAACCGCGGCTGGTCCCGGCTGCGCCTGCTGAGCTGCGGCGACAGCACCTTCAAGTACGACCTCGGCAGCGAGGACGAGGACGGCGCGCAGGACTCCACCGTCTCCGTCTTCACCCGGGACGGCGACGGATCGGTCCGCCACTTCTACTCGGCCCATCCGCGCATGGCCGAAGACATCGACCAGCGCGGCATCGACCTGCTCAACCCCGTATGGCACCTCCTCGACCTGACCCCGGGCGGTCGCGGCGACTGGTTCGCGGGGCTGGACTACTGACGATCAGGACGCCGGTCCCGTCCCGCCGACGAACGCCGGGGACACCGCCGCGCTGTCGATCCGGCGCGGGGCGCCCGTGCCGTCCGCCGGGACCTGGTACAGGTCCGCTCCGAAGTCGCCCGGCAGCGCGTACACCACCGTGTGTTCGTCACGCCAGACCGCTTGGTCGTCCACGCTGCGGGACTCCGCGAGCGGGGTTTCGCGCATCGTGCGCAGATCCAGCACGTACAGGTGCCAGGGGGCGTCCTTGGGCAGGCCCTTCACCCGCTTCTTGTACGCGATCCGCGTGCCGTCGGGGGACAGGGAGGGGCACTCGACGTTCGGATGGAGGGTGGTGACCGTGCGGGCGCGCAGGTCGCCCCGGACCAGGTACGTCGTGCCCTTCGTCGCCAGGGTCGCGTAGAACGTCCGGTCGTCGGACGCGAACGTCACTCCCCAGAAGTTCACGTCCGACGCGTGGTACGTCCTGCCGTCCTTGACGATGCGGTACGCCTCCAGGGACGGCGTCAGCGCGCCCGTGCGGATGTCCACGATCGCCGCACGGGTCGAGAAGTCCGTTCCCGCGTACGAGTCGCCGCCCACGAACGCCGTCCACGCCGCGTAGTGGCCGCTGGGGGAGACCCGGGCGCGGGACGGGATGCCCGGGACGTCGTAGTGCGCCCTGATGTGCAGTGACGCGTCGAGGATCAGTGCGCGGTAGGTGTCCGAGACCGGCCCGTGCACGGCCTGGAGGCAGACTCCGGTGCCCGCGGCGGCGTAGAAGCGCAGGCACTTCACGCCCGAGGCGGTGCGCGGGCCGGAGGGGTCCGACGCCGGGACGGTCGTGAGTTCGTCGCGGTGCGGGCCCCACGCCATGTTGCGGAACACCATGCGGCCGGGCTGGGTGAGCGTGACCTTGCCCGAGGTGATCCGAGGGCCGCCGGCCTGGGCCTGGTCCCTGCGCTCCGCCCGCGCCGACGCGTGCAGGACCGAGGCCGTGCCGACCCCCGCCAGGACCAGGAGGGCCGAGAGCAGGACCAGGATGCGGGTGCGTACCGTCATGCCGTGCCTTTCGGGCGGAGCGTCGTCAAGGAGAAGGCCGCGCACACCGCGAGCGCCACCGCGGAGGCCGTCAGGGCCGTGCGGTCGCCCCACACCGTCCAGACCGCCCCGAACCCCAGCGAGCAGGCGAACCGGGCGAGTGCCTGGCCCGTCTGCACCACGGCGAGACCGGAGGAGCGCAGTTCCTCGGGGACGCTGTCGGAGGCCGCCGCCATCAGCACGCCGTCGGTGGCCGCGTAGAAGCCGCCGTGCAGGGCGAGCACGGCGTACGGCAGGGCCGCCGCGTGCCAGGACGTGAGCAGCAGGGCGTAGGCCAGGAGCAGCGCTGCGTGGCCCGCCAGGAAGATCCGCCAGCGGCCCACCTTGTCCGCGAGCCGCCCGAGCGGCATCGCCAGCAGCAGGAACGCGGCCGCCGTGCCCAGCGGCAGCAGCGCGAACCAGCGGTCGGGGACACCGAGGCGGCGTTGCAGCAGCAGGTAGACGAAGGAGTCGCTGACCGTGGCGAGGCCGAGCAGCAGCGCGCAGACCGTGAGACGGCGCAGGTCGCGGCGGTGCAGCAGGGCGAGGGCGGCGCGGAGGGTCGGCCGGGGGCCGTCGCCGGCCGCCGGGGAGTGCGCGCGGCCGCCGGGCACGAACAGCACCAGGACGAGGACGCCCGTCACGGCCACGCAGAAGCTCACCGTGAACACCGCGTCGTAGCCGTCCACCGTCGCCCGCAGGATCAGGAACGCCACGAGCGGGCCGAGCAGGGCGCCCGCCGTGTCCATCGCACGGTGCACACCGAAGGCGCGGCCACGGGTCTCCGGGGTGCTGGACAGGGAGATCAGCGCGTCCCGGGGAGCGGTGCGCAGGCCCTTGCCGGTGCGGTCGGCGGCCAGGACCAGGCCGATGGGGGTGAGTGTGTGGGCCACCAGCAGAAGGGGTTTGCACAGGGCCGAGATGCCGTAGCCGAGGCCTGCCACCCACTTGTGACGGCCTCCGCCCCGGTCGGCCAGATGGCCTCCGGCGAGCCGTACGAGCGCGGAGAAGCCGTTGTAGACGCCGTCCAGCAGGCCGAAGCCAAGCGGGGACAGGCCGAGGCCCGTGACGAGGTACAGCGGGAGCACCGCCGTGACCATCTCGGAGGAGACGTCGGTGATCAGGCTGACCGCGCCGAGCGCGAGCACGGTCGGGGCGACCGCGGTGAGGCGCCGCCCGGCACAAGGCCGGGCGGCGCCGTCCGCGGACGCCGTTGCCGATGGGGGTCCCCCCTGCTCGAGCGAAGTCGAGAGCTTGGGGGAACCGGCGCGGCTGTCCGCTACGTACATGTCACGACGCCCAGATGCCGGTGATGTCCGTGGCGGAGGCGGCGTTGCCCGCGTGCGTCGTCAGGCCCTGGGTGTCCTCCAGGGTGCGCAGCAGGTCGTAGTGGTTGTAGGTGGTGGAGGTGCTGGAGCCCGGGGTCACCGGCTGGCCGTACAGCACCGTCGGGATGCGGTTGCCGCTGAGCTTGTTGTCCTCGTCGAACGTGACGACGAGGAGGCTGTTGTGGGTCTTGGCCCAGGTGGCGTAGGCGCCCAGGTTGTTCTTCAGCCAGGTGT
Source organism: Streptomyces cynarae (assembly GCF_025642135.1). Lineage (NCBI taxonomy): Bacteria > Bacillati > Actinomycetota > Actinomycetes > Kitasatosporales > Streptomycetaceae > Streptomyces > Streptomyces cynarae. The sequence continues at coordinate 2,638,204 of NZ_CP106793.1, read as the reverse complement.
CACCGGTCGAGATCGAGCAGTCGTGCATGTCGCTGCACAGGTTGGGGACGACGAAGGACAGCTGGGGCAGCGTGGTGTAGTCGGTGGGGAACTGCGCGAAGGTCTTGGCGCTCGACGTCGGCACGTTGCTGAAGGCGAACCACGGGTTGTGCTTGCGGGCGTAGTTGCCGCTGCTGCAGGTGGTCGAGCCCTGGCTGGGCAGTGACTCGTTGTAGCTGGCCCACGTGCGGCCCGCGGCGAGCTGCTCGGAGGCCAGGTTGCGGGCGGAGGAGAAGCCGGGGGTGTAGCAACTGTCGTCCGTGATGCCCTGGGTGGAACCGGAGAACAATGCGAGGTAGTTGGGCTGGCTGGGGTGCGTGATGGCGTAGGACTGGGTGAGGTTGGCGCCCCCGGACTTCAACGAGTTGATGTACGGGGCGCTGGAGGAGCCGATGATCTGGCTGTACGCGTGATTCTCCATGACCACGACGACCACGTGGTCCGGGCTTGGGACGGAGCCCGCGGCGTGCGCGGACTCACCGCCGAGCCCGGTCCACAGCCCGATCGCTGCTGCGGCGAAGGCCGCCACGGACGCCACGGTGGTACGGGTGCGGCGGTACAGGGAACTGCCGGACACAATCAACCTCCGGTGAGGGGGGCTACGGGGGGGGGGCAGCGCTGCCAGAGCATGCTCACGCCAAGGTGCCCTCGCCCCACGCCCCACGACCCGGCGGATGAAGAGCCGGTGAATTGCCGGCGCGCCGCAACGGCCGGACATGGCCGTACGTCCCCGGGTAACACGGCCCTCATGGGCGACATCCTCGTGGGCACCTGTTCGTGGACGGACCGGGCGCTGGTGGCGAGCGGCTGGTATCCGCGGGGGCGGCGCGACGCGGAGGGACGGCTGAGGTTCTATGCCGAGCGGTTTCCCGTGGTCGAGGCGGACTCCTCGTACTACGCGCTGCCCAGCGAACGCACCAGCCGCCTGTGGGTGGAGCGGACACCTGACGGCTTCGTCTTCGACGTCAAGGCCTTCTCACTGCTGACGGGACATCCGACACGGCCGGACGCGCTGCCCGCCGACCTGCGGCCGGCCCTGGCCGACGGCGCGCCCCGGATCCGGGCGGCGGCGACGCGGGCCTGCTCGACGAGTTATGGGCACGCTTCACCGAAGCGCTGGCGCCGCTGCGGCGGGCCGGACGGCTCGGGACGGTCCTGTTCCAGTTCCCTCCCTCGCTCACTCCCGGCCCACGGTCGGAGGCGTTCGTACGCGCCTGCCGTGAGCGGGCCCGCGGCTGGCCGTTCGCCGTCGAGTTCCGGCACCCGGACTGGTGGCGGGGCGACCGGGAGACGGCCACGGCGGCAATGCTCGCGGATCTGGACGCAACGGCGGTCGCCGTGGACACGGCGCGGGACCTGCCGACCTCGATGCCGCCCTTCGCGCCGGTCACGACACGGCGGCTGGCCGTCGTGCGGTTCCACGGACGCAGCCCCCACTGGGGCACCGGGTCCAAGGAGGACGCCTACCGCCACGCGTACACCGAGGGGGAACTGGCGGAGTGGGTGCCACGGGTGCGGGGCCTGGCCGAGCGGACGGAACAGGTGCACGTCCTGTTCAACAACTGCTGCGCCGACGCGGCGGTCCGCGCGGCGGAGGCGATGCGTCGCCTGCTGGGGGAGCAGGTACCGCACCAGGTGCGGCACGCCTTCACGCCGCTGCCGGGGCTGTGGCCGGGAGACTGACACCCGTGGCACGCCCATCCGCGGCCGACGCGCCCGTAGGGAGCCGCCACTCGGGCCCCGCGTGCCCGCAGATCACCGTCACTGGGGCCCGCGTGCCCGCGACCGCCGCCACTCGGGCCCCGCGTGCCCGCAGATCACCGCACTGGGGCCCGCGTGCCCGCAACCACCGCCGTCCGAGCCCCGCGTGCCCGCGAGCACCGTCACTGGGGCCCGCGTGCCCGCAACCACCGCTGCCCGGGCCCCGCGTGCCCGTATGGCGCCCCCGCTGGGGCCCGCGTCCCGCGAGCACCGCCGTCCGAGCCTCGCGTGCCCGCAGATCACCGTCACTGGGGCCCGCGTGCCCGCGACCGCCGCCGTCCGGGCCCCGCGTGCCCGTAGGGCGCCCCCACCGGGGCCCCGCGTGCCCGCAACCGCCGCCGTCCGGGCCCCGCGTGCCCGTAAGGCGCCCCCACCGGGGCCCCGCGTGCCCGCAACCACCGTCGCCCGGGCCCCGCGTGCCCGTAAGGCGCCTCCACTGGGGCCCGCGTGCCCGCAACCACCGCCGCCCGAGCCCCGCGTGCCCGTATGGCGCCCCCGCTGGGGCTCCGCGTGCCCGCGAGCACCGCCTTCCGAGCCCCGCGTGCCCGCAGATCACCGTCACTGGGGCCCGCGTCCCGCGAGCACCGGCACCCGGACCCGGGACCCCGGCGCCCGCAGCCACCGCCACTCGTGCCCGCAGGGCACCGACCCGCACCCGTCGCGCCCGCATCCGCGTACCCCCTCCCAGGCACCCGCAGAGGCCCCGTACCCCCAGGCCTGCGGCCCGTAGGCCACCGCCCCGGCGCTCCCGTCCCCGTCTCCGGTTACGCTCAAAGCCGCAGGACCTTGATCTCGATGCTCGGGAGGCCGAGGGATGACCGTGCCCCAGGGGCGCAGAAGCAGCACCTTCACGCGACTGCTGCGACACGGTTTCACCGACCCCTCCGCCGCCGAGCGGCTGCTGGAGAGCGTCGAGCTGGCGCCGGTCAGGTCCGACCCCGTCCTGCTGGACGCCCTCGGCGCCACCGCCGACCCCGATCTCGCGCTGGGCGGACTCGTCCGGCTGCTGGAGGCGCAGCCCGCGCCCACCGCCCGCCGCGAGCTCCTGGACACGCTGATCTCGGCCAAGCCCCTGCGCGACCGGCTGCTCGGTGTCCTCGGCGCCTCCGCGGCGCTCGCCGACCACCTCGCCCGCCACCCCGGCGACTGGCACGCCCTCGTCAACTACGAGCCGCACGACCTGCACCCCGGCGTGGCGGAGTTCGAACGGCAGCTCGCCGAGGCCACGGACCCCGTCTCGCTGCGCGTCGCCTACCGCCGCTGCCTGCTGTCCATCGCCGCCCGTGACGTCTGCGGCACCACCGACGTCGCCCAGGCCGCCGCCGAACTGGCCGACCTGGCCACCGCCACCCTGCGTGCCGCCCTCGGCATCGCCCGCGCCGCCGCCCCCGACGACGCGGCGCTGTGCCGCCTCGCGGTGATCGGCATGGGCAAGTGCGGCGGCCACGAGCTCAACTACGTCTCCGACGTCGACGTCATCTTCGTCGGCGAGGCCGTGAGCGGCGCCGACGAGCGCAAGGCCCTCCAGGCCGCCACCCGGCTCGCCTCGCACATGATGCGGATCTGCTCCGAGACGACCGTCGAGGGCAGCATCTGGCCGGTGGACGCCAATCTGCGACCCGAGGGCAGAAACGGTCCGCTGGTGCGCACCCTCGCCAGTCACCTCGCCTACTACCAGCGGTGGGCCAAGACCTGGGAGTTCCAGGCCCTGCTCAAGGCGCGCCCCGTGGCCGGCGACCTCGCCCTCGGCGAGGAGTACGTCGCCACCCTGGCCCCGCTCGTCTGGCAGGCGGCCGAGCGGGAGAACTTCGTCGCCGACGTTCAGAAGATGCGCCGCCGGGTCGTCGAGAACATCCCCGCGGGGGAGGTCGAGCGTGAGCTGAAGCTCGGTCCGGGCGGCCTGCGGGACGTGGAATTCGCCGTCCAGCTGCTGCAGTTGGTGCACGGGCGGTCCGACGCCTCGCTGCGCAGCGGCACCACCCTCGACGCGCTCAAGGCCCTCGCCGCCGGCGGCTACGTCGGCCGCGCCGACGCCGCGCAGCTCGACGACGCCTACCGCTTCCTGCGCTCCATGGAGCACCGCATCCAGCTCTACCGGCTGCGTCGCACCCACCTCGTCCCCGAGGACGAGGCCGACCTGCGCCGACTCGGCCGCTCCCTCGGTCTGCGCACCGATCCGGTCGCCGCGCTGCGGCGCGAGTGGAAGCGGCACAGCGGCGTCGTACGCCGGCTGCACGAGAAGCTCTTCTACCGCCCGCTGCTCGATGCCGTCGCCCAACTCGCGCCCGGCGAGGCCCGGTTGAGCCCCGACGCAGCCCGGGAACGGCTCGTGGCACTCGGCTACGCGGACCCGGCCGCCGCGCTGCGCCACCTGGAGGCGCTGGCGTCCGGCGTCACCCGCAAGGCCGCCATCCAGCGCACGCTGCTGCCCGTGCTGCTCGGCTGGTTCGCCGACTCGGCCGACCCGGACGCGGGCCTGCTCAACTTCCGCAAGGTGTCCGACGCGCTCGGCAAGACGCCCTGGTACCTGCGGCTGCTGCGGGACGAGGGCGCCGCCGCCGAGAACCTCGCCCGCGTGCTGTCCGCCGGCCGGCTCGCCCCCGACCTGCTGATGCGGGCCCCCGAGGCGGTGGCCCTGCTCGGCGACGGGGACGGCGGCGGACTCGAACCCCGCTCCCGCGCCCACCTAGAGCAGGAGATCCTCGCCGCCGTCGGCCGCGCCGAGAACGCCGAGCAGGCGGTCACGGTGGCGCGCGGTGTACGGCGCCGGGAGCTGTTCCGTACGGCCGCCACGGACATCGTCGGCTCCTACGGCACCGAGGAGATCCCCGCCCGCCCGGACCAGGGTGCCCTGGTGGACCTCGTCGGCGGCGCGGTCTCGGACCTGACGGCGGCGACCCTGGCGGGCACCCTGCGGGCCGTGGTCCGGGACGGCTGGGGCGACACCCTGCCCACCCGGTTCGCCGTCATCGGCATGGGCCGCTTCGGCGGGCACGAGCTGGGCTACGGCTCCGACGCGGACGTGATCTTCGTGCACGAGCCGCAGGACGGCGTGGACGAACGGGAGGCTGCCGAGGCCGCGAACAAGGTCGTGTCGGAGATGCGACGCCTGCTGCAGATCCCGAGCACCGACCCGCCCCTGCTGATCGACGCCGACCTGCGCCCCGAGGGCAAGTCGGGACCGCTCGTGCGCACCCTGACGTCGTACGCGGCCTACTACCGCCGGTGGTCGCTGGTGTGGGAGGCGCACGCGCTGCTGCGGGCCGAGCCGGTCGCCGGCGACGAGGACCTGGGCCGCCGTTTCATCGAACTGGTCGACCCGCTGCGCTACCCGGCGCAGGGGCTCGGCGACGATGCCGTGCGCGAGATCCGGCGCCTGAAGGCCCGTATGGAGTCCGAGCGGCTGCCGCGGGGCGCCGACAAGACCCTGCACACCAAGCTGGGCCGCGGCGGCTTGTCGGACGTGGAGTGGACGGTCCAGCTGCTGCAGCTCCGGCACGGCCGGTCGGAGCCGGGCCTGCGCACCACCCGCACCCGCGCCGCCCTCGCCGCCGCCTGCGCCGCGGGTCTGATCTCCGACGAGGACGCCGCGATCCTGGACGAGGCCTGGGTCCTCGCCACCCGCGTGCGCAACGCGGTGATGCTGGTCCGGGGCCGCGCGGGCGACACGTTCCCCTCCGAGACCCGTGAGCTGGCCGCCGTGGGCCGCTACCTGGGGTACGGCCCGGGCCACGTCGGGGACATGCTGGACGACTACCGGCGTACGACGCGCAGGGCACGCGGCGTGGTGGAGAAGCTGTTCTACGGGTCGTGACGCGCCGGGGGCGGTGGAGGCAGGTCACGCCCGTGCCGGCACCAGCGCGGGCTCGCCCGCCGTCGCCACCCTTCGCGGCAGTGCGTACGGCAGCGCGCCGTACCAGACCCGCACCACCGTGAAGCCGAACGCCAGGCAGAGCGTGCCGCCCACCGCGTCCAGCCAGAAGTGGTTGGCGGTGGCGACGATCACGACCAGTGTCGTCGCCGGGTACAGCAGGCCCAGGACCCGCGCCCACGGCACCGTCGACAGCGCGAAGATGGTCAGACCGCACCACAGCGACCAGCCGATGTGCATCGACGGCATCGCCGCGTACTGGTTCGACATGTCCTTCAGGTCGCCCGACGCCATCGAACCCCACGTGTGGTGCACCACCACCGTGTCGACGAAGTGCCCGCCGTTCATCAGGCGCGGCGGCGCCAGCGGGAAGAAGTAGTAGCCGAGCAGCGCCACGCCGGTCGTGGCGAACAGGGCGAGGCGGGTGGCCGCGTACCGTCCCGGATGGCTGCGGTACAGCCACACCAGCACACCCAGCGTCACCACGAAGTGCAGTGTGGCGTAGTAGTAGTTCATCCCGATGATCAGCCATGTCACCGAGTTCACGACGTGGTTGACCGAGTCCTCGACGGCGATCCCCAGGTGGTTCTCCAGCCGCCACACCCAGTCCGCGTCGCTCAGCGCCTCGGCCTTCTGCTCCGGCACGGCGTTGCGGATCAGCGAGTAGGTCCAGTAACTCATCGCGATGAGCAGGATTTCGAACCAGAAGCGCGGGCGGCGGGGGGTGCGGATCCGGCGCAGGGCGCCGTGGATCGCGCCGTCCCGCGTGTCGTCCGTGCCGGACCGGGGAGCGGCCTGCCCCTGACCCCCCACCGCCGTCACGGTCGTTTCACCCATAGCTACAGAGTCTGCCAGAAAAGGGTTCCCCCACCGATCATCCCCTGGCAGGGTTCCGGCCACCCGTTCTCCAACCGGCGTACTGGTACGAAGCGCCGGAACTACTGCCTAGGGACGACTGCGGTCCCCAGGCGCCGAAGCAGTCGACCCGCGCACCACCAGCTCCGGCATGAACACGAATTCACTGTGGGGAGCGGGCGTCCCGCCGATCTCCTCCAGCAACGTGCGTACCGCCGCCTGCCCCATCGCCGGGACCGGCTTGCGGATCGTCGTCAGCGGCGGGTCCGTGAACGCGATGAGTGGCGAGTCGTCGAAACCCACCACCGAGATGTCCGTGGGGACTTCCAGGCCCCGCTGCCGCGCCGCCCGTATCGCCCCGAGCGCCATCATGTCGCTCGCGCACACCACCGCCGTGCAGTCCCGGTCGATCAGCGCGGACGCCGCCGCCTGACCACCCTCCAGGGTGTACAGCGAGTGCTGGATCAGCCGGGACTCGATGTCCTCGACGGTCAGCCCGAGCTGCTCCTGCATGGTGCGCACGAAGCCTTCGATCTTGCGCTGCACCGGCACGAACCGCTTGGGTCCGAGCGCGAGTCCGATCCGGGTGTGCCCGAGGGACACCAGGTGCGTCACCGCGAGGGCCATCGCGGCCCGGTCGTCGGGGGAGATGAACGGCGCCTGCACCTTCGGCGAGAAGCCGTCCACCAGCACGTACGGCACGCCCTGGGCGCGCAGCCGCTCGTAGCGCTGCATGTCGGCGGTGGTGTCCGCGTGCAGCCCGGAGACGTAGATGATCCCGGCGACCCCGCGGTCCACGAGCATCTCCGTCAGCTCGTCCTCGGTGGAGCCGCCCGGCGTCTGCGTCGCCAGCACCGGCGTGTACCCCTGCCGGGTCAGGGCCTGGCCGATGACCTGGGCGAGGGCGGGGAATATCGGGTTCTCCAGCTCCGGGGTGATCAGGCCCACCAGACCCTCGCTGCGCTGCCGCAGCCGGACCGGGCGCTCGTAGCCGAGCACGTCGAGAGCGGCCAGCACGGACTGGCGGGTGGTCGCCGCGACGCCCGGCTTTCCGTTCAGTACACGGCTCACGGTCGCCTCGCTGACCCCCGCCTGCGCCGCGATGTCGGCAAGCCGTGTGGTCACGGCACTGGACTGTACCGGCCGCGTCTCGGCTTGCCCACCAAAGGGACGCCGGGCCCGGGCGGTTGAACGCCCCGGTGCGGGTTGCTGCGTCATCGCGCTCCCTCGTGTTCTGTTTCGGCGTCCGTCCGCAACGGGATGATTCCCGCGCCGGTGACGTATGGCAAGAGCTTGCAGAGTCTTGCACAACTGTCCGCGGTCCCGCAGATCAGCCGCAAACGCCGGTCTACGGGCCCTCACGGCGAGGTCACGGCGGGGTAACCATTGTCGCTTCTTTCATTTTTTTGCTGCAAGCTCTTTCGCGGCGATTGCATCGCTGTTACGTTCACCGTCGCCCGGCGGCCGCAAGGAAGCAGTCGGCAGTCGGCAGGGGCGGCAGACGGGGCCGCCACCTGTAGCACTCGGGCTTTCACCCTCAAGGAGAACTCATGCGGCGTGGCATAGCGGCCACCGCGCTGGTGGCGTCCGTCGCCCTCGCGGCGACGGCCTGCGGCGGAAGTGACGGCGGCAGCGGCAAGTCCGACGGTCCGGTCACCATCACCTGGTGGGACACCTCCAACGCCACCAATGAGGCGCCGACGTACCAGGCGCTGGTCAAGGACTTCGAGAAGGCCAACCCGACCATCAAGGTCAAGTACGTCAACGTCCCCTTCGACCAGGCGCAGAACAAGTTCGACACCGCCGCAGGCTCCAAGGGCGCCCCCGATGTGCTGCGCTCCGAGGTCGGCTGGACCCCCGCCTTCGCCAAGAAGGGCTACTTCCTGCCGCTGGACGGCACCGCGGCCCTCGCCGACCAGGGCAAGTTCCAGCCCAGCCTGATCAAGCAGGCCCAGTACGACGGCAAGACCTACGGCGTGCCGCTGGTCACCGACACCCTCGCCCTGGTCTACAACAAGGCCCTGTTCAAGAAGGCCGGCATCACCGAGGCCCCCAAGACCTGGGACGAGCTGAAGTCCGACGCCGCCAAGGTCAAGGACAAGACCGGCGCGGACGGCTACTGGGGCTCCACCCAGGCCTACTACGCCCAGACCTTCCTCTACGGCGAGGGCACCGACACCGTCGACGCCGGCGCCAAGAAGATCACCGTGAACTCGGCCGCCGCCAAGAAGGCGTACGGCACCTGGCTGAGCACGTTCTCCGGCAAGGGCCTGCACAAGGCCGACACCACTGCCGACGCCTACGCCCACATCCAGGACGCGTTCGTCAACGGCAAGGTCGCCGCGATCATCCAGGGCCCCTGGGAGATCACGAACTTCTACAAGGGCTCCGCCTTCGGCGACAAGTCCAACCTCGGCATCGCCACCGTCCCGGCCGGCTCCACCGGCAAGGCGGGCGCCCCGACCGGCGGCCACAACCTCTCCGTCTACGCCGGCTCCGACAAGGCCCACCAGGAAGCGGCGCTGAAGTTCGTCAACTTCATGACCTCGGCGAAGTCCCAGGAGACCATCGCCCTGAAGAACTCCACGCTGCCCACGCGCGACGACGCCTACACCGCGCAGGTCAAGGCCGACCCCGGCATCGCCGGCTACCAGTCGGTCCTGCCCGCCGCCCAGCCGCGCCCGGCGCTTCCCGAGTACAGCTCGCTGTGGGGCCCGCTCGACACGGAGCTGCCCAAGATCGCGGGCGGTAAGGAAACGCTGGACAAGGGCCTGAGCAACGTGGAACTCGCGATCGCCAAGCTGGTCCCCGACTTCAGCAAGTGAGCCGCCGTGGCCGCCGGGTCCCCCTGGGGGAGGGATCCGGCGGCCACCGGCCTGCGCCGGGGTCTCTCGTTCGGATCATGCAGGGCTCGGCTCGCTGATCCGGCCTGATCCAAACGAGAGACCTTGGGCCCCCCTTGATCCGCAGACCTCCGAGAAGGTTGTCGAACCATGACAGTCGCCATCGACCGAGCGACCGGCAAGCGGCGCGGTGAGCCGGGACCGCGCCCCGGCCTGAGCCGGCGCATCAGATACGGCTACCAGAAGCACTGGTACGCCTATGCGATGATCGCACCGGTCGCCGTCGTGCTCGGCGTGCTCGTGTTCTATCCGCTGGTGTACGGCTTCTATCTCACACTGACCGACGCCAACAGCCTCAACAGCGCCCGCACGATCGGCGTCAACCACATCGACGCCACGTACAAGTTCATCGGTCTCGACAACTACAAGGACGTCCTGTTCGGTCAGTTGTCGTACGACCGCTTCTGGTCGCACTTCATCTGGACGGTCGTGTGGACGGTCGTCTGCGTCACCCTGCACTACACCATCGGCCTCGGCCTCGCGCTGCTGCTCAACCAGAAGTTCCGCGGGCAGACCCTCTACCGGGTGATCCTGGTGCTGCCCTGGGCCGTGCCCACCTTCGTCACCGTCTTCGGCTGGCGGTTCATGCTCGCCGACAGCGGCATCATCAACGCCGCCCTGCACACCCTCCATCTGCCCCAGCCGCAGTGGCTGGAGGACACCTTCTGGCAGCGGTTCGCCGCGATCATGGTCAACACCTGGTGCGGTGTGCCGTTCATGATGCTCTCGCTGCTCGGCGGTCTCCAGGCCATCGACGCCTCGCTCTACGAGGCCGCCGAGATGGACGGTGCGAGCGCCTGGCAGCGCTTCCGGTACGTCACCCTGCCGGGCCTGCGGTCGGTCAGCTCCACCGTCGTCCTCCTCGGCATCATCTGGACCTTCAACCAGTTCGCCATCATCTTCCTGCTCTTCGGCAATACCGCGCCGGACGCCCAGATCCTCGTCACCTGGGCCTACCAACTCGGCTTCGGACAGCAGCCGCGTGACTTCGCGCAGTCCGCCACCTACGGCATCCTGCTGCTGGCCATCCTGATCGTCTTCACCTCGTTCTACCGCCGCTGGCTGAACCGCAACGAGCAGCAGCTCGCGATCTGAGGCAGGAGTTCCCATGAGTACGACCACTGTCGAGACCTCCTCCGCGGTGACCGAGCGACCCGTCGCGGGTGCCCCGCGACGCAGGGTGCGCCGGCGCGGCGAGCACGGCCCCGTCGCGGCCCTCGCCTCCCACGCTCTGCTGGTCGTGGCGAGCCTGATCGCCTTCTTCCCCGTGGGCTGGCTGGTCTTCCTGTCCCTCGGGCCGGACAAGGACGACTATCTGCACCCCGGGCAGATCTGGCACACGATGACGCTGGACAACTACTCGTTCGTCCTGCAGCACACCAGCTTCTTCGACTGGCTGAAGAGCACGCTCATCGTCGTGGGTGGCACCACGCTCATCGGCGTGCTGATCGCCGCCACCACCGGCTACGCGGTCTCCCGCATGCGCTTCCCCGGCTACAGGAAGTTCATGTGGCTGCTGCTGCTCACTCAGATGTTCCCGATCGCCGTCCTGATCGTGCCGATGTACCAGATCATGTCGAACCTGGGACTCATCGACACCTACCTCGGGCTCGTCCTGATCAACAGCACGACGATCGTTCCCTATTGCGCCTGGCTGCTGAAGGGGTACTTCGACACGATCCCCTTCGAGATCGACGAGGCGGGCCGGGTCGACGGACTCACCCCCTTCGGCACCTTCGTGCGGCTGATCCTGCCGCTCGCCAAGCCCGGTCTCGCGGTCGCCGCCTTCTACGCCTTCCTCACCGCGTTCGGTGAGGTCGCCTTCGCCTCGACGTTCATGCTGAGCGACGACCACTACACGTTCGCCGTCGGCCTGCAGAGCTTCGTCAGCGAGCACGACGCCCAGCGCAACCTGATGGCCGCGACCGCGGTGCTGATCGCGATACCCGTGTCCGCGTTCTTCTACCTGGTGCAGAAGAACCTGGTGACCGGTCTCACCGCGGGCGGCACGAAGGGCTGAGCCCCGCCTGCCGGACAACGGCTCCCGCGCGCCTGTCCGCGCGGGTGGCGGCCGCGGTGCCCTCCCCCAAGCTCTTCGAGCAGGGGGTGCCCCCAGATCCCGCTGACACCGCGGCCGCCTCGTCAACCTGCCCGCCGTACCCATGCCCATGACCCGAAGCACTCCGTTACGTACCAAGGACGCCATGAGCCAGCACTCCGCCGACCCGGCCCCGAGCACCGCCGTCGCCACCGTTGCCAAGCGCCGCGACTGGTGGCGGGACGCGGTGATCTACCAGGTCTATCCGCGCAGCTTCGCCGACAGCAACGGCGACGGCATGGGTGATCTGGAAGGCGTACGTTCCCGACTTCCGTATCTGCGCGACCTCGGCGTGGACGCCGTGTGGCTCAGCCCCTTCTACGCCTCACCGCAGGCCGACGCCGGCTACGACGTCGCCGACTACCGTGCCGTCGACCCCATGTTCGGCAACCTGCTGGACGCGGACGCGCTGATCCGCGACGCCCACGAACTGGGTTTGCGCATCATCGTCGACCTGGTCCCCAACCACTCCTCCGACCAGCACGAGTGGTTCAAGCGGGCGGTCGCCGAAGGCCCCGGCTCGCCGCTGCGGGACCGCTACCACTTCCGCCCCGGCAAGGGGGAGAATGGCGAACTGCCGCCCAACGACTGGGAGTCCATCTTCGGCGGCCCGGCCTGGACCAGGGTCCCGGACGGCGAGTGGTACCTGCACCTCTTCGCCCCCGAACAGCCCGACTTCAACTGGAACCACCCGGCCGTCGGCGACGAGTTCCGGTCGATCCTGCGCTTCTGGCTGGACATGGGCGTCGACGGCTTCCGCATCGACGTCGCCCACGGCCTGGTGAAGGCCGACGGCCTGCCGGACCTCGGCTCCCACGACCAGCTCAAACTGCTGGGCAACGATGTCATGCCGTTCTTCGACCAGGACGGCGTGCACGAGATCTACCGCGAGTGGCGCACGATCCTCGACGAGTACACGGGCGACCGTATCTTCGTCGCCGAGGCGTGGACCCCGACCATCGAGCGCACCGCGAACTACGTCCGCCCGGACGAACTGCACCAGGCCTTCAACTTCCAGTATCTGAGCACCCACTGGGACGCGGCCGAACTGCGCGACGTCATCGACCGCACCCTCGACGCGATGCGCCCGGTCGGCGCCCCCGCCACCTGGGTCCTGTCCAACCACGACGTGACCCGGCACGCCACCCGCTTCGCCCACGAAGCGGCCCTCGGCACCCAGATCCGCGAGGCGGGCGACCGCGAACTGGGTCTCAGGCGGGCGAGGGCGGCGACCCTGCTGATGCTGGCGCTGCCGGGATCGGCGTACGTCTACCAGGGCGAGGAACTGGGCCTCCCGGACGTCGTGGACCTCCCCGACGAGGTCCGCCAGGACCCCGCCTACTTCCGGGGCGCCGGCCAGGACGGCTTCCGCGACGGCTGCCGGGTCCCGATCCCGTGGACGCGTACGGGTACGTCGTACGGCTTCGGCACCGGCGGCAGCTGGCTCCCGCAGCCGGAGACCTGGGGCGAGTTGAGCGTGGAGGCCCAGCAGGGCGTCCCCGGTTCCACCCTGGAGCTGTACCGCACGGCGCTCGCGGCCCGCCGCGCCCAGGCCGACCTGGGCGCGGGCGACGCGGTGGAGTGGCTGAAGGCCACCGAGGGCGTCCTCGCCTTCCGTCGCGGCGACTTCGTGTGCGTGGCGAACACTACGGGTGAGGCGGTGACGATCCCGGCGTACGGCCGCGTGCTGGTCGCGAGCGCGGAGGTGACGGTCGCGGAGGCGGAGGCGAAACTGCCGGCGGACTCGACGGTGTGGTGGACCACGTCCTGACCGTGCGCCGCATCTGTCGCGGGGCCCGCCGTCACTGCTGACGGCGGGCCCTACGGTTTGCGGGCCGGGAAACCGGCGACCGTCCTCTTCATCCCCTCAGCCGCGTGCGGCGTACTCGGCCGCGACGGTGTCGTACGGCTCCCGGACGGCTGCGAGGTAGGAGGGGCTCGGTCGTCCGGCGCTTTTCGCATGGGTGACAGGGGCGTGTCCGCAGGGTTGACCGCCGGGGGCGGGGCTCGTACGGTCTGCTGCACTGCAAGTGGTTGAAAACTTGCAGCAATTCCCTTCAGAGGGTCTCAGCGCCTTCTCGCAGGCCCTCCCCTCAGCAGATCCTTCAACGGAGAAGGACCCCCACATGCCCAGCAGAACGCTCTCCGGCGCACTCGCCCTCGCGGCGGCCGCGTCGGTCGCACTCGCCGTCCCCGCCGGGACCGCCCATGCCTCGCCACCCGGCACGAAGGACGTCACCGCCGTCCTCTTCGAGTGGAACTTCGCCTCGGTCGCCAAGGAGTGCACCAACACCCTCGGCCCCGCCGGCTACGGCTACGTGCAGGTCTCCCCGCCCGCCGAGCACATACAGGGCTCGCAGTGGTGGACGTCGTACCAGCCGGTCAGCTACCGGATCGCGGGTCGTCTCGGCGACCGCACGGCCTTCCAGAACATGGTCAACACCTGCCACGCGGCAGGTGTGAAGGTCGTCGTCGACACCGTCGTCAACCACATGTCGGCCGGCAGCGGCACCGGCACGGGCGGCTCCTCCTACACGAAGTACGACTATCCCGGCCTGTACTCGTATGCCGACTTCGACGACTGCACCGCCCAGGTCACCAACTACCAGGACCGCTGGAACGTGCAGCACTGCGAACTCGTCGGCCTCGCCGATCTGGACACCGGTGAGGAGCACGTCCGCAGCACCATCGCCGGCTACATGAACGACCTGCTCAGCCTGGGTGTCGACGGCTTCCGCATCGACGCCGCCAAGCACATCCCGGCGGACGACCTGGCCAACATCAAGTCGAGGCTGACCAACCCCTCCGCGTACTGGAAGCAGGAGGTCATCTACGGCGCCGGCGAGGCGGTCCAGCCCACCGAGTACACCGGCAACGGCGACGTCCAGGAGTTCCGCTACGCCTACGACCTCAAGCGGGTCTTCAACAGCGAGAAACTCGCGTACCTGAGCAACTTCGGCGAGCCCTGGGGCTACCTGAGCAGCTCGGTCGCCGGGGTCTTCGTGGACAACCACGACACCGAGCGCAACGGCTCCACCCTCAACTACAAGGACGGCGCCAACTACACGCTGGCGAACGTCTTCATGCTCGCCTGGCCGTACGGCGCACCCGACATCAACTCCGGGTACGAGTGGTCCGACTCGGACGCAGGTCCGCCGAACGGGGGACAGGTCAACGCTTGCTGGCAGGACGGCTGGAAGTGCCAGCACGCGTGGCCGGAGATCAAGTCGATGGTCGCCTTCCGCAACGCCACGCGCGGCCAGGCGGTCACCAAGTGGTGGGACGACGGCAACAACCTCATCGCCTTCGGCCGGGGAAGCAAGGGCTACGTGGTGATCAACCACGAGAGCACGACGGCCGACCGCTGGTTCGAGACGTCGCTGCCGGCCGGCACGTACTGCGATGTGCAGGGCAACAGGACCGTGACGGTGAACAGCAGCGGCTGGTTCCAGGCGTCGGTGGCCCCGAACACGGCACTCGCCGTCTACGCGGGCAAGTCCGGCTGCTGAGCCCGCACGTCCCGAGGGGGCCCGCCGCTCGCCGTATTGCGTGGGCGGCGGGCCCCTGTCGATGCAATTCCTTTCCATTGCTTTCAAGTCTCTTGCTGTAAACCTTGCGTGAGCGGTACGGTCACGCGGGCGCCCGGCGACGAAGCCGTCCCGCGGCGTAGGGGCCGGACCCACCTGAGCCGTATTCGCAAGGAGTTCACACCTGTGATACCGAGATGGCCGGCGCCCCCGACGCGCCGCACCCCGTACCGGAGAAGGGTCGCGGCCACCGTCGTCGCCGCGCTCGCCGCCGCCCTCCTCCCGCCCCTCGCCGCTCACGCCGCCACCCCGCCGGCGCCCCCGTCCGACGCGAAGCTCGCCGCGCAGCCCGCGCGGCACGGTGACACCCGCGAGCAGTTCTACTTCGTCATGCCGGACCGTTTCGCCAACGGGGACCCCTCCAACGACCGCGGCGGGCTCACCGGCTCACGCCTGGCCACCGGCTACGACCCCACCGACAAGGGCTTCTACCAGGGCGGCGACCTCAAGGGCCTGACCGACCGTCTCGACTACATCAAGGGCCTCGGCACCACCGCCATCTGGATGGCCCCGATCTTCAAGAACCGGCCCGTTCAGGGGACCGGGGCGAACGCCTCGGCCGGGTACCACGGGTACTGGATCACCGACTTCACCCAGGTCGACCCGCACTTCGGCACCGACAGGGACCTGAAGGCACTCATCTCCAAGGCGCACGCCAAGGGCATGAAGGTCTTCTTCGACGTCATCACCAACCACACCGCCGACGTCGTCGACTATGCGGAGAAGTCCTACGACTACCTCTCCAAGGGCGCCTTCCCGTACCTGACCAAGGACGGCCGGCCCTTCGACGACGCCGACTACGCCGACGGCGCCCGGCACTTCCCGGCTGTGGACGCCGACTCCTTCCCACGCACCCCGGTCGTTCCCGCCGCCAAGCGGAACCTCAAGGTCCCGTCCTGGCTCAACGACCCGACGATGTACCACAACCGGGGCGACTCCACCTACGCCGGTGAGTCCACCACGTACGGCGACTTCTCCGGCCTGGACGACCTGTGGACCGAGCGTCCCGAGGTGGTCAAGGGCATGGAGAAGATCTACGAGCGCTGGGTGCGGGACTTCGGCGTCGACGGCTTCCGGATCGACACCGTGAAGCACGTGAACATGGAGTTCTGGACGCAGTGGGCGACCGCGCTCGGCAAGTACGCGGCTCGGCACGGCCGCAGGAACTTCTTCATGTTCGGCGAGGTCTACTCCGCCGACACCGCCATCACCTCGCCGTACGTCACCCAGGGCCGTCTCGACGCCACGCTCGACTTCCCCTTCCAGGACGCCGCCCGCACCTACGCCTCCCAGGGCGGCAGCGCACAGAAGCTCGCGGGCGTCTTCGCCGACGACTACAAGTACACGACCGACAGGGCCAACGCCTATGAGCAGGTCACCTTCCTCGGCAACCACGACATGGGACGCATCGGGTACTTCCTGAAGCAGGACAACCCGAAGGCGACCGACGCCGAGCTGCTCGCCAAGGACGAGTTCGCCAACGAGGTGATGTTCCTCAGCCGCGGCAACCCGGTCGTCTACTACGGCGACGAGCAGGGCTTCACCGGCTCCGGTGGCGACAAGGACGCCCGCCAGACCATGTTCGCCTCCAAGGTCCCGGACTACCTGGACGACGACGAGATCGGCACCGACCGTACGCACGCCAGTGACTCGTACGACACCGGTGCGCCGCTCTACAAGGAGATCGTCGCTCTCTCCAAGCTCCGCAAGAACAACCCCGCACTCATCGACGGCGTCCAGACCCAGCGCTACGCCGCCGACGGCCCCGGCGTCTACGCCTTCTCCCGCACGGGTACCGACGGCACCGAGTACGTCGTCGCCTTCAACAACGCGGACGGCGGCAGGACCGCCACCTTCGCCACCGGGTCGGCCGGCATGACCTTCCGCGGCATCCACGGCACCGACGCCTCCCTCACGAGCGACGCCGACAAGAACGTCACCGTCACCGTCCCGGCCCGGTCGGCGGTCGTCTTCAAGGCCACCGGCCCGCTCGGCTCCCCCGCCGCCGAGCCGGCCCTCACCCTCAAGGCCCCGGACGCGGGCGCCACCGGCACGGTGGAGGTCTCCGCCGACGTCACCGGCGGGCAGCTCGACCGCGTCGTCTTCGCGGCCCAGGTCGGCGACGGCGCCTGGAAGGTCCTCGGCTCCGCCGACCACGCCCCGTACAAGGTCACCCAGACGATCGGCAAGGACGTCCCGGCCGGGACCGCCCTGCGCTACAAGGCGGTCGTCGTCGACTCGGCCGGCCGCACCGCGAGCGCCACGGCCGGCAGCACCACCGGCACTCCGCCCGCCCCGCAGATCCCCACGGCGTCCTCGCGTGACTACGTGGTCGTCCACTACAAGCGCGCCGACGGCGACTACGCGAACTGGGGCCTGTACGCCTGGGGCGACATCGCCGACGGCGAGGCGACGACCTGGCCGAACAGCCATCCCTTCGTCGGCCGTGACGCCTACGGCGCCTTCGCCTACGTCAAGCTCAAGCCGGGCGCCTCCGGTGTCGGCTTCCTCGTCATCGACAAGGACGGCAACAAGGACGTCTCCGCCGACCGCAGCATCGACGTCACCAAGACCGGCGAGGTGTGGGTCGAGCAGGGCAAGGAGGCGGTGCTCACGCAGAGGCCCGGGTACCCGGCGCAGGACACCACCAAGGCCGTCATCCACTACCACCGCGCCGACGGGAGCTACGACGGCTGGGGCATCCACGTCTGGACCGGCGCCGCGAACCCCACCGACTGGGCCGGCCCGCTGAAGCCGGTGCGGACCGACGCGTACGGCGCGGTCTTCGAGGTGCCGCTCGCCGCCGGTGCCACCAGCCTCAGCTACATCATCCACAAGGGCGACGAGAAGGACCTTCCCGCCGACCAGTCGCTCGACCTCAAGGCGAACGGGCACGAGGTGTGGCTGCTGAACGGCCAGGAGAAGTACCTGCTGCCGCAGCCCGCGGGCGCCGCGGCGGCCCTCGACCCGACCACCGCCAAGGCGGTCTGGATCGACCGGGACACTCTCGCCTGGAACGGCGTCGACGGCGCCGTGTCCACCCAGCTCGTCTACTCCCACGACGGCTCGATCACCGTCAAGGACGGCACGCTGACCAGTGACGACGAGCGCTGGCTGCGCCTGACGAGGACGACGCTCTCGGATGCGCAGAAGGCGAAGTTCCCGCACCTGAAGGGCTACACGGCCTGGTCCGTGGACCCGCGCGACCGCGACCGGGTGCGTGAGGCGCTCGGCGGCCAGATCGTGGCCTCGCAGCGGGCCGCGAACGGCGCGGTCCTGGCGGCGACGGGCGTCCAGATCGCCGGAGTCCTCGACGACCTGTACGACGCGACGAAGGCCGATCTCGGGCCGGTCTTCCACGACGGCCGTCCCACGCTCTCGGTGTGGGCGCCGACGGCCCAGGCGGTGAAACTGGACCTCGACGGCTCCACCGTCGCCATGAAGCGCGACGACACCACCGGCGTCTGGTCCGTCACCGGCCCGGCGTCCTGGCGGAACAAGCCCTACCGCTACGTTGTGAAGGTGTGGGCGCCCAGCGTCCGGAAGGTCGTCACCAACCAGGTCACCGACCCCTACTCCCTGGCGCTCACCGCCGACTCGAAGCGCAGCCTGATCGTCGACCTGGACGACAGGTCCCTGGCCCCGAGCGGCTGGTCGGCTCTGAAGAAGCCGAAGGCCGTGCCGCTCAGGGACGCGCAGATCCAGGAGCTGCACATCCGCGACTTCTCGGTCGCGGACAGCACCGTGCCGGCCGAGGACCGGGGCACCTACCTGGCCTTCACCGACAACGACAGCGACGGCTCCAAGCACCTGCGGGAGCTGGCCGCGGCGGGTACCTCGTACGTCCACCTGCTGCCCGCCTTCGACTTCGCGACGGTCCCCGAGAGGAAGTCGGAGCAGGCCCACCCCGGCTGCGACCTCGCCTCCTACGCCCCCGACTCCGACCGGCAGCAGGCGTGCGTCGCCGCGACCGCCGCGAAGGACGCCTACAACTGGGGCTACGACCCGTACCACTTCACCGTCCCGGAGGGCTCCTACGCCACCGACCCGAACGGCACGGCCCGTACGGTCCAGTTCCGCAGGATGGTCAAGGCGCTCAACGAGGACGGCCTCCGGGTCGTGATGGACGTCGTCTACAACCACACCTCGGCGAGCGGTGAGGCCGACACCTCCGTGCTCGACCAGATCGTGCCCGGCTACTACCAGCGGCTCCTCGCCGACGGCTCGGTGGCCGACTCGACCTGCTGCGCGAACACCGCGCCCGAGAACGCGATGATGGGCAAGCTGGTCGTGGACTCGATCGTCACCTGGGCCAAGGAGTACAAGGTCGACGGGTTCCGCTTCGACCTCATGGGCCACCACCCCAAGGCCAACATCCTGGCGGTCCGCAAGGCCCTCGACGCGCTCACCCCCGCCAAGGACGGTGTCGACGGCAAGAAGATCATCCTGTACGGGGAGGGCTGGAACTTCGGCGAGGTCGCCGACGACGCCCGCTTCGTGCAGGCCACGCAGAAGAACATGGCCGGCACCGGCATCGCGACCTTCTCCGACCGCGCCCGCGACGCCGTGCGCGGTGGCAGCCCCTTCGATGCCGACCCCGGCGTCCAGGGCTTCGCGTCCGGGCTGTACACCGACCCCAACTCCTCGCCGGCGAACGGCACCACGGCCGAACAGAAGGCCCGCCTCCTGCACGACCAGGACCTGATCAAGGTCGGCCTGACCGGCAACCTCGCCAAGTACCGCTTCACCGACTCAGCCGGCAAGGAGGTCACCGGAGCCGAGATCGACTACGGCGGCTCACCCGCCGGGTATGCGGACGCGCCCGGCGACGCCCTCGCCTACGCCGACGCGCACGACAACGAGTCGCTGTTCGACGCCCTCGCCTACAAGTTGCCGAAGGACACCTCCGCGGCCGACCGGGCCCGGATGCAGGTGCTCGCCATGGCCACGGCCACCCTCTCGCAGGGCCCGTCCCTCTCCCAGGCCGGCTCCGACCTGCTGCGGTCCAAGTCCCTGGACCGCAACTCCTACGACAGCGGCGACTGGTTCAACGCCATCCACTGGGACTGCCGGGACGGCAACGGCTTCGGACGGGGGCTGCCGATGGCGGCCGACAACCAGTCCAAGTGGCCGTACGCGGGGCCCCTGCTCACCTCGGTGAAGGTGGGGTGCGAGCAGATCCACGGCGCCTCGGCCGCCTACCGGGACCTGCTCAGGATCCGGGCCACCGAGCCCGTCTTCTCCCTCGCCACCGCCGAGCAGGTGCAGTCGCGGCTCTCCTTCCCGCTGTCCGGGAAGGACGAGACGCCCGGCGTGATCACGATGGAGCTGGGCGACCTGGTCGTCGTCCTCAACGCGACACCGACGGCGCAGCGGCAGACGGTCGCCGCCCTCGCCGGCGAGCACTACGCGCTGCACCCGGTGCAGGCCGCGGGCGCGGACCCTACCGTCAAGACGGCCTCCTACGCGGCGAAATCCGGCACGTTCGCCGTTCCGGGTCGTACCGTCGCGGTCTTCACCCGGGGCACGCGCTAGGACACTAGCGTGGTGGGGCGGACCGGAAGCTCCGGCTCCGCCCCATCTTCTTTCCCGAGCGCCGAGGGGCGGCTCTCATGGACGGCAACGGCGAACACACGGGCTCCACCGTGCTGGTGGTCGACGACGCGCCGGACAGCCGCCATGCCCTGGGCAGCGTGCTGGCCCGGGCCGGCCACCACATCGTGCCCGTGGCCAGCGGCGGCGAGGCGCTGACCGAACTCCACGCACGGGTACGCGACGGCACCCTGCCCGATGTGGCCCTCGTCGAGGTGGGCCTGCCGGACATGAGCGGCTTCGAACTGTGCCGCAGGCTCAAGTCGTCACCGCCCACCGCCGCCCTGCCGGTCGTGCACTTCTCCGCCGCCTCGGCCGGACCCGGTGTCCGCTGCCGGGGGCTGGACTCCGGCGGCGAGGCCTATCTGTCGGTGCCGGCGGCACCCGAGGAGATCCAGGCCGTCGTACGGGCCGCCGTACGCGGGGCCCGGATGCGCACCGGTGCGGAGGCGCTCGCGCGACGGCTGACGCTGCTGTCGGAGACGATCGTCTCGGTGCAGGCGGCGCGGTGCATGACGGGACTCGTCCGGGCCGCCGCCGAGGGCACCGCCCGGCTCACCGGCTTCCCCGCGGTCGTCTTCGTGCTCGGCGAGGACGGTGAGCTGCACCGGGGCCTGTCCCGCTCACGCGCGTCCGCCGTTCCTCCCGGCGCCGAGGCGCACGACACCGTGGCCCGGCTGATCCGCGGCCTGGCCGCCGGGCACACCGGGGCGCGCGGCACCGTGGTGCCGTATCCGCTGTGGCCGGCCGGGCTCCTCGGGCCCGGACATGCCGGGGACGCCCGCGTGGTGGTGACCCGGACCCGGGAGGGCAAACCGGCCGTGTGCCTCGCCGTGCCCGCGCGCGGCCCGGGCGACGAGGGCGACCCGCTGGTCACCCGACTCGCCCAGGCCACCGCGCTCGCCGCGGACGCGCTGCTCATGTACCAGGTGGAACGCCATGTGGCGCTCACCCTGCAACACAGCTTCCTGCCCCAGAAGGCGCCCCCGACACGGGGCGTCGAGACGGTCGTCCGCTATGTGCCCGCCTCCCGGCAGACCGAGATCGGGGGCGACTTCTACGCCGCGCTGACCACCGCGGGCGGGGTGCTCACCGCGGTGGGCGACGTCGCCGGGCATTCGCTGGACGCGGCCACCGTCATGGTCGAGATCCGGCACGCGCTGCGCGCCTACTGCCTGGAGGACCCGGACCCGCGGAGCCTGGCCCGGCGGCTGGACCGGCTGCTCCAGCACTACCACGCGGACGTCACCGCGACCGTCTGCCTGGTTCTGGTCGACCCGGACAGCGGGCGCGCGCGCATCGCCAACGCCGGGCACATTCCGCCGCTGGTCGTGCGCGGCGACGGCACCGCCACCTACGCCGCCGCCAAAGGGCCGTTGCTCGGTCTGGGCCTCGACCGGCCCCCGTCCACCGAGACGGTGCTGCGGTCCACCGACCGGCTGCTGATGGTCACCGACGGGCTCATCGAGGACCGCGGCACCGACCTGACCGTGTCGATGGAACACCTGCGCAGGGCCGCCGCCGACGCCCCGGCCGACGTCGCGTCGCTGTGCGACACGCTGCTCGGCCGCTTCGGCCGGGACCGGCAGGACGACATCGCGCTGCTGGCGCTGCGGCTGACCGGCACCGTCTAGGGTGAGCACGTCCGCCGTAGAACAGGAGTGCCCATGCCGCAGATCACCGTCGACTACTCCGCACCGCTTCAGGACGCCTTCGACCGGCGCGCGTTCGCGCTGGCGCTCCACGACCGGGTGGTCGACATCGCGGCCGCGCGGATCGAGGCGTGCAAGACGCAGTTCCGCCGCACCGACGACACCACGGTCGGCGCCGACACCGACGGGCACGCCGTCGTGCACGTCACCCTCGGGCTGCTCGCCGGGCGCACCGAGGAGACCAAGGCGAGGCTCACCGAGGCCACGCTGGAGCTGCTGCGGCAGTACGTCAAGCCCGCCGGGGACCTCGCGCTGCACGCGTCTGCCGAGGTGCGGGACCTGGACGCCTCGTACCGGAAGTTCGAGAGCTGACGCGTCCTCAGGACGCCAGGGTGACCAGCCGGGCGACGAGGTCGCCGAACGGTCCGTCGGCCGGCTCGTCACCGAGCATGCGGCGCAGCAGCGCGCCCATCTCGTCGTCGTAGGCGGCGCTCACCGCCGTCAGCGCCGCCAAGTCGCGCACGAGCTGGGCCTCCAGCTCCCGGCGCGGGATCCGCCGGCCGTCCAGCCAGATCAGTGCCGTGGACTCGACGAGCGAGATCCAGGAGCGGACCACCAGCTCGAGGCGGGCGGGCGGGTTCTGCACCTGCAGGTGCGCAAGGATCTGGACATAGGCGGCCTGCCGCACCGCGTCGACGAGCGCGTTGGTACGGGATACGGCATCCCTTGAGCGGACTCCGTCCGCGGGGACGGCCGGGCCGCCGCGCATCAGCGCGGAGAAGCCGGGGCCGTGGTCCTCGACGAAGTCGAAGAACCGGTGCATCACACGCAGCAGCCGGGCGCCCAGCGGGCCCTCCTGCGGTTCCACGAACCGGGCCGCCAGATCCTCGGAGGCACGCTTCAACGCGGCCTCGTACAGGCTGAGTTTGCCGGGAAAGTAGTGGTAGACCAGCGGCCGTGAGATACCCGCGGCCGACGCTATCTCGTCGATGGAGACCTCGTCGGGGGAGCGCTGGCTGAACAGTTCCAGCGCGACGCCGATCAACTGCTGCCGCCGCTCCTCGACTCCCAGTCTGCGGCGTACCCCGGTTGTCATGCGAACACCTTACCGATCGAATCCAGCCGCGTAGGGCTCCGAACGGCAGCAATTGTTCACATCTCAATCACATGTCTCTCACCGAACGGGCGCAGTGCGCGGGCCCGGCGCCGTGTCACCGCAACGCGCCGATCGTCCTTCCGTCCTTCAGCGTCCCCTTCAACCGCGCCTGCGCTCCCTGCTTCGCGCGCACGGTCAGCAGCCGGGCCTCCGCCGACCCGTTCACCCCGCCCGTCGCCCGGATCGACTTGGTGTCCTCGGCCCCGGCGGCCAGCAGATACCACTCGCCCTTCGCCGACTTCCACAGCACGCCCGCCAGCACATGGGGATCCTTCGCACCGCACGCCGGCACGTCCTCGGCCTGCGCCGCGACCGCCCCGGAGGCCCCGCCCGGCGTGTGGAACTGCGCCTGCACCTGAGCCCCGTCACCCCGCCACGTGTCCGCCCGCGTGCACACCCAGCCCGCCTCCCCGGACGCGTCCGGCAGCGCCTGCCGCGCGTACTCCCACGCGTTCACCGACTTCACACCCTGCGACCGCATCACCGCCAGGGAGCAGGCGAAGGGCGCCCACGCACGCAGCGCCGCCGCCCCGGAAACCTCCCCCGGCGCGCCCGGCCGCCCACGGTCAGGTGCGCCGGCACCAGCTCCCCGAGGTCGGTCAGCAGCCGCGTGCCCGAACCGCCCGTCAGCTGCAACACGTTCCACGACGAGCACGAGCCGGACTGCTGCGCCGGACTCGCGAGCGGCGCGGTCACCCCGCCGGTCAGGCCGAGGTTCATCGTCCCCGCCGTCGGCTTGCGCAGGTCGCGCTCGACGGCGCCGGTCACCCAGGGGGCCGTCAGATAGCGGACGTTGCCGTCGGCGCGGTCCAGCACCACCGCGTCCGCCTCGGCTCCGCCCGCCCCGTCGACCCGGGCGAAGTCCAGCGCGGCCCCCCGGGAGCCGTCCTTCGGCTCGGCGTAGCGCACGATGCGCAGACCGTCGTAGAAGACCACCACGCGCGCGGAGTCGACCTGTCCCGCGTACAGCAGCCGCGGCGGACCGGGCGGAGCGCCCGAGGGGGTGCCCGGGGTCATCGAGACCCGGACGGAGTCACGGGGCCGCGCCCAGGCGGTGAGCGCGCGCCGCAGCAGCGCCCGGTCTCGGGTGAGGGCACCGCGCGCGGGCCACACGGAGAAGTCGGTGCGCGCCGAGGTCTTCCAGGCGGCGGGCGGCACCGTCGTCAACCGGGCCGGGTCAACGGCGGCCTGCGCGGCCGGGTTCAGAGCGTCCGAGGGAGCGGCCGCGTCGTCCGTGCCCCAGCCGCCGCCGGGCAGTGCGAGCAGTGCTCCGCACACCGCGACGGCCGCCGCCGCGGCGAGCGCCGCCTTGGCGTGCCGGCGGCGCCGCATCAGGTCGGTGGGCCGGGCCTGGAGGGAGCACGGGTCGAACTCGGGGGAGTCCAGCAGCGCGTCCTGCACGGGCACCTTCGCGGCCTGCCGGACCGCGACCGCCGCTTCCGTGACGCCCGCCGCGGCGAGCACCTTGCGCACTTGGTCGTCGGGGAGCTTCTCCAGGCTGCGCAGGGCGTAGGCGGCGCGGGCCGGGCCGGAGAGCGACGACAGCCGCTGTTCCAGGGCGAGTTCGTCGGCGCCGCCCGAGCGCGGGAAGAGCTTCAGACCCCACACCTGCGGCAGCAGCGGCGGCAGTTGGGAGCGCTTCGGCCAGGCGGCGCGCCGCAGCGGCGCTCCCGCCTCCAGTGCCGTACGCAGCACCCGGAGGCGGACGAAGGAGTACCCGGGGTCGCCGTCGCGGCCGGTCGCCTGGGCCGGGATCACCGAGGCGGCGGCGCGCCCGTGGGGCAGCGCCCGCTGGACCAGGGCGTGCGCGGTCAACACCCGCCGGGTGCGGCCGAGGCCCGTCGGCAGCACCAGATAGGCGAGCCGCACGAGCCGGGGGTAGTGCTCGACGAGAGCGGCCTCGGCCTGCTCGACGTCGACGACCGGTCCGGAGGTCGGAGTGGGGCGCGGGGCGACATCCTGTGGCTGCACGTCCGGCAAAACGAGCGAGACAGAGGTTGGTCACCGGGACGCCGGCCCGCCTCGCCGCCACCGCGGCAGCGCGGTGGTGAGCGGAGGCAGCACGCCCGCAGCCGCGATGGCCGGACCCGCATCGGCACCGGGCCGGCCCCGCTTGCCGCGCCAGGAGGGCGATCGGCCGCATAGGGGCAGGCCCCGCTGAACTCCGCTGACCGGGCGTGGCGGCCCTGCCGGGCTCAGTCCCCGGGTTCGACCAGGAGCCGTGCGTAGTTCGCCATCGACCGCTGGTAGCGCGGCAGATGGGGGGCGAGCGCGCCGAGGACCAGGGCGAGGCCCTCACGGTCGCGGCCCAGGCTCGACAGGCACAGGGCCAGAGTGGCGCGTACCGCGTCGTCCAACTCGTCCGACGGCCCGTCGAGTTCCGGGGTCAGCAGCTTGACGCCCTCCTCGGGCTGCCCGATGTTCCTGAGCGAGCTGGCCAGCTGGATCCTGGCCCGGCGACCGCGGTAGCCGTCGAGGCCGCGCGCCAGCGCCTCCCGGTACAGCGGCACCGCCCGGTCCGAGTGGCCCGTCGAGTCCCAGGCGCAGGCCCGTTCGAACGGCGCGAGCGGGCTGTCGTCGGGCAGCTCGGCGACGAGGGCGTCGATCAGCGCGCGGAAGTCCGCGGCGCCCCCCTCGGCGTAGTCGTCGAAAGCGGCCCAGGCCGCGGCCAGGCGCTCCTCCCAGCCCGGTGTGCTCATCCATCCCCCTCGTCACGAGTACCGACGGCACACTGTCGCACAGATGTGCCGCCATTGAGCACCGGACGCACCACAGCCGTACGGAAGGGCAGGGCCCCTCGCGGGGGCTCCCAGCGGCATGGCCCGAAGGACCGGAGGAACACATGAGGTGGACGCGCGAGAAGCTGGCGGCCGGTGCCGTCGTCGCCCTGCTGGTGCTGACCGGCTGCGGCGGATCGGGCGGGTCGTCCGGGGCCGCCCAGGACCAGGTCCCGGCGGCCGCGACCGGCAGCCTCGAGGATCTGGCGGCGGACGTGAACTGCAAGCCGAACATCCAGACGGACGCCGACGAGATCCGTCAGGCCATCTGCACCAATTCCAACGGCAAGTTCGTGCTCGCCACCTTCGCCACCGACCGCGGCCAACGCGAGTGGATCAACGATGCCAAGGACTACGGCGGTTACTACCTCGTGGGCCGCAAGTGGGTCGCCGTCGGCGACGACGGAGTGGTCAAGGCGCTGCGCGGCAAGCTCGGCGGCGATGTCGAGGTGGGCGTCGACCACCACTCCCACGCCGGTCACAGCGGCTGAGCCGGGCCGGGCGGCACACCACGAAGGCCGGTGGCGGGATCTCCCGCCACCGGCCTTCGTCAGTGGGTCACCGGCTCAGTCGGGTCACCGACCCGGTCGGGTCACTGGCACCTCTGACCGGAGTTGATGCAGTTGGCGATCTTGTTCGCCAGGCCGCCGGTCGTGACGCTGATGAAGTCGTCGTGGTCGGTGGCCGCCTTGTGGAGCTGGTCCGGGAAGCCGTCCACCGCGTAGGCGTTCTTCACCTGGCCGTTCTGGATGACCGGCGGGTTGATCTTGTACACGAGGCGCATCGTCAGCTGCGGGATCGCCTTGAAGCCGTTCCCGCAGACGCCGCTCGCCGGGTCGGCGAAGGCCACGTGCGTGCGGTGGTTGGCGCTGTCGATGTTCTGGCCGTCCCAGCAGCTCTGGAAGGCGAACGTGCGGACCACGTTGCTGCCCTGCGGGCAGATCGGGTACTGCGTCGTCAGCTGGACCTTGTTCTCGAAGCCGGTGCAGCTCCAGTGCGCGTTGGCGTTCGCCAGACCGTTGGTGGTGGTCTTGGCGTCACCGGTGATGATGCGCAGGAACTGCGGCATCGCGACGACCTTGCTGCTCGGGTTGCCGACGTACTTGATCTCCGCCTGGACGGGGGTCAGGATCCGGCCGACGTTGCCTTCCTTGCCGCCGCCGTCCTTGTTCTGGTCGAAGTCCTGCGTGCCGTCCTGGATGCGGACGACCGGCCAGTAGTACGCCGACAGGTCGTTCTTGTTCTGGCAGCTGGTGCCGCCCTGAAGGAACGTCTGGTTGCTGGAGAAGGCGTTGACCTTCTGGTTGCCGACGTAGTCGTGCAGGTGGTGCGCGCCGTTGGCCACGCCGGGCGCCACGATCACGTTGTCGGTGTTGTGGTTCTTGTTCGCGTTCACACCGCAGCGCGTGACGAACTGACCCGTCGAGGCGTTGCCGGTCTTGCGCGGCTTGCCCTGGACGTTCGGGGCGACCTTCGTGATGTCGACGAAGTCGGCCGCCACCGGGCCGTTTCCGGCCTGGCCGCCGTTGCCCTGCTGCTGACCGTTGTTGCCCTGCTGCTGGCCACCGTTCTGCTGCTGGCCACCCTGCTGCTGCTGGCCGCCCTGCTGCTGGCCGCCGTTCTGCTGACCGCCGCCCGTCTGGCCGGTGTTCGTCTGGTTGGCGGTGAGCGTGGTGCAGGCGGCGAGCTGGGACAGCGACTGGTCGAACGTCCCGCCGACCCGCTGGACGTCGATCCTGATCCGGTCGATCGTCGCGGCCCGCTTCTCCTTCAGCGGGCCGACGATCGCGTTCTGCACGAAGCTCGCGTCGTTCGCCTGGGCCTGGCGGGTGGAGGCGAGCCGGGAGTACGCCTCGGTGATCTGCTTGTCGAGGTTCGCGAGCTCCGCGGCCACGCCGTTGCGAGCCGCGGCCGGCACGTTCGTCAACTTCTGACCGACGTCCGGGCAGGAGATCGTCGCCACCTGCGCGCTGGCGGCCTTTGTCTGATTCCCTCCCCACGCCTGGTTGTTCGTCTCGTGGGCCGAGGCGAAGTAGTTGGCCCAGAGCAGCCCGCCCCCACCGAGCGCTAGGGCAGCCGAGGCGGCTATGGCCTTGGTGGCCAGCGGCGTACGGCGTTTTCTCGTGTTGCGTCCCATGGAACTCCTCTGACTTCCTTTCGGGGCGGAGGCGCCCGACAGGGGTGAAGCGGCGTCATCCCATACGCAGGAGGCCGGTGGGGTGTTCAGGGGCCGGAGAAAAACTTGGAAGTTCCTGAGGGCAATTCGGGTGCAAGAGGTGCAGAAGCCCCTGTTTCAGCGGGAGTTGAGACGGGTAGATCTCACTTTTTTGAATTTGATTCAGCCGGTTCAGCGTCCGTGATCCAAATAGGCGAGCACGGCCAGAACCCGCCGATTGTCGTCGTCGGAAACCTCGAGGCCCAGTTTCGCGAAGATATTGGAGGTGTGTTTCGCGATCGCCCGCTCGGTGACGACCAGCCGGTCGGCGATCGCCGCGTTCGAGCGGCCCTGCGCCATCAGCTCCAGCACCTCCAGCTCACGGGGCGTCAGCCGCGCCAGGGGCCGGTCGTCCGCCGCACGCCGCGTCAGCAGCTGCTGGATCACCTGCGGGTCCATCGCGGTGCCGCCCGCCGCGACCCGTCGTACGGCGTCCACGAACTGCTCCGCGTCGAACACCCGGTCCTTGAGCAGATAGCCCACCCCGCCGGTGCCGTCGGCGAGCAGCTCCCGCGCGTACAGCTGCTCCACGTGCTGCGACAGCACCAGCACCGGTAGCCCGGGCCGCTCCCGGCGGGCCCGCAGCGCGCACTGCAGGCCCTCGTCGGTGTGCGTGGGCGGCAGGCGTACGTCCACCACGGCGACGTCGGGGGTCAGTTCGGCCAGCGCGCGGGCGAGCTCGGGACCGGACTCGACGGCGGCGGCGATCTCGAAGTCGTGGGCCTCGAGCAGCCGGACCAGTCCGTCGCGCAGCAGGAAGAGGTCTTCCGCTAGGACAACGCGCACGGGATCTCCATGGTGACCATGGTGGGACCGCCCGCGGGGCTGCTGACGGCCAGGACGCCGTCGAATGTACCCAGCCGCCGCTCGACTCCGAAGAGCCCGGAACCCGCGCCGATCACCGCGCCGCCCTTGCCGTTGTCGGTGACCGAGATGCGCAGCATGCCCTCGCCGTGGTGGAGGTCGACCCAGATCCGGTCGGCGCCCGAGTGCTTGACCGCGTTGGTGAGGACCTCGCTGACCGCGAAGTAGGCGGCCGACTCGACCGGCGCATCGGCGCGGCCGTCCAGCTCGACGTTCACCTCGGTGGCGAGGGGCAGCCGCAACGCCAACGCCCGTACGGCATCGCCCAGTCCACGCTCGGCGAGTACCGGCGGATGGATGCCGCGGACGAGTTCGCGCAGCTCGGCCAGCGCCTCCACGGAGGAGCGGCGGGCCTGAGCGAGGAGTTCCCTGGCCTTCGCCGGGTCCTTGTCGAGCAGCATCTCGATGGTGCCCAGGTCCATGCCCATCGCCACCAGCCGGGCCTGCGCCCCGTCGTGCAGGTCCCGCTCGATCCGGCGCAGTTCGGCCGCGGCGGTGTCCACGGCGTCCCGGCGGGTCTCGGTCAGCACCCGGACCCGTTCGGCCAACTCCCCCTGGCTCGCGCCCAGTACGGCCCGGGTGAGCCGGAAGTGGACGGCCAGCAGGCGCGGAGCCAGCGGGACGAGGGCGAGGAGGACGGCGGCCAGAGCGCCGGCGCCGAGCGCGGAGGCCTGGTCGGTGACGTGCACGAAGCCGTACCAGTACCCGCCGTACTCGGACAACGGCCGCCACAGCCCGGCCGCGACCGCGAACCCCTCCAGCGGGTAGATCAGCAGTACGGTCGGCAGCAGCGCGGTGAGGTACCCCGCCGTCATGTCCACCTGCAACCACCGCAGATCCCGCCAGGTCGCCGGGTCGCCGAGCATCACGTACGTCCGCGTCCAGGGGTTGGCGTCCTCGGGGACCGGCCGGTACGCAGACGGGATCTTCACTCCACCCCACTCCGCCGCCAGCACCCGCCGCCAGTCGGCGAACGCCCGCACCTGCGTCAGCACCCACGGTGTGGTGACCAGCCCGACGCCGATCGGGATGAGCGAGATGGACACCAGGGACAGCGTGGAGCACACGACCGCACCCGGAAGGATCACCAGGGCCAGCACGAACCCCCGCCCCGCCGCCAGTGCGACGGCCCGGGCCCTCGTGTGAGGAGAGCCGCTCTTCGTGTTGGTGTTCATGGCAGCAGTCTCGCCGGGGAGGGCGGCGAGGTCACGGGGTGGAGCCCCCGTCAGGGGGTGGTGTCAGGTACACCCCCGGACAGGCCCGCGAGCACCCTCGCCTCCACCTCCGGGTCGAGCCCCTTCGAGGTGCGGTCCGGACGCATCGGCGCCGTGCCGCCGATGTCCCGCAGCCACGCCCAGGTGTCGGTGACGGTCTCCCCGACGGGACGGCAACTCAGGCCCGTCGCCAGCGCCCGCGAGACGTCGGCGGAGTGCAGGGAGTCGTGCATGTCGCTGCCCGGCGGGACCCACACCGGCAGCTGCGTCCACGGCTCGATACCCGCGTCCAGGATCACCTCCGGCCCGGTCCAGCACAGTTCCGCCGCCGCGCCGGTCACGTCCACGCACGCGTCGAGCAGCTCTCCCATGGTGGCGTGCCCCTGCGGGCTGATCATGTTGTACGGCCCGCCGAGCTCCCGCTCCGCCGCCCCGAGGATCCACTCGGCCATGTCGCGCACGTCGACGTACTGAAGGGGCAGCTCCCGAGGCCCCGGCGCCAGCACGGGCCCGCCGCGCGCGATGCGGGTCAGCCACCACGGCAGCCGGCCGACGTTCTCGTACGGGCCGAGGATCAGCCCGGCCCGTACGAGCACGGAGCGGTCCGCGCCGAAGGCCTCGACGGCGGCGATCTCGGCGCCCCGCTTGTCGCGCGCGTAGTCGGTCGTGCCGGCGTCGGGCTCGGCGCCCTCGACCAGCGGGGCACTCTCGTCGTACCCGGCCGGCGCGGGCCAGGCGTACACCGAGCAGCTCGACACGTACACGTACCGCCCTGCGCGGCCCCGCAGCAGCCGTGCCGCCTCGTGCACGGTTCGGGGCGCCGCCGACCAGGTGTCGACGACGGCGTCCCACTCGCCTTCCACGAGGGCGGCGAGCCCGTCGGGCGCGGTGCGGTCGCCCTGCAACGACCGCACACCGGCCGGGGGTCGGTGCGTCCCCCGGTTGAAGACGGTCACGTCCCAGCCGCGTCCGAGGGCCGCCTCCACGACGGCCCGTCCCGCGAACTCCGTACCACCCAGTACCAGAAGCCTCATGCCGGTGACTCTGCCCGGACGGGCGGCCGGAGGGAACGGGAATCTGCCGTCAGCAGACGGTCAACGGCCCGTCGGCGGGACGTACTTGTAGCCCACGCGGCGCACCGTCCGGATGGTGTCGCGGTGCTCGGCGCCCAGCTTGCGCCGCAGCCGGGCGATGTGGACGTCCACGGTGCGCCCGTCGCCCACGTGGCCGTAGCCCCACACCGTGGTCACCAGCTGGTCCCGGGTGTGCACCCGGTGCGGGTGCGCCACCAGGTGGGCGAGCAGCTCGAACTCCAGATAGGTCAGGTCGAGCGGCCGCCCGTCCACCTCGGCGGTGCGCCGGCCGGTGTCGACGCGGACGAGCGGGTCCGCGCCCACGGCTTGTCCCGTGTCCGGCTGGTCGGGCACCGCGACGGGCGGGAACGGGGGCTGCTGGTCGGCCGGGACGAGTACCAGGTAGCCGATCATCGGCGGGCGGCCCGGCAGGTTCGGCAGCGTGTGCGGGGGCGCCGGCAGCCAGGTGGCGCCCGGCGGCAGGAAGTCGGCCACGTCGACGGCCTCGTCCCGGTCGACGGCACGCAGCCGGTGCCGTGCGGAGCCGTTCGGCGGGGTGGCGGTGGTGAGGGTGGCGGTGGAGAGAGAACGAGTGGTCGCCATGAGAGGTCAGCTCTTTCGCGCGAGGAGTTCGTCGGGGGACGTACGTCGTGCGCGCTGGCCGAAGGCCGGAAGGACGGCTGTGCCGGTACGGCTGCCGGGTGTACGGCTCTACAGGGCCCGCGCGGTGTTCGCGCGACAACACACCCGGTCGAAGTCGTGGTGCTGACGGGAAGGCCAGAAGGGCTCGAGGTCACGGCGACCCGTCGCACTGAACTTCTGGAAGCTGGCCATGGTTCTCATTGAAGCAGACACACGCCCGTGACAGGAGCCTGCTCTCACTGCTTGGACGCTCTTTTTCCCGGCGTGCCCGAGCACCCTCGAAGTGCGGAAGGGGCGCCCGCCACCACGGCGGGCGCCCCTTCCGGGAGCTGTGGGGAGCCGATCAGACCTGGCCGGCCTTCTCCAGCGCCGTGCAGCAGGTGTCGACGATGAGCCGGGTCACCAGGTACGGGTCGACGTTGGCGTTCGGACGGCGGTCCTCGATGTAGCCCTTGCCGTCCTTCTCGACCTGCCACGGGATGCGGACCGAGGCACCGCGGTTGGAGACGCCGTACGAGTACTCGTTCCACGGGGCGGTCTCGTGCAGACCGGTGAGGCGGTCCTCGACGCCGACGCCGTAGTTCTTGACGTGGTCGAGCGGCTTGGAGCCCTCACCGAGCGACTCGCAGGCGGTGATGATGGCGTCGTAGCCCTCGCGCATCGCCTTGGTCGAGAAGTTGGTGTGCGCACCGGCACCGTTCCAGTCGCCCTTGACCGGCTTCGGGTCCAGGGTCGCGGAGATGCCGAAGTCCTCGGCGGTGCGGTACAGCAGCCAGCGGGCCACCCACAGCTGGTCGGCGACCTCGAGCGGGGAGAGCGGGCCGACCTGGAACTCCCACTGGCCGGGCATCACCTCGGCGTTGATGCCGGAGATGCCGAGGCCCGCCTTCAGGCAGTTGTCCAGGTGCGCCTCGACGACCTCACGGCCGAAGATCTCGTCGGCGCCGACACCGCAGTAGTAGCCGCCCTGCGGGGCCGGGAAGCCGCCCTCCGGGAAGCCGAGCGGACGCGAGCCGTCGAAGAAGGTGTACTCCTGCTCGATACCGAAGATCGGCTCCTGAGCGGCGAACTTCTCGGCCACCTCGGCCAGCGCGGCACGGGTGTTGGACGGGTGCGGGGTCATGTCCGTGTCGAGGACCTCGCACAGCACCAGGACGTCGTCGCCGCCGCGGATCGGGTCGGGACAGGAGAAGACCGGCTTGAGCACGCAGTCCGAGGAGTGGCCCTCGGCCTGGTTCGTGGAGGACCCGTCGAAGCCCCAGATCGGAAGCTCCTTGCCCTTGGCGTCGTCGGCCAGGATCTTCGTCTTGGACCGGAGCTTGGCGGTCGGCTGGGTGCCGTCGATCCAGATGTACTCAGCCTTGAAGGCCATGGGCCACATCCTTCGGGGGTGGTCTCGACTGCGCGGTCGACAGCGCAGTCGCAGAGGTCGTGCGGGTGCGCGGCGCTGCGGCAGTGGGGCGCCGGGTGATGCCCGGCAGCATGTCAACAGGCGATTTCCCGGCCATTGCCCTGATGTGAACCCCGTGTTACCGGGGGCTCCCGTGCCGGGATTCACACGGTGACCGATCCGTCCCCTTCCGGCGCGTAGGCCATCGACCCCTGTCGAGTGGCCCGCAAACCCCCGTCGGGTACGCCACCTACCTGTGGCGCGTACGCCACCGGCCCCGTGGCTGAGCCTCGGCTCAGCGCACGTGAGGCCGGCCACCGCCCCCTGTACGGTGGCCGACCTCGGGGCCCGCTCCGAGCGGAGCGGCCGCGGCTCCAGTGGCGACCGTCGGCTTCCCGACCCGGAACCGGTCACGGACCCGCGTCCGAGCGCCGCCGCGCTGCGCTCGACCGGGGTGCCGGTCCTGCTGCTCGTGGCCGCGAACAGCAGGACCGTGCCACGTGACGTGCCGCCTTCTGGAGTTACTGAACCGCCGGCCTCACCCCACCTTCTCGATCAGGGCGCGGCGGATCAGGAACTTGCCGGGTTCGCGGACCTGTTCGAAGGCGGCGTTGTTGAGGAGCACGCAACTGCCGGAGACGGAGGTGACCTTCACCGTCGTGGACTTGTTGTTGTCCAGGTTGGTGACCTTCAGGGTCGTCCCCGCCGGGAACTGGTTGCTGGACGCGGCCGGGGCGCCGCCCTCACCGGAGAGCGTCACCGTGGAGCCCTTGCAGACCTGCTGGCCTGAAGCAGCGGTGCCGGCGCCTCCCGTGTTGTTCGCGGGTGCGGTCGTGGCAGGCGCGGTGGTGGCGGCCTGCGAGGCCTGGGGGTCCTGAGCCGACCCCCCGGCCTGCGCGGCGCCGCCGGACTGCGCCGATCCCGATTGACCCGCCTGGATCGACTCCCCGACCTGGCAGCCGGACGCCTCCTGCTTCCGCTTGATCTCGGCGACCACGGCCTCGCGGTTGGCGATCCGCGCCGCCGACTGGGCGTCCGGGTTGGCCTTCTGCGCGGCGATGAACGACTCGTTGTTGCCGAGCGCGGTGGCCAGGCCCTGACAGACCGTCGAGGTCGACGCGTTCTGCACGTTCGCCGCGTTCGAGGTGGCGGCGAGGGCGAAGGCCCCACTGCCGGCCACGGCGACGGCGGTGACCGCCAGCGCGATCTTCTTCTTGGGACTGAGGGTTCTCCTACGCGACATGCGCGCCTCCTGTCCCCGGCCGCCGTCACCGGCGACCGGACGCGATAGGTACGCCGCTATGTACGAGATACCGAACGGAGTTACTCAGCGGTTTACAGGAGTCAGCGAAGTAACGTAGGTCACAGGGGAGTCGGCGTCAGCGGGACAGGGCGTCCCGTACGGCCTCCTCCGTGCGCCCGACCACGGCCGTACCGTCGTCCGCGGTGATGATCGGCCGCTGGATGAGCCGCGGGTGCTCGGCGAGCGCACGCACCCAGCGGTCGCGCGAGGCGGCGTCCCGCGGCCACTCCTTCATGCCCAGTTCCTCGGCGTCGGCCTCCTGGGTTCGCGTGATGTCCCAGGGTTCGAGGTTCAGCCGGTCGAGGACCTCGCGAATCTCGTCCTGAGTCGGCACGTCCTCCAGGTAGCGGCGCACGGTGTAGTCGGCGCCCTCGGCGTCGAGCAGGGTGAGGGCGCTGCGGCACTTCGAGCAGGCCGGGTTGATCCAGATCTCCATGCCTCACACGGTAGCCGACACCCCCCTTCTCACCCATGTCACAACCTGGCTCAAATGGCCTGTGGCCAGGGACTTTTGTCAGTGGGGGGCAGTAAAATAGAAGCAGTGTTCGAGGGGGGCGCCGGGGTGTCCGGCACCTCCCTGACCGCGACAGGAGGATGCCTGTGCCCGCTGCCGCAACCAAGCCGAAGCCGACCCGGTCGACGGCGCGGCGACCGGTCCCGATGGACCTGCCGTACGCACCGACGGCCAAGCGACCGCTCCCTCCGGGGCGGCCGCGCGAGTGGTACGTCACGCACAACCGGCGCCTGAAGGCGATGCGCCTCGCCATCGCCCTGCTCGACTCCGGCGTGTACGTACCGAACCAGGCGCACAACGAGACGATACGGAGCACGGCGGAGCGGGTCGGGATACGGCCGCCGTCGGACACGACGTGCCACATGGTGCGGGCACTGATGCGCTACAGCCGTTGAGCGCCGCGCCGGGTGCCCTCTCGCTCATGGGCACCCGGCGTCGGGGCTGCCGTCCCCGGTGGCTCCGCCCCTGAGCCCCGGTCGGCCCGAACGGCCTCGACCTCAATTGCCGGACGGTCCGGGCCGGTTGGACAGCTCCTTCTCCAGCGGTGTCCGGAAGCGCGGCGTCACCCGGGTGCCGGCCAGCCACGACCCCAGACGGGCCGCCTCCCGCTCGATCGCCTCGTGGGCGTCCCGGCCCAACCCCTCCCCGTCCAGTACGCGCCACACCACCTCGCCGTCCGCCCGCTGAGCCCACCCCCCGACCACCCGGCCGTCCCACCACACCGACGGACCGACATTGCCGCTGCCGTCGAACAGGGCCGGGCGCAGCTCGGGGGCCAGGTACCAGTCACGGTCCTGCCAGCCCATCGCCGTCGGATCCAGGGCCGGGAGCAGTGCCGCCCACGGTTCGACGGCCGGCTGCGGTTCCTCGTCGCCCGGCGTCACGTAACCCGTCGCCCCGCCGTCCAGCGTCACCGGTACCGCCCCGATCGCCGTCAGCGACCGGCGCACCTCCGTGACCCTCCAACCGGTCCACCACTTCAGATCCCCCTCCGTGGCCGGCCCGCAGGCCTCCAGCCAGCGTCGCAGCAGCTCCCGCTGGGCCCCTTCGGGCGGGAGTTCGGGGTGAGGCGGGGCGACGGCCCAACGGAACTGCGACGACGTCCACGCACCCAGGGGGCGTCCCCGGACGACCCGGCCCTCGACACCGAGGACGCGCATCAGCCGCGACGACACGGTCTGCGGGGCCTCGTAGCTCCTGCCCGCGCCGTAGGTGAACTGCTCCTTCAACCGAGGCTCGTCCCTGGTGAGTTCGCCGACGGTCGCCTGACCGCGCCTGGCCAGAGCGGCCAGCGCCGACGCCTCGACCTCCGCGAGCCACTGAGCCGTCAGCCGGCCACCGCTTCCGGACACCACGTCCTTGACCAGCGCGGCGCGGGCCTTCGCCGCGTTCACCAGGCCGGTCGACGCGTGCACCACGGCGGCGAGTTCGGTCGGGAACACGAACACGGTGTGCCGCATGCCGTGCATCCGCACCAGCGTCCGGTCCTCGTACAGCGCCCGCTCGACCTCCGCCACGGTCTTGTCCGCGTCCGCGAGGCGCGCCCCGACGGCGAGGTACACCGTGGCCGGATCCGTGCCGTGCAGCGCGACGAGCGACCCGGCCACCTCCTCGGGTGTCACCGCCCGCGACCGGGCACCCAGCCGGTGCCGCACCGCGAGCCGGGCCCGCCGCTCCGCCGTCCCGATGTGCCGCCCTCCGTCGCCCATGCCGTCTCCCTCGGATCGAAAAGCAGATGCACCCGCAGTGACCGCCTCCCTACGCTGGACACACATCCGACGGGGTCACGGATCCCCGGCACCCCGTCGAATCCCCGTGGCACAACCACTCACCCAAGCGAAGGAGGGCGTCATGGGCACCATCATCCTTGCCGGAACCGTCGTCCTCGTCCTCTTCGGATTCGGCAACCACATCTGGTGGCTCGCCGCCATAGCGCTGTTCGTCCTGTACGTGCGGTACGGTCGCGGCTCGTCTGCCGCGGGCACCGGAGGGGCCCCGGCCTCGGCGGCCAGCTACCAGGAGTACCGCGCGCGCCGTGACCAGCAGGCCAAGTGGGAGCGCCGCTACCGCCGCGAGCGCCCCTTCGAGGCCCGCCGCCAGGAGGGCGGCAAGTAGGAAGCGCGAGGAGGAGCAGGCGTCACAGGCCGGGTGTGCCCCAGATGGGGAACCACCGGCCGAGGTCCTGCTCGATCCGCAGATCGTTCCCGAGGGTCGCCTTGATCTGCAGCTCCAGCGCGTTGTCGCGCCGCTCGCCCTGCCCGGCGAGCGGCGCGAACGGATAGAAGGTGCCCCGCTTGTACAGATACACCAGCCCCAGTCGTCGCCCGCTCGTGTCCTGGAAGCCGGCCACCGAGCACAGCAGCTGCGGTCCGAAGCCGTTGACCTCCATGGCGCTGTTCACCGCGTGCAGATCGTTGACCAGGGCGGACAGCTGGTCGGGGGTGCGGCGGGAGACCAGCCACGAGTAGCCGTAGTCGTCCCGTTGCAGCTCGACGGGCGGCCCGGTGCGGTCGGTGTCGGCGTCGAGGAGCGCCTGGACCTCCCGGTTGGCCTGGGTGAAGGCGCCACCTTCCACCGTGGCGAAGCAGACCGCGCCGGTCCCTGTCGGGGTGAACCCGGCGGCGGCCTCGAGCGTGATCGCCGCCGACGGCAGGGCGAACAGCTGGTCGAGGTCGGGTGCCACCGGCTTCGTACGGCCGAGCAGGATGTCCAGGAGCCCCATCGGCGCTCAGCCCGCCTTTCCCGGCGCCGCCGCCTCGCCGAGCTCCGCGGAGATGCGGGCGAGCTGCTCGAGCCGCTGCTCCAGGGTCGGGTGCGTGGAGAACAGACGGGAGATGCCCGGGTCGGAACCGAAGGCGGGGGTGAAGTAGAAGGCGTTGAACGCCTGGGCCGTCCGCAGGTCCTGCGTCGGGATGCGGGCGATGTCCCCGGTGACCTTGGTCAGCGCGGACGCCAGCGCCGACGGCCGTCCGGTCAGGTGCGCGGCGGCGCGGTCCGCGGCCAGCTCCCGGTACCGGGACAGGGCCCGGATCAGCAGGAAGCTGATCGCGTAGACGAGCGCCGAGATCCCCATGACGGCGCCGAAGACGGCGATGGTGTTCTGGTCCTTGCGGCCCCGCCCGCCGAACAGCTCCGAGTAGAACGCGAACCGGACCACCAGCCCGGCGATCACCCCGAGGAACGACGCCACGGTGATGACGGCGACGTCCTTGTGCGCCACGTGCGACAGCTCGTGCGCGAGCACGCCCTCCAGTTCCTCGGGCTCCAGACGCCTGAGCAGCCCGGTGGTCACGCACAGCACGGCGTGATCGGGGTTGCGGCCGGTCGCGAACGCGTTCGGCATGTCCAGATTGGAGACGGCGACGAGCGGCTTCGGCATGTCGGCCACGGCGCACAGCCGGTCCACCACACCGTGCAGCTGTGGATACTCCTCACGCTCCACGATCCGCCCGTGCATGGCGTACAGCGCGATCCGGTCCGAGAACCAGTACTGAGCGCCCAGTGCCGCCGCCGCGATCACGACGACCAGCACCCAGGACTTCAGCAACGCGATCAACGCGGCGACGAACGCCACGTACAGCAATCCGAGCAGAAACAGCGTGACCGTCATCCGGACGGTCAGCCGCCGATCACTCTGGAACCGGCTCCGCATCGTGCATCACCCCGCAGTACCCCGCAGTAAGGCACTCGTCCCACCCCCATTGTGCGCCCAACCCGAACCATGAACCGGTTCCGAACGGCTCCGTGGCAGGCAAAGAGTGCGTGTGGAAACTCTCCGGGAGGTCCGGGGGAACGACGGAGCCCCGTCTCCACCCGGAGGCGGGGACGGGGCTCCGTGTCACTGCTGCGGCAGCGGCCGGCTCACACGTCGAAGTAGAGCTCGAACTCGTGCGGGTGCGGACGCAGCTGGAGCGGGGCGATCTCGTTCGTGCGCTTGAAGTCGATCCACGTCTCGATCAGGTCGGACGTGAAGACGTCGCCCTGGAGGAGGAACTCGTGGTCGGCCTCGAGCGAGTCGAGGACGGCCGACAGCGAGGTCGGGACCTGCGGGACGTTCGCGTGCTCCTCGGGAGCCAGCTCGTACAGGTCCTTGTCGATCGGCTCGGCCGGCTCGATCTTGTTCTTGATGCCGTCCAGGCCGGCCAGCAGCAGCGCCGAGAAGGCCAGGTACGGGTTGCCGGAGGAGTCCGGGGCGCGGAACTCGACGCGCTTGGCCTTCGGGTTCGAGCCGGTGATCGGGATGCGCATCGCGGCGGAGCGGTTGCGCTGCGAGTACACCAGGTTCACCGGGGCCTCGAAGCCGGGCACCAGGCGGTGGTACGAGTTCACCGTCGGGTTGGTGAAGGCCAGCAGCGACGGGGCGTGCTTGAGGATGCCGCCGATGTAGTAGCGGGCGGTGTCCGACAGGCCCGCGTAACCGGCCTCGTCGTAGAACAGCGGGTCGCCGTTGCTCCACAGGGACTGGTGCACGTGCATGCCCGAGCCGTTGTCACCGAAGATCGGCTTCGGCATGAAGGTCGCGGTCTTGCCGTTGCGCCAGGCCACGTTCTTCACGATGTACTTGAACAGCTGCAGGTCGTCAGCGGCGGCGAGCAGCGTGTTGAACTTGTAGTTGATCTCGGCCTGGCCGGCGGTGCCCACCTCGTGGTGCTGGCGCTCGACCTTCAGGCCGGCCTTCTCCAGCTCCAGGGAGATCTCGGCGCGCAGGTCGGCGAAGTGGTCGACCGGCGGGACCGGGAAGTAGCCGCCCTTGTAGCGGACCTTGTAACCACGGTTGTCCTCGAGGGCGCCGGTGTTCCAGGCACCCGCCTCGGAGTCGATGTGGTAGAAGGACTCGTTCGCGCTGGTGGCGAAGCGGACGCTGTCGAAGACGTAGAACTCGGCCTCGGGACCGAAGTACGCCGTGTCGGCGATCCCGGTGGAGGCGAGGTAGGCCTCGGCCTTCTTCGCCACGTTCCGCGGGTCACGGGAGTACTGCTCGCCCGTGATCGGGTCGTGGATGAAGAAGTTGATGTTGAGCGTCTTGTCCCGGCGGAACGGGTCGACGCGTGCGGTCGACAGGTCGGCGCGCAGCGCCATGTCGGACTCGTGAATGGCCTGGAAGCCACGGATCGAGGATCCGTCGAAGGCGAGCTCGTCGTCCGGGTCGAACGCCTCAACCGGCACCGTGAAGTGCTGCATCACGCCCGGCAGGTCGCAGAAGCGGACGTCGATGAACTTGACGTCCTCGTCCGCGATGAACTTCT
Source organism: Streptomyces cynarae (assembly GCF_025642135.1). NCBI lineage: Bacteria > Bacillati > Actinomycetota > Actinomycetes > Kitasatosporales > Streptomycetaceae > Streptomyces > Streptomyces cynarae. Next base: position 2,597,452 of record NZ_CP106793.1, on the reverse strand, counting down.
TGGCCTCGTCGGCGTTCTGGAACATCCAGCTCCTCCTACTCCCGACCGTCCGTGCCGGGGTGGTAGTTCGTTCGTGCGGCCAGTGCGGTGGCACACGCTGCAGCCGACCATAGGGACGGGCGGTTTCTCAGGCGTGACCCATTTGTTTCTCCCAGGTTAACCAGCTCCCGCCTGAGTGACCCCGCCCGCCGGACCGCCAAATCGGGAGCGATACCGTGGACGGGTGGACAACAGGCAAGCAATCGGATCGTGGCTCTCCGGTCCCCGCGCGGCCATGGAAGAAGCCGGGGCGGACCTCGGATACCGCGGGGAGCAGCTCGGTCTGCCGGAGCAGGGGCCGGGCTCGATCGCCCGCCCGGGCCGGCGCCTCGGCGCCCTCGCCGTCGACTGGGGCCTGTGCGTCTTGATCGCATACGGTCTGATCACCCACGGCTATGAGCCGGCCACGAGCAACTGGGCGCTGCTCGTCTTCTTCGCGCTCGGCATCCTCACGGTCGGCACGATCGGCTTCACCCCCGGCAAGCGCCTCTTCGGGCTGCGGGTGGTGGCCCTGGGCACGGGCCGGGTCTCGCCCCTGCGCGCGGTGCTCCGCACGCTCCTGCTGTGCCTGGCCATTCCGCCGCTGGTCTGGGACCGGGACGGCAGGGGGCTGCACGACCGGATGGCTGGGACGGTCGAGGTCAGGACCTGAGGTTTCCACCGGGCCCGAGACTTCTGCCGGGCCCGAAAACGCCGATCGGCCGTCCGGGACATGACGTCTCAGGACGGCCGATCGACGCGATCTCGACTTGTCGGCTCATCGGCCCTTCGGGCCGCCTCGCGGCATCCGCATCCCCTTCGGAAGAGGACCCTTCGGCAGCGGCATGTTGCTCATCAGGTCACCGAGGGCCCGCAGCCGGTCGTTCGTGGCGGTCACCTGGGGACCGGTGAGGACCCGCGGGAACTTCAGCATCGTCGTGCGCAGCTTCTTCAGCTCGACCTGACCCTCGCCCGTGCCCACGACGACGTCATGGACCGGTACGTCCGCGACGATGCGCGCCATCTTCTTCTTCTCGGCGGCGAGCAGGCTCTTGACCCGGTTCGGGTTGCCCTCGGCGACCAGGACGATGCCGGCCTTGCCGACCGCGCGGTGCACCACGTCCTGGCTGCGGTTCATCGCGACCGCCGGGGTGGTGGTCCAGCCGCGGCCGATGTTGTCCAGGACCGCCGCTGCTGCGCCCGGCTGGCCCTCCATCTGCCCGAAGGCGGCGCGCTCGGCCCGGCGTCCGAAGACGATCGCCATCGCGAGGAAGGCGAGCAGGAGGCCCAGAATGCCGAGATAGATGGGGTGGCCGATCAAGAAGCCGATCGCGAGGAAGACACCGAAGGTGATGATTCCGACAGCCGCGAGTACAAGACCGATCTTCGGATCGGCCTTGCGGGTCATCTTGTAGGTCAGGGCGATCTGCTTCAGTCGCCCGGCGTTCGCAGCGTCCGCTGCAGTTTCCTTCCTCGCCATGCCACGCAGTCTACGTGGCCGGGGAAGCGGCTACGACGGCAGTGCCGGGGTTGGAGCGGGTGCGGAGCGGTGGGGACGCTCCGGTGCGCCGGGGAGGCGCCGCGTGGCGGCCATCGGCGGGACCGGGTGGCCGTGACGGGCGGGGCGCCGGTCTGGACCGGCTGTTACGAGCGGGACGCCGCGGCCTCAAGGACGCGCTCGGCCTCGACGCGGTCCTTGGCGCGGCGGCGGTCCTCCAGGACGGAGTTCCAGGCGTTGCGACGGGCGGTCCGCTGGCCGCTGCTCATGAGCAGCGACTCGATGGCACGGAGTGCATCGGTGAACGACGGGATCGCGTTGGCACGTACGGGTGCGGCCTGCATGGTGGACGTCCCCCTCGGGTCGGCGGCTCGTGGCCTGGGTGCTACCGGGCGTAAAGCCAGGCTCACTGTTTGGTGTTACCAGCACGTGACCGACCGGTCAAACGCCAATGAAGCCTTGCTGCGCAGCGCGAAAACCCGAACGCGGCCCCGACGGTGCCCGCTAGCTGCGGGGACGGTCGGGACCGCGTCAATCGGCCACTACCCGGCGGTAGCCGCTTGTGTGCGGATTCACACACGGGAAGTGGCACGGGGTGCCACCATCAGGGTGACGGCCGGGTCAGACGGCCTGTGCGGCGACGTATGTGCTGCCCTGCCGCGGAGCATCCGCCTGACGCTGCTCGACGGCCATCCGGTAGAGCCGCCCGGCGCGGTACGAGGAGCGCACGAGCGGACCGGACATGACGCCGGAGAAACCGATCTCCTCGGCCTCCTCCTTCAGTTCCACGAACTCCTGCGGCTTCACCCAGCGCTCCACGGGGTGGTGGCGAACGCTCGGCCGCAGGTACTGGGTGATGGTGACCAGTTCGCAGCCGGCGTCGTGCAGGTGGCGCAGGGCCTCGCCGACCTCCTCGCGGGTCTCGCCCATGCCGAG